>CAVFBC010000002.1:48881-236867 GCA_963620575.1 Alistipes putredinis | reverse complement strand
AACACGCTATGGGAAAATTGAATTACAAAAATGCGTATACAAGACCGATAAATCCTGACTACACAGGAATGTTCGACCGAGTTCGGAAATGGAAGCCGCTATCTGATGAGCAAACAGCAAGAGCAAACAGGTACGCCGACCTTAGGAAAGCTGAGGAAGATGAAATGTACAAGACTACCAATGTGCCAGTTACTCATATGCCTTTGACACGACAGCAAGCGTATGACGACGCTTATCAGATGGAGCAAGAATTTAATAACTTCCTCAGACCAACTTATCAGCGTAAAGTTTTCGCAGAGCCGGGTAACATAAACAGTTCTGACTTGAAAGTAAGGAATTATTCCCTGCCTGCCGTTTTCTATGCCTCGCCAGACGCAGGACAGCTGTATATGGATGACGGAATTAATGGTAAAGGCCGAGAGGGTGTGCCGGTAAGAAGAGATTTGAGCAATGCTGATGCTAATGCTTCCTATTATACTTATGAGGATTCTGCGCCTTCGCACAGCAAAAGAGTCTGGGGGGCAGAAAGAACCGACCTTGGTTTAGCACCCATGATAGCAGACCGATTAAACAACGCCTTCCCTAAGAAATTGGCTGGGCAAATAGCCTCGAAACGGAATATGCTATCCGCATTTAATGATTGGACGTCATATCTTCGTCACAATAGCTGGGCTAATTCATACTATGATATGGCAAGTCAAGCTGGAGAAAGTTCAATCTTAAAAAAACAGAGAGATGCCCAAATATTATCAGCGGCTCTTGGCCAAGCTGGGGGAGACTTATCAACTGCTTTTCGCTTGGCATTAGGTAAAATGTCAAGCTATGGTCAGGATGCGCTAAATTCTATGATTGGTTATTTTAACCCGTCCGAGGTCCCTGAGGATGATAGACTTGTTTTAAGGACAAACGATGCAGCTCGTTTCTTCAACGCAACTCGTGATGCGGAAGATTTAGCTTCAAAATATTACACATTTGATGACAGCCGCGCCACGTACGCACCTAAATTTTACGACCCACTCGACCCCGATAATTTGCAAGGTCGCGCTACTGGCATCTCGTACGACGACTATATGCGACAGAGCGCCGCTAACGACCTTCGCCTATCAGACCGAGCAAAAGCGGCGATAAGCCAGAACCGGTACGCCCGCGGCGGCCACCTCCGCACCCCCAACACCATCCGCTCTCGCAACGGCTTGAAGATGCGCCGAGCCGATGACCTTGGCAGCGCGGACTACGACATATACTTCTAAAAAAAGAAGTCTTTTTCATAGGAATAAATACCTCCCGTCTGTTGCGATAACAGGCGGGAGAAGTTTTTTTTATTCGTCATGGAGGATATAAACATATCCCATGCCGAACGTTTTCACCTTTTCGATTAACCCCAAGCCTACCATGTGATTAAGGTCTTTAGTAGCCGTTGGAATGCTTACGCCGCATTTAGAGGCTATCTCTTTTGCGGTTACGGATACGACAGCGCCTGACTTCAGGTAGTCGTAAGCCATCAGCTGCCGCGGGTTGAGGCTCTTGCGAATATTCTGCCTCTCATTATACGCCTCGCCTGCCTTTTTCTCAATTGCCATGGCTATCATAAAGCATTAGAAAGTATTAAAAAAAACTTTCTCAAAGTTAATCAAGGTATGATTGACGCGCAACTATGAGGTGAGCCATTCAATAGCTGGGAAATTGTGCATAAAAATTTTAAGTGCTATAAAAATATTTACAGTATTGTATAAGTTGTGAGCATTATTTTCCTTTGCGTAGAGAAACTATACATAGGAGGAGAATAAAAATGGATGACTTGACAATGGATGACGTGTACGGAGGCGACTTCGCCGACGATGATGCGCAGGGTGGCCGGACATGGAAATAGAAAAAACTAACGGAACGGAAGCACGATGAACTCTTGTCGGAAAAATCGACAGCACACCCCGGCACCACACTCTCTGACATTTATTAGGAAAGCTAAATCACTCCGCTTGCACAATAATTGGTAACTTAGCCAAGATAAAAGAGGAGGCCTGAAAAGGCAGGCCTCCAGACAACAGAAACAAAAGGATGGAAGAGAAGACAAGGCGAGCGTTGCCTGGTCATATGGCGGCATTGACAGCCAACATCATGTGGGGGCTGATGGCCCCAGTCAGCAAAGAGGCTCTCAATTACTTTGCCTCGGTGGGAATCAGCCCGGTGGTCTTGCCGGCGTTCAGGATGGTGGGAGCCACATTGTGCTTCTGGATTCTGTCCGCCATAGTGGGTCGAGAGAAGGTCGACAAGGCGGACATGCCGCTCATCTTGCTGGGCGGACTGCTGAGCGTGGCGTTCAATCAGAACTTGTTCATCTGCGGCATAGCTTTCACATCACCCGTTGACGCGTCGGTCGTCACAACCATGCTGCCCATCATCACCATGCTGCTCTCCGCAGCAATACTCGGCGAGCCAATCACAGGTCTCAAAGCCGGCGGCGTGGCAGTTGGCACTGCGGGCGCCATACTTCTCGTCATGAGCAATGGAGACGGACTGACCTTTGACGCGGGTCACGCCCTTGGCGACGCCATGTGCCTCGGGGCTCAGCTGAGTTTCGCCCTCTACCTCGTCCTTTGCAAGCGCGTCATGGGCAAATATAAACCAGCCACATTGATGAAATGGATGTTCCTGTCGGCCTCAGTCGTCACACTACCATTCTCGGGGCCGAGCGTTGCAGAGATTGACTTCGCTTCAGTCCCGTCGGCCGTGTGGGGCGAGGTGGCCTATGTCGTCTTCATCGGTACCTTCATGACCTTTTTGCTCATACCCATTGGCCAACGCCTCTTGCGCCCCACCGTCATCAGCTCATATAACTACACGCAGCCAGTGGTGTCCGCCATAGCGTCCATAGCCCTCGGCTTGGCCACATTCGGTTGGGTGAAGGGTATGTCTGTCGCATTGGTTTTTGGAGGCGTCATCATGGTGAGCCTTTCACGAGCCAAAGGAGATAAGGCATGATATTTGGTAAGACAAGAGACGAGACACACAAAAGATATTCACCTAAACACATCATAAAGAGATACATGAAAAGACATGTAATGACAATATTAGCCTCAGCTGCGGCAACAATCGCCATGGCACAAGGCGGCCCTGTGAGCGGAGGCTCGTTGGCACAAGAGGATAGCCTGATGAACGTGGCGCGCGGTTATGCCGACATGGGTAATTTCTCAGAAGCGATAAACGTTTACAGCAAAATCCCGACAGAGAGGGCACGGGTAGAGCGCGCCGCGGCTTTTCTGGAGATGGGCAATGTGGTGAGGGCGTTGAGCGAGGCCAAGGCCATGGGCAAAGAGAAAGACTTCAGCCTGAAAGATGACGCACTGCTGATTGAGGCCCGATGTCGCGAGAGGCAAGGTTTTATCCCAGCCGCCCGGCGAATGTATCGCAGGTTGGCACGCCACAACCACGCAGAGGGGATGTATTACTTCGCCTCGCACCTCCACACCATTGGACACCAGACCCAAGCTGCCGAGTTATGTCAAAGGGCTATAAGGGCCGACAGGCAATTGACGCCGGCGCACAAGCTGATGAGCGAGATTGAACAGGCACGCGGCCACAGGTATCAGTCACTCCTCCCGCTCTACCGTTACATGCTCTCGGCGTCTGACGAGGGTCGCAAAGAGGCCGCACAGCGACTGCTAAGACTTTGGCGTCGGGGCGGATTGGGCATTGACCTGTTTGGCAAGCGCATGGCCGAGGATAAATATAGCGAGGAGATGGAGCCACAGATTGACGCCATCATAGCCGCAATCCCCGCAAGTGGAGACGACCACGCAGCCATGATAGCAGCCATAGCCGAGCGCACAGACTCATTGCTGAGCTTGATGCGCGACACGGGCGAGGACAACCTGGACTTCTGGCAAGTGGAGTATGCCGACTTCCTGATTGAGATACACGCCCGCGGCTACGTCCGCCCCATGGTCTACTTCCTATTCGAGCCTCTGTACAAGACCGAGGTCCTCACTTGGCTGAGCGAGAACGCCGGCGACTTCGAGGAGTTTATGGAATGGATGGGGGGGAGACTGTGAGACACAGCCTGTAGTCTATTACAAGGCATTGCAAATAAAAATGATAAAAGCAACCGCCCATGGGAAAGAACCAAATAGAAATATACCGCTCGGCAGACGGCAGCATTGAGTTGAGCGTGAAACTTGAGAACGATACCGTCTGGCTCACACAGAGCCAGATGGCGGAGTTGTTCGGCGTTGACAGAACATCTGTTGTTCGCCACATCAAGAACATTTACGCCACCCAGGAATTGGAAGAAGCCTCAACCTGTGCAAAAAATGCACAAGTTCGATGGGAGGGCAGCAGAAAGATTGTTCGTGACATACCTTTCTACAATCTCGACATGGTCATATCTGTTGGCTACCGAGTGAACAGCAAGAATGCTACATCATTCAGGAAATGGGCTACAAGCATACTCAAACAATACCTCATCAAAGGTTACGTCGTTAATCAGAAACGCCTTGACCACTACGATGACTTGAAGAGCGTGGTAAACCTCATGTCGCGCGCCATTGCCTTGCAGCAAAAGGTGACTACGGGAGAATATGAGGGCTTGTTCTGCGTCATCAGTGACTACGTGTATGCCCTTGACACACTCGACCGCTACGACTATCAATCACTTGGAATCAGCTATACAACCAGCGAAGAGCCATTCCATGCCACCTACGAGAATGCCATGGAGGCCATCAACGCTCTGAAAGAAAAGTTCGGCAGTAGCCAGTGGTTTGCCAACGAAAAAGACGATTCCTTCAAGAGCAGCATCGGACAGATATACCAGACATTCGGTGGCGAAGATCTCTATCCCTCTGTGGAGGAAAAGGCAGCAATGCTGCTCTACCTCGTGGTGAAGAACCACTCCTTCAGCGACGGCAATAAGCGCATCGCCGCCATGCTCTTCCTTTGGTTTATGGAGAAGAACGGCATCCTCTATGGAGAGGACGGTCATAAGCGCATTGCAGACAACACCCTCGTGGCCCTCACGCTGATGATAGCCGAAAGTCGCACGGAAGAGAAAGACGTGATGGTGAAAGTTGTGGTCAATCTGATAAACAAAGAAAACAAGTAAGCTACGTCTAAACATGTAGATAGCCGACTCATCACGAGCCGGCTATTTTTGTCTATGATTGTTTAACTGATTGAGATCCACGCTTGCGGAGCTACTTCCGCCCCATAGTCTACTTTCTATTCGAGCCTGTGTATGAGAGTGGGGGCATTTGCGCCGAGATTTACTCACCCAAAGTCTCCCCCCCAAAAAAAAGGCGGGCGCCGCTCCGACATTTCAGAGCAGCGCCCACCGAGCGTTTATAGCTTATTACGACTAAAGTGAGAGCGACGCCTATTGCTTGATGTTCTCGCGGAGCCGGTTGAGATATTTGCTCATCTCGGCCGAGTCGCGGCGTTTGATAATCTCAAGCAAGTCCTCCATTTGGGTTATGACGTTCTCGACCTTCTCGGGCGTGTAGGGGCTGAAGAGAATCTCGGATACGAGATAATCATCCTCAGAGAGGACACCCTTGGCAATGGCCAAATGCTTGGCAAAAGTGGTGCCTGGAGCGTCAGTCTTCTTCATGCTGGCGGCGAACACCATGGTCGAGACGAAAGGAATGGAGAGCGAGTAGGTCATCATCTCGTCATGCTCCTCAAAAGAGTACTCATGAAGCTGGAGACCGAGCGAGCCGTAGAGGTCCTTGAAAAAGACGCGTCCGAGGTGGTCGCCCTCGGTGATGATGACGGCATGGTTCTGGCTCAACTCGCGCAGATTGGCGAAAGTGGGGCCGAACATGGGGTGGGTGGAGACGAAAGGTCTGCCACTGCGTTTGTAGAAATCGAGAAGGCCGGTCTTGACCGAAGCTATGTCTGAGAGCATGCAACGCTCTGAGACATAAGGCAGAATCTCCTCAAACGTCTTGAGTGTGTACTTGAGCGTGACAGCGTTGATGAGAAGTTCGGGGTTGAAATCGCGAATCTCGTCATAGGTTGTCAGTCGCCGAGTGTTGAAGACATACTGGAGCTTATGTACATCGACATCAAAGATTGCCACCTCGTGGAGGAGACACATGGTGTCGGCGAGGAAAGACCCCATCTTGCCGGCCCCGACAATGCAAATGCGCATGATATCAGTCTTGATAATCTGTCAACCGGCTTACTTCTTGTCCTCCTTTTGGAGCTTCTGCATGGTGAGGGTCTGGCGGTTGACGCTCTCCTCATGGATGGCCTCATAGAGCTTGACGACGAAATCGGGGTTGAGCCCGTTCTCCTCAGCCACCTTACGGCGGCTCTGAAGAATCTCGTCATAGCGTCGGCTCTGGAGCACAGTGATACCGTTCTCATACTTATACTTGGCAATCTGCTCTGAGATGCTCATGCGCTTGGCCATAATCTCGACCACCTGCTTGTCGAGGAGGTCAATCTTTTGGCGGAGCTCATCAATCTCCGTGCGCGGCTTGTCGCCAATCTTAGCGTCGCGGATGACGAGGTCGGAGAGAATCATCTTGAGATGCGCGGGCGTAACCTGCTGCTTGGCATCAGACCAAGCCTGAGCTGGGCACTCGTGGCTCTCGATGATGAGACCGTCGAAATTGAGGTCCATGGCCTGCTGGCTGACCTCAAGAATGAGGTTGGAGTCGCCAGAGATGTGGCTTGGGTCATTGATGATAGGCAGGTTGGGCAGACGGCGGTGAAGCTCGATGGCAATTTGCCACTGAGGGTCGTTGCGGTACTTAATCTTCTGATATACAGAGAAGCCGCGGTGGATGACGCCGAGTTTCTTGATGCCGGCGCGGTTGAGGCGCTCAAGGGCGCCAATCCAGAGCTCAAGGTCCGGGTTGACGGGGTTCTTGACAAGAACGGGCATGTCAGTTCCGCGGAGAGCATCGGCCACCTCCTGGACGGCGAAGGGGTTGGCAGTGGTGCGTGCGCCCACCCATACCATGTCGATGCCATACTTGATGGCCTCGTAGACGTGCTGCGCCGTGGCGACCTCGACGGCGGTGTACATTCCGGTCTCTTTCTTGACCCTCTGGAGCCAAGGCAGACCGATGGAGCCTACGCCCTCGAAAGAGCCTGGGCGTGTGCGTGGTTTCCAGATGCCGGCGCGGAAAATCTTGATGCCGTTGGCGGCGAGTTCGCGTGCCGTGTTCATTACTTGCTCCTCAGTCTCGGCGCTGCAAGGTCCAGCTATAACGAGGGGTCGTTTGCCGTCCACGCCCGGGAGGAGGATGGACTCGAGTTCGAGTTGTGCTTCCATTGTATTATCTGGTGTTTATTTTTTTCTTGGATTGATGGCTGCGCCATCCTTGATTTAGCTGTTTTTCAATATTTCTATTCTCCTACTTCATCGCCTTGATGCGCTTGAGAGCCTCCTCAAAGACAGGAATCTTAGCACACAGTGAGATGCGGAGGAAACGCTCGCCTTGGCTGCCGAAGATGAAACCTGGCGTGATGAAGACACCCGTCTGATGCAAGATGTCATCGCTCTGCGCCTCGGCCGATGGCCACTTGTCCTCGACCTTTGCCCAGACAAAGAGACCGCCCTGCTCGGGGTTATATTTGCACTTGAGCGCGTCCATGATGGCGAAAGCGTATTTCTGGCGCTCGCGGTACTCCTTGTTGAGCTCCGAGAACCACTCCTTATCAAGTTTAAGGGCCTCGACGGCGGCAAGCTGCATGGGGCGGAAGACACCGCTGTCCATATTACTCTTGACTCGCAGTACGGTCTCAATGACCTCCTTGTTTGACGCAGCCATGCCGAAACGCCATCCTGCCATGTTGTGCGCCTTGCTCATCGAGTTGAGCTCGATGCAGACATCCTTGGCGCCAGGGACAGAGAGTATCGAGATGGGGTGCTCGTTGAGAATGAAGCTGTAAGGGTTGTCATTGCAGATGAGGATGCCATGACGACGGCCGAAGTCGACCAGCTTCTGGTAAAGTTCCATTGTGGCTGGCGCGCCTGTGGGCATGTTGGAGTAGTTGGTCCACATGATTTTCACGCCCGAGAGGTCAGTCTTCTCCAACTCATCAAAGTCGGGTTGCCAACCGAGGTGCTCATAGAGCTTGTAAGTGACAGTGCGCGCACCGACAAGCTTGGCGACAGACGAGTAGGTCGGGTAGCCAGGGTCTGGCACCAGGACACCGTCGCCCTCGTTGATGAAAGCCATCATGATGTGCATGATGCCCTCCTTTGAGCCGATGAGTGGGAGAACCTCATGATCGGGGTCCAGCGTCACGCCATACCACTTGGCGTACCACTCGGCGTAGCCCTGACGAAGCTGCGGGATGCCCGTGTAGGGCTGATAGCCATGGACATTGGGCTGTGCGGCCGAGTCGGCCAAAGTCTTGACGACGTTGTTTGCCGGTGGCATGTCCGGGCTTCCAATGCCGAGGTTGATGACGTCCACACCGCTCTTGCGCATGGCATCGAGACGGCGGTTGTTTCGCGAGAAGTAATACTCCTCGACCTTAGCGGCGCGGTTGGCTGGAGAAATAATCATGATGGTTGACTTATGCTGTTCTTGTGTGTAAATCATTAATTAAGCCGAGCTTGTTAATCGGCGAGACTCTGTCGGCCAGTCTCATACTCGCCAAGGATGCGGAGCGACGCGCAGAGCGGACGCACGGCGGCAATTGCCTGGACGTAGCGAGTATAGTTGTTGAAAGAGAGGTCGACATAGAAGATATACTCCCACTCGTGACCAACCACGGGGTTAGACTGAATCTTGGTGAGGTTGATGCCATAGAAAGCCAGGACTGTGAGAACCTTAGATAGGCTGCCCGCCTCGCCCGCCTGAGCGATGGAGAAGACCACCGAGGCGCGGTTAATCCTGTTCTGAGCTAAGAGTTCGTCGCGGTCAAAAACGCCTGACTCGTTGACAACCAAGAAACGTGTGAAATTCTTCTTATTAGTCTCAATACCGCTCTTGAGAATGTTGAGGCCGTAGATTTCGGCAGCGATGGCCGGGGCTATGGCTGCAACATCCTTGAGACCCTTGTCGCAGACATCCTTGGCGGAGAGGGCTGTATCCTCACTCTCAATGAGACGGATGTTAGGATAGTCATTGAAAAACGCCTTGCACTGCGCGAGAGCCATCGGGTGGCTGTGCACCTCGCGAATGTCCTCCATCTTGACACCAGGGAGTGCCATGAGGTTGTGCTTGATGCGGAGCTTATACTCGCCGAGAACCTCAAGACCAGAGTCTTTGAGAAGCGTGTAGTTGGACTGGATGGAGCCGACCAGCGTGTTCTCGATAGCGCAGATGCCATAGAGGTCCTCCTCTTCGCGAACGCGGCTGAAAAGCTCCTCGAAAGTGAGGCAAGGCACGACCTCGACATCAAAGTCGCGGAAAAACTCTCGTGCGGCGATCTCGTGATTGGCGCCGCTGACGCCCTGAATGGCCACGCGCCTCTTGGGGCGGTGCACCTTGTCAGACTTCAAAGTCTCCTCGTTAGCCTCGGCCATGTCAATGACACTCTTGCTGCTTTCGTTAGCTTCCACTTTCGGGTGTTGTGTATGGGTAAAAAAACTTGAGGCCCGCCTGAAAAACTCAGGTGGGCCTCATTTTATCTTAGTTTCGGACCTTTGCGCTTAGATGCGGCAACCACCTGCTCCCCTGCTGTCTGCAAAGAAGTAAAAATAGAAGCCGAAGTAAAATCGCATTGTCTGCATTTCATTTTCATTTTTGACAAGAGCAAAGGTAGAAAAAGTATTAATAAGTTGTACCGCCATGGTGCAATAAAAAACACGCCCCACGTTAAATTACGAACAACACGTAAGAAAGAACTGACAAAGAGTGGTAGATAAGCAGTCAAAAGAGGGCGGAAAGAGTGATTTTTGTATATTTGTGTTATAAAGACATTCAGAAAAGGTTTCCACATAAACACCAATCACGCCATTCCCATGCACATCTTCAGAACAGCCCTTGCGGCGATAGCCACGGCGGCATCAATCATAATGGGCGTCACGCCCGCCACGGCGCAGAAGCGCATCCTCGTGTTCGACATCAAAGAGGAGATAGCCAGCACGGCGTGGGTCCACACGTCAGAGGCGTTGCGCATGGCCCGCGAGAAAGAGGCCGACCAAGTGATAGTGAACATGAACACATATGGCGGCGAGGTGACCTTTGCCGACTCCATACGCTCGGCCATATTAGCGTTCCCCAAGCCGGTCTACGCCTTCATTGACGTCAACGCGGCTTCGGCTGGGGCGTTGATTGCCACGGCCTGCGACTCCATCTTCATGAGCCCTGGCGCAAGCATTGGGGCATGCACCGTGGTTAGCGGCAGTGACGGGTCTAAGATGCCAGACAAATATCAGAGTTACATGCGCGCCATCATGCGCTCGACCGCCGAGGCCCACCCTTGGCGTGACGGGACTGACAGCACACGCCTCTTCCTGCGCGACCCGCGGATTGCTGAGGCCATGGTGGACGAGTCGGTGTACATAGATGGCGTGATTGACTCAACCCACGTGTTGACCCTCACCACCCGCGAGGCCATCAAGCTCAACTACTGCGAGGGGCAGATGCGCACACTCGATGAAGTGATTGCCCACGTGGCCCCGGGCGCGATTGTGGACCGCTATGAGCCATCGGCTTTTGACGACATCAAGGGTGGGCTGCTCTCCACCGGCCTCCGCGGCATATTGATACTCCTTATTATAGGTGGACTCTATTTTGAGTTGCAGACACCAGGTGTCGGCTTCGCCCTGCTCGTGTCCATTGGCGCCGCAGTGCTGTACTTCGCACCACTATATATAGACGGGTTGGCAGCCAACTGGGAGATTTTGCTCTTCTTAGTGGGCGTGGGGCTGTTGGCAGCCGAGATTTTCGTAATACCGGGCTTCGGCATATGCGGCATAGCGGGCATAGTGTGCACTGTGGCGGGACTGACACTGAGCCTCGTGGGCAATGACGGCCTGTCGTTTGATAGGGTCCCGACAAGCCAGATATCCATCTCGCTGTGGGTGGTCATCCTGTCGCTTATCCTATCGGTGGCGTTGTGCGTTTTCTTGGGTCGCAAAGTTTTCAAGGCTCGTCAGAACAGCACATTGGCAAAACTGACACTTGAGACTTCACAAGAGACGGACAAGGGCTACGTCGGCGTTGAGAAAGATGTGATAGACAACCTCATAGGCAGCGACGGCGAGGCGACCACCGACCTCAGGCCGGGCGGAAAAGTCAGTATAGGCGGACAGGTCTATGACGCCATATCAGACGGCAAGTTCATTGAGTGCGGGTCGCAAGTGACGGTAACGGGGACATCTTCCGGTCAAATCATAGTGAAGCTAAAGCAATAAAGTCTACCAAAAGACTTAAAGAAAGTCTATAAGGCCAAGTGTGGCGACGCTTAATGACTTATACAGTTGTTTAGCGTCGCCACACTTGGCTTTATCTGCTTTGCTTTTTTTTTGCAAATATTAATACATTTGCGGTAAATATACCATAAGAATGAACCTTAGTAGATTTATCACGACTGCGACTTGCGCAGCATCTCTCATTGCGGCCGCCATGCCAGCATCGGCACAGCAGACCAGCGAGAAGTTGGGGCGCGCCCCAGTGGCAGTCTTGAGCAGTCAGGGCGTATTAGTATCATGGCGAGCATTGACGGCCGACGCCACCTCACTCACATTCGATGTCTATCGCAATGGCGACAAGATTGCCACAGGAGTGAGCGGCAAGACCAACTTTTTGGACAATGGAGGCAAGGCGGGTGACACATATAAGATAGTCTCCTCAGACGGCGAGGAGAGCGTAGTCACCGCATGGTCAAGCATCTACACCAGTTTCGACGTCAAACGCCCATCGGCCATCAAGAGCGGCAACACCACAGGCCGTTATCGCCCGGACGACATGAGCGTGGGCGACTTGGATGGTGACGGCGAGTATGAGCTGGTGCTCAAATGGCTGCCGGACAATGCGCGAGACAGCGGCAAGGACGGATACTCGTCACCCATAATCCTCTCGGCGTATGAGATGGACGGCACTCCGCTGTGGAGTCAGGATATCAATCTGGGGCTTAACGTCCGCTCTGGCAATCACGACATGCAATTCGTTGTCTATGACCTTGATGGCGACGGGCGTGCCGAACTCGTGTGCAAGACGGCGGCTGGCTCAAAAGACGGCAAGGGCGCATATGTGTCGGCAGCAGGCGATGAGGCGATACAGGCGACCGACAACAGCAAGACATACGTCAACAGCAAAGGCCGCGTGAATGGCGGCGAGGAGTTCCTGACCGTGTTTGACTGCAAAACGGGCGCCGCACTGCGCACCGTATGGTACTCGCCAAGCCGCTCGGGCATCGACTTTCCCACAACCGCCACAGACGCAAACAGTTTTTGGGGAGACAGCAAATGCAACCGCTCGGAGCGATATAACGCCTGCGTGGCCTATCTTGACAGGACGGACAAACTGCCATCCGCCATCTTTGAGCGCGGATATTACAAGAACTGCTACATCTGGGCTGTTGACTGGGACGGCACAGATCTAAAAACCCGCTGGCTGCACAAGGGTGTGAGCGGCAGTTGGAGTGTGGTGGATGCCAACGGGGCGACCACCCTATCCGGCAGCGGCACGTCAAGCTATGGGCAGGGCGTGCACGGCATTTCGGTGGGCGACGTGAACAACGACGGCCTTGACGAGATTGTGACAGGCGGCGCAACCATCGGCCCTGACGGCGCACTGCTCTGCTCAACAGGCAAAGGACATGGAGACGCCATCCATTTGGCGGACCTATGCCCAGACCGCGAGGGCCTCGAAGTCATGATGCCACACGAGGAGGGTTCCTACGGGTATGATGTGCATGACGCCACCACTGGTGAACCTCTCGTCTCGGCCACCAGTTCAGAGGACAACGGGCGCGGACTTGCAGCCGACTTCATCCCAGCCAACCGCGGCTATGAGTTCTGGAGCAGCGCCGACGGCAACATATATGACTGCGCCACAGGCAAAGTGGTCCTTGAGAAAAAGCCCGACACCAACTTCCGCATCTACTGGACTGGCGACCCCTATGACCAGACATTCGACGGACGGTATGACAGCAGCACAGGAAAGTCCGCCCCACGAATAAGGGCCTATAACTCAGCCTCAGGCAACATAGCCACGGTTATTGAGTTCGCCAACTACGGCAACCCGATGTCATGCAACACGACCAAAGCGACCCCGTGCCTTCTGGCCGACATTCTGGGCGACTGGCGCGAAGAGCTGATCATGTTCCAATATGAGTCAGACTACAGCGCAGCCACATGCAAGATCTTAATCTACTCCACGCCCGAGCCTACCGAATATCGGGTCCCGTGCCTCATGGAGGACCACACCTACCGCATGGGCATAGTGTGGCAGAACTCCAGCTACAACCAGCCGCCCCACATCGGTTATTACCTGCCTGACTACCTTGGCATTGACGGCTCAACCTACGTCACCAATGTGAAGAGCCACGCCCCCGCGGTGAGCGAAGACAAAGATCAGCAGACACCGACAGAGAGCCTCAAGGCGGCAGCCGAGGACAAGGCCATCGTGACCGGCACGTGCTACACCGCCGGAGCTAACGGCGAGATAACCAGCAGCGAGAGCAACGGATATATAAAGACCCGCACCAGTTGCAATGACGAAATTATTTTCGGCGTGAACAAGGGCTACATCATAACAGGCATGACGCTTGAGGGGTATAGCAACAACACGTCGACAACTGCCGACAGGTCCATCGACCTCACCGGCACATATATTGACGACTCGGCCACCCCACTGCCCGATGCAGTGATGACTTTCGCGGGTGGCACGGCGGGTCAAACACCGACAACCAAAGAGATTACGGGCTTTGAGGCCAATAATCAAATCCGCCTAACCTTTGACAACGGCAAGATCGTGACCGCCGAAGAGGATGCCAAGGGCAAGAACAAGCAGCTGATGCTCAAAGTCACGTTCACGTATAAGACAGCCTCGACAACAGGCATCGAGACAATCAGCGTCACAGACGGGACGGGAGCGAGGTATAGCCTGACGGGCCAACGCGTGGGCGAGTCCTACCGCGGGCTGTGCATAGCGGGCGGGAGGCTCGTCATGACTAAGTAGAAGAAAACACATTGGTGACGGGCTTGTCGCCAATGATACCGTTAACGAGCCTCAGCCGGCAACCGATGCCAGCTGGGGCTTGTCCGTTGACTGAGGGGGGGGGAACACTAAGCAAAAAGAGGGGCGGAATAGAAGTCGGTTGATTGAAATACGCTATCTTTACATAAAGATGAGATTGAAAGAGGATTAAATTAGTGATGCCGTGACAGGGCAGATATGTATGGCAGAGCCATAGAAAGGAGAAAAACGATGACAATGAAAGAGCAACAGGACCGGGCTGTATTTTTGTCGTTCTGCATAGAACAGTATGCTAAGGCAAAAGGCATGACTACGGACGATGTGGTGGATTTGCTCGACCAATACGGCATAGCCGAGCATTTCTGTCAGTTTTATGAGGTTCTTCACACCCAAGGAGGACAATGGCTTATGGAAGAAATTGACGAAATGATAAGCAGAAGAAAAAATGAGCAAGATATATCATGGAAGTCTTGAGGTTGTCAGCAACCCCGAAATACGTCAGCCAAACCGCTCTCTCGACTACGGAATTGGGTTCTACGCCACCACCTCGTATGAGCAAGCGAAAAAATGGGTTAGGCGAAAAATGGACGACAGCAAAGTGTCAGTCGGCTATGTGAGCATATATGAATTGGACGATGACGCAATCAAACATTTAAACATGCTCATATTTGATAAGCCAGACGAAGAATGGGTGAACTTTGTGATGAAGAACCGTACAGAAAGAGGTTTTACACATGACCACGACATCGTCTACGGCCCAGTGGCAGACGACAGCGTATATACGCAATTCATGCTCTACGAAGGAGGCATCATCAGTATGCCAACACTCATACAGGAACTAAAGACATACAAGTTGGTCGATCAATACCTATTCCACACGGAGAAAGCATTGAAGGCTATATGTTTTGTCGAATCTATAAAAATTGAGCTATGAGTACCAAAATAACGCAGGACAATCTTTATTTGTTGCTTCCCTGCAAAATAGGGTGGCTTGCACCATGGCTTTCCGAAGACATGGGCATAAGCTTGACTGAAGCAATGAGCCGCATCTATCATTCGCAACTCTACAAGAAGTTGTCTACCGAAAGCACCAAATATTGGCACTTAGGGCCGGTGGACCTATATAACGAACTGAAAACGGAGCTTAAATAGGAGAGCTTAAGCCAACGGGCACAAGCTACTGGTACACACAATTGCGCCGAGGCAAAACCCACTTTGCCCCGGCGCAATTTTTCTGAGTATTATCCTCACCCCTTCGCCTCGGCATACTCAAGCGGCTTCATGCCGAACTGCTTGAGGAAGCTCTTGGAGAAATAGGAGGGCGAGTTATAGCCCACGCGGTAGCTTATCTCGTTCACTCGGTAGCGTTTCTCGCGCAGCATGCGGGCAGCGGCCTTGAGGCGGACAAGCGTGACCATCTCGTTGGGTGTTACGCCGGCGAGACTCTTTATTTTTTGGAACAGCGAGCTGCGGCTGACACCCATGCGCTCGGCAAGGAACTGGACTCCGAGGTCCGGGTTGTCCATGTTATCCTCAATCAGCTTATTCAGTTTCTTCAGGAACTCGTCATCAAGGGGCGAGGTCGCAATCTCATCGACCGTTGCAGTGGGTGAGATCGAAAACCTCTCTTGCAGCATCCGGCGCATCTCAATGAGGTTTCTGACCGAGGCCGAGAGATATTTCATGGAGAAGGGTTTCTCAATGAAGAGGTCAGCGCCGCAATCCATGCTGCCCGCCTTGCTGTCATCATCCGTCTTGGCGGTGAGCATGATGAAAGGCGTGTGGCAGATGTTGATGTCCTTGCGGACACGGCGGCAGAACTCGTCGCCATCCATCTCGGGCATCATCCAGTCACTTATGATGAGGTCGGCAGGCGACTCGGCAAGGCGAGCGAGAGCCTCATTGCCATTAGAGGCTGTGCGAACAGAATATTGATTGGCGAAACTACTTTCAAGAAACTGGCGCAAATCCTGATCATCATCGACAATGAGAATAGACTGACGAGCGGAAGACTCAGAGTCAGCAGGAGTAACACTTTCAACATCTGGCTGTTCCTCTTCCGAAGGCTCACCAACAATGGGCTCTTTCACTTCCTCGTCAACAGCCGAGCCTGTCTGCCGAGTTGGCAGCGTCACAACAAAGTGCGCCCCGTTGCCAAGCTGCGACACCACCTCGACCTTGCCATGATGCGCCGCCACAAGCGTTTGCACAATGCTGAGACCTATGCCCGTGCCAGGCTTATTGTCATTGGCCTGATAGAAAGGGGCGAAAATCTTAGCCTGATCCTGAGGCGATATGCCCTGGCCATCATCCGCCACCTCAAGGACAAAGGAATCGGCATCCGCCACACGGCACGAGAGCGACACGCTGCTGCGCGTGTACTTCATGGCATTGGTCATGAGGTTGCTCAAAATCTTGGTCACACCCTCCTCATCCACAATGGCGCAGAAATCATCTGACGGATAAGTGACAGAAAATGAGACACCGCGAAGTTTGAGCGTCGGCTCAAAGCGCACAGCCACGGCCTTCATGAGCTTCGATATGCAGACAGGTTTGAACGAGAGTTTATGCCCCTCATTCTGCACCTTGTTGAAATCGAGAATTTGATTGACCAGATCCAGCAGTCGGTGGGCGTTACGGTTTATGACATCGAGAGTCGAAGTCACAGTCTCGGCATTTTTCACCTGCGAACTTATGCGTCCCCACTCCGCCATGAGGTTCTCCAGCGGACCTATGATGAGCGAGACGGGGGTGCGAATCTCGTGAGAGATGGTGGTGAAGAAACGCAGACGGGCGTCACGCACCTCCAGATCCTTCTTCTCGCTCATGGCGCGCAGCTCCTCACGGTGACGCTCCTCATTGCGCATCATAAGGCGGCGGTAGTAGATGTATATGATGGCCGCGGCAAGGATTATGTAGAGCAACTTGGCGGGCCAAGTCCAGTAGAAGGGAGGCGTCACCTCAATGTCAAGGCAAGCCTCGCGGGGCGACCATACGCCGTCATTGTTAGAAGCTGAGACACGGAACCGGTAATTGCCAGGCGGGAGATTGGTGTAAGTGGCCGACGTGTTGGACCCGACATAGTGCCACATATGGTCAAACCCCTCAAGGAAATAGGAATATTGGTTTTTCTGGGGCGAGACATAGCTGAGCGCGGCAAAGTTGATGGTAATCATGGCGTCATCGTGGCTCAGAGTCACACGGCCGTCTTGCCTGAGCGGGGTTTGCATCTTGTCACAACCAGAACAGAGCTCCTTGTCAAACAGATAGACAGATGTGAAGAAAACAGGCGGCTCAACACGGTTCGGTTTGATGCGGAAGGGCGAGAAGGTACTGATGCCATTGGTCATTCCGAGCCAGATGGAGCCATTGGACGCCATGAGACAGGCATTGGGCTGGAACTGAAGGTCTTGCAGACCATCATGACGATTAAAGACCTGCGGCTTGGAGTTCGGCGAATAATGCACCACGCCATTGGGCGACGTGAGCCACAGATCATCTTGATAGATAGCCATGCCGCTAAAGTCAGGATTCTCCACATCTATGTCAATGCGGCGGAAAGAACCGGTGGCTGCGACAAAACAGCAAAGTCCGCCTTGTGTGGCCACATATATCTGCCCCGAGGAGCCGATGCGCACACAATTAACCTGATTACTCGGGAAGTCTTCCACGCCAGGCGTTGAGACGAACTGCATCCACTCGCCCGACAAGGAGAGCCGCCACAGTCCCCCACCCTGCGTGGCGAACCATATATTACCCTCCCGATCCTCCTCAATGTCCACAGTCATGCTTTGGAAATCCTTCACCGGATGGAACCGCCCCTCGGCTTCGTCAAAGAGATTAGCACTGGTCATTGAAGCAGCCCAGAGACGCCCCTTGGAATCGCGAAGGAGCGCATAGCAGCTGGCGGACAACGAGCCATCGAGAGCAAAGGTCTTAGTGGCTCCCGTCTTGACATCGAGGCGGATGAGGCCGGAGCCATAAGTTCCCGCATAGACATAATCGCCATCGGCAAGGAGGCCATGCACATTGAGGTTGGCAAGTCGCTCTTGGCCAGGATAGGAGACGAACTGCCCGCTGTTGAGGTCATAGCAGTTCAGTCCGCCATCGTCTGAGGCAATCCACATGCGATGCCGCTCATCCTCAGCAAAACGACTGACAATGCGGCCATGAAGACCACCGTCGGAGGCGAGAATGGGAGTGAAACGTTGACCAGCGGGTGAGAAATAGGTCACACCATCATAGAAAGAGCCGACCCAGAAACCGCCCTCGCTGTCCGCCATGAGGCTGTAGACAAAACGGCGAGCCGAGTCGGCGGCTGAGCCATAGGGCGTCATTCGACTCCATGTGCGCTTGTTGATGTCCACATTAATCAGCCCCTCGTCACACCCCACGAGGAGTGACGACTCACCCTGAGGCAGAAGGGCATGGATGTGAGACCCCACGCCATGCTCTTGCGGGTTGAGCAACTGGAACACATTGCCATCGGGAGAGAGTACAATGACGCCATTGGACCAAGAGCCAAACAGCAGACTGCCATCTTGCGCCTGAGCTATGCACATTCCGTCAGCATCGAGCCCGTCGGGCATAGACACAGCCTCAAAAGTGGAATTGGCGCGGTTGAGGCGGAATGCATGACTCTTACCCTTTCGGGCGAGCGCCCACACCTGATTGGATGAATCGACGAAAACAGACGCCACCACGCCATCGGCCGCACTGAAATCATAATGCTTAGTAACCTCCGAATTAGTGAGACAGCAAAAAAGGCCATTATTCATGGTCGAGACCCACACATTGCCATCGGCATCGACACAAAAAGAAGTCACGAGCCCCTTGATTTCATCGTCAAGCCAAGTAAAAGTCTCAGTCTCACAGTCAAAGACATAAGCCCCGAGACTGGACCCTACGAGCAACTTGCGTCCCCAGGCATAGAGCGAGCTGACGTACTGGTCGCCATCTTGCAAAGGGTTGTAAAACATCCTCGCCCTGATGCCATCGAAACGGCAAAGCCCAGCGTCGGTGCCGAACCAGACAAACCCGTCGGCATCTTGGGCAATGGAGCGCACGGCATTAGACGGCAACCCGTCCTCTGTTGTTATGCTTCTTTGCTCATTGGCATGGGCGAAAGAGGCGCACAGGAAAGAGAAGGCAGGAAGAATGATTGATAGCAAGAGATTGCGCATAGGGTCAAAAATGGTTATGAGAGGAGTTGAGGTACGTCATTATAGGAATGAGGCATCAACGTGTCACAGCATCCCACTGGGGCGGATTGACACCAAGCAGGTTGCGGACAAAGAAATCGAAACGCTTGCGCTCGCCAAAGTCCTCGCCCATGGTGTGATGGACACCCGGGAGGACAACGAGCTCGAAGTCGCGGCCCGCCTTAATCAGAGCGTTGACCACCTGCATGGTGCTGGATGGATCAACATTGTCATCAAGCTCACCCACCACGAGCATGAGGGGACGGCGGAGCTTATGCGCATTATGGACATTGCTGCACTCGACATAGCTTGAGTCGATAGGATGACTCATCCACAACTCATTCCACCAAATCTTGTCCATACGGTTGTCATGGCATCCGCACGAGCTGTAGGCGGCCTTGTAGAAATCGCCATGCAAGAGAACCGCCGTTGTACTCTCCTGACCACCGGCCGATGCACCAAAGATGCCGACACGCGTGGTGTCCATATAGGCATATTTCTCAGCAGCAGCGCGTATCCAAAGCTCACGGTCAGGGAAACCGGCATCCTTGAGGTTCTTGTAGCAGACCTCCTCAAAGCGTTTGCCGCGCCAAGCGGTACCCATAGCGTCGAGTTGCACGACAACGAATCCAAGCTCGGCGAGCGAGGTCATGCTCCAATTGTAGGACTTAAAGTCCTTTGGTGTGTAGGCGTCACCCGGCCCGGCGTAGATATACTCAATGACAGGGTATTTCTTGCTTGGGTCAAAATTTGTGGGACGTTGGATTATGCCCCACATATCCGTCTGTCCGTCACGCCCCTTGGCCACGAAGACCTCAGGCGTCACCCAACCGGCCTTGAGAAGTTTGGATATGTCCGCCTTGGCGAAAGTCTTGACAACTTTGCCATCGGCGACCTTGCGGAGAGAAGACACAGGAGCCTGAACAGGAGTTGAATAGGTGTCGGCGAGATATTTGAAGTCTGAGCTGAAAACAGCCGTGTGGTTAGCCGCCTCGGGAGTGAGCTCGGTGAGATGGCGGCCGTCAATGCCAATCTTGAAATAGTGGATGTTATACGGGTCCTCTGACGGGTGCACACCGCTTGCGGCAAAAAGGATTTCGCCTTTGGCCTCATCAACATTAAGCACCTCGCGGACACACCAGTCACCCTTTGTCACTTGGCGAACCATCTGACCTTTTGCGACATCGAAAAGGTAGATGTGGTTCCAATTATCGCGTTCGCTGGTCCAGAGGATTTGCCGTCCACCTTTAATGAACTGCCTCCAGATGCGCGGATAGTTGACAAACTTATCCGACTTTTCCTCCACGACAGTGCGGAGGCTGCCCGTCTCGGCATCCATGGCAATGAGCTGATAGAGGTGATGGCCCCGCTGGTTATACTCCATCGTGACCGATTTTCCATCTCCAGACCATTGGAGCCACTCCAGTTCATATTGGTTCTCTATGGCATGAGCATCGGCCGCGACAACAGAGCCTGACTTGAGGTCTATTATGACCGGGTAGTGTTGCGGCAACTCGTCGCCGGGCTTGGCATACTCCTGTTTGTGGAGAATGGGTTGCAACTGGTCATCGGGCGACGACTCGACATAATAGACATATCGTTTCTCCACAGGGCGGCGACGGCATACGAGCAGCTTGCCGCCATCGGGACTCCAATAGATGCGGTTGGAGTAATAGAGACCTATGGTGCCATCTTGCGTCAGGACGCGTTTGGGAGACGCAGGGTCGGAGGCAGAGCGAACCACAACATTATAACCTTCGACATAGGCAACCATCTTTCCATCGGGAGAGGGAACGGGCGTCAGCTCATTCTCCTCGTCAACCTCCATCCAATGCCTCTCCTTGACTCGGCCATAGACAGGCGGAGCGGGAGGGGGCGTCGCTATGCCAAGTTCACGGGTCCGCGCCTCACGGCTGTCAAAAGTCTTCTCGGCACCCGTCTCTGCATCGAGAGTGAAGAAGCGGCGGCCTTGGGGCGTCATCATCTCAAAAGTAAGCGTGTGGGTTGAGTCCACCCACTCAACACCACGTACCCAGTTGAGCACAGAGTCGGCAGAGAATGCACGCCGCACGGCATAGGCCCGATTATAGTCATCGAGCGTTCCCTGAGCATTGACCTCAGCCGAGGTTATTGCAGCAAGGGCTAATAGGCATGTTGAGAGTTTGGGCGTTGGCATGGTCGGATGTACTTTGAATTGTTACTTACGCGAAGTGGATATTTTAACCTTGTATGGGAATAAGCGTGAGGCTGGGTCTTGTTGATGAGTGGTCGGCGCACCCATGACAAGGAGGTATAGAGCCTTGAGAGGACGATTGGCAGGCGCAGTGAAAGAGACGCGTCCGTTGAGAGACTGGGATGCGGTGCCGTAGATTGGCTCGTCATCAGCTGTGACAGCTACAAAAGAGTATCGATAACCAGCAGTGGGGCATTTTACGGATAGAGACTTAAACTGCGCAGTGACCTTCTGACCTGAGGTCGGGACTGGCAACTTGATGGCGTTGAAGCCATAATTCTCTGGCACGCAGGCAGTGTCAGGGGTCAACCATCCGCCCGCAAGAGTGTCCATGGGCGTGGAGAATGAGAGGGCGTAGGACCTCGTCTCCTTGCGGGCATGGCTGAAATCAAAATTGAGCAGATGCTGGTAGCACGTGAACATATCGTCACAGAATTGGCTCTGCGAAAGTCCGTAACGCCTCATATATGTCATGGCGGGGTCCTCGCCCACACGCCCATCACGATAGAGGTCGGCAATGGAGGCTATGCCATGCCTCTCGGCCCACCACTCGATGACGAAGGGCGAGTGATAGATATTATCAAGACTCAGGAAGCCTTTGTGAGTTAACTTCTTGAACGCCTCGAAGTGATAATTCTCGTCAGTCAGCCAATCAGGATTGACAAGCCACAGCATCCACTGGCTCGTCATCTCGAAGAAGCCACTGCCGCCCCATGCCTCGCCAGTCTTGTCCGCCATAATCTGCAACTGGAAACTGTGGCCAAGCTCATGGGCAAGGCAATTGAGCTTCCTATCCTGAATGCGGAGCGGCGAGACCCAAAGTGCGCCAATGAAATCATCATAAGTGCCGCCATAGGCAGTGCCCTCAAGCGAATAGTCGAGCATGACCATCATCTTATATTTATCAGAGAGACTGCCGGGGAGTGTGAACTTGAGAGAATCGCGATAGAAGCGGTAAAAATCCTCAAGGCGGACAAGGAGGTTGCCAAGGTCGAAACTCATCTTGTTGCCATCGAGTTCCGGGGCTGTGTATGGGTCATAGCCGAAGCCTTTTTGCCAAAAGAAGACAAGATTCTCAGTCTGCGCACTGCGGCTCCATGCCCATTGCGACTGCGGGTCGGCGAGGTTGACACTCTTCAGTGTGTCAGGGATATACACCTGCTTCTGCTGCGCCAAGGAAGGAGAGGCGCAGAGAGTGAGAGACAAGCCAAGAAGTGAGACTATTTTCATGTGAGGATGATAAAAGTGTGTCGGTTAAGCGGGAAGAGCCAGCGCCATGCGAATATAAGCAAAAATCCCCGCAAAGGAGCCATGGCGAAGCCGCCAACAGGCCTTTGCGGGGAAGAAAAGAGATTGGAATTAGAACTTCATGGACACCTCGACGACAGCCTTGTAGATGGTGCCGCCGCAGTTGTAGACGAAGGTGGGTTTGATGACATAAGTCTTACCTTGCTCCGAGCCGCCGGGGACGTGCCCCACGGTGAGTGTGTACGCTCCCGAGTTGTACTCGAAATAGATGGGCGACGAGCCCCATGTGCTGCCAGTGCCGTCGGCAGCTATCCAGAAACCGATGCCATTGGCGCTGTAGGCGTAGGAGATAGTGCCGTCGGGGTTGGTGATACCGACAGCCACCTGACCATCCGCTGGGGTCCAAGAGCTGTTAGCGGCATAGGCGGCTGACGCAGTGGCGGCGTCAAGCGTATTGCTGACAATTTCGGCAGGCTGAAGCTTGAATGCCTGAGCAATCTGTGCCATATAACCCTCAGAGAGAAGGTTGATGGACGAGAGGGCATAGCTTGTAGAGGTATAGTCAAGCTCAAGGCTCTTAGTGACAGTCACGTCAGACGGGTCGCCCGGGGTAATCTCAATGTTGCCAAGGAGGTCGGAACCTGTGAACTTAACCACATAGGGCCACTGCTCATCATCGCTCATGTCGTCATCCCACTCATGACGGTTGTAGGTGTCAGGAGCCGCGAGGACGCAGAGATAGAGCTTGTCAGTGTTTGCAGGGACAGTAAACGTAGCCGTGCCAGACTTACCAGCCTGAGCCTCAGAGTAGACACTTGAGCCATCGGTCTTGACAGCCACGAAGCCGAAGCGGAAGTTGTAGTCCTTATTGTCCTGCTTGTTATAAGTCTTGGTGGTGCTCTTCACGTTGCCATCGCCATCAACGATGGAGCCTGGGTCGGAAGAAGCGAGGGCGGAACCGGGCTCAAGACCAGTCAACACGGCTGAGACCTCTGTGTTGGCGGCAGGGACATTGAGCGGGATGAGGTTGAAGCCTGTCGTGCCTGGGCAGTTCTCATAGGCCACCTGATAACCATCGGTTGTCTTATAGAGCTTGGTGGAGTAGTTGGTGGCAGAGGGGTTGCTGGAGAGGTAGCTGTGCACAGCGTCGAAGTCGTAGTTGGCGCAACGTGCGGCATAGTCATACATGTCATCCCAAAGGGTCGAGAGGCTGCCATTGCAATAGAGGCGGGTGTAGGTCTCAATTGGGTCCTCGGGATATTTGCTCTCCTTCCAAATCTTGGCATAGGCGTCAATGCCCTGCTTCTGAGTGAAATAGTATTGGAACCAGTAGCTGGCGTAGCGTTGCCACTCATGATTGAAGTGGCGGTGATGATTGGCGAGCCAAACCTGCACATTGGCATCCTGAGTGAAAGCCTCCTCGGGATAATTCTGGAAACTCTGCCACTGTGCGCACTGCTCCCAGTAGGCGCAACCGCCTGCACCATTCTCACCGAATCCATAGCGGAAACCGACTGGGAGAATGTCATTCTCGTAGGCGGCCTCGCCAGTGAAGAGCTTATCGGCGGATACCTGATATTGGAATGAGTGGCCAATCTCATGACCAATGGTAGAGCCGACGGGCTTGCAAGTGGACGGATTGACCCAGAGAGCACCAATCACATCATCATAGCCAGAGCCAGTGGCGAGCCACTCAGTCTGATAGAGTAAGTAAATCTGCATCTTATACTTGTCAAGAACTGACTTGCCCTCGCCAAGCGTGGCCATGCCGAGCTTGGTCACATTAGTTTCAAAGAACATCTCAGCCTTCTCAAGCAGGTCATCAACATCGACACGAAGAGCCTCGGGTACATCCTCTGAATTGGGATCGTCGCCAAAGCCAGGCTCCCAGAACACAAAGAAGTGCTCGCTCTGCTTCATGCGCCACCATGACCATTTGGAGTCAGATCGGAGCATGCCCTCGGCACCCTTTGAGAAGCCCTCATTGTAAGAGGCCGGGATGATGTACTTGTCATAGTCCTCAATGGTCGAGGCGTCCATGATGTGGGCAGCGTCGGGGTTGGCAGACTGCGTGACAATGATGGTTATCACATTCTCACCACAACGAATGGTCACCTTGGCCGAGCGCTCAGCATCCTCATCATTCTCAGTGAGAAGGATAGGCATCTTGATGTCGCCCGCCTTGCCAGAGGGCACAGTGATGGTGATCCAACTGGTAGACTTGTCGACAGAGGCAGTCCACTCAGCAGTAGCATTGAAAGCGATAGAGGACTCCACCTCATCCCAAGCTACAGTCTTGGTCAGTTGCGACTCATCAGCCGAAATATTGTAGACAATCTCCTCATCCTCATCACAAGCAGTGAAGACGAGCGGGGTTGTTGCCAAGAGCACCCCTAAGGTGCCCTTGGCGGCTATACGGAAAACTCTGTTCATAGGGGCGCTGTTTTATTCCATCGTGGCAGTGACGACGAACTCGACAAACTTGCTGTTGTCGCTCTTGCTGACATAGACGAAGTGGAACTTGCAGACAGTGCCAGAGGCTATATCCTCATAGCGACCGATGTTGATGCCACCATCAAAAGTCTCCGCAAAGAATACGCAACCAGAGCCCCAGTTCATGGGTTTGCCGTTAGCGTCGCACCAGTAGCCGATGCCGTTGGCTGTGTAGGCAGGGCGGCTTGTGCCATCCTCGTCATAGTACCAGTTGCCATCGTTGTCGGCCATGTAAAGCTCAATGTCGCCATCAGCATCCTGAACAGTCTTATTGAACTCAGAGACCGTAATGCCAAAGCAAGCCTCAATGGCAGCGGTCACATCACTATCTGTGAAGTTGATAGGCGTACTGCTGTAGTTTCCAGTGGCAATTGAGACATTCTTGATGACAGTGCCTGGGTCGGTGACAGCAAGGTTAAGAGTGAAGCGGACATACTGGTCATAGTCGCTGCCATTGTCGATGGCGAAGCCTACATTGACAGAGAAAGAGACGCCAGCCGCCGAGTCGTCAGGGACATTGACGACAAGGGCTTTGTTGGCGGCATCGAGCACTACTGTGCCTGCGACATCCTTAGAGGAGATAGAGCCGTCCGCCTTATAGCTCCAGCCGTTTGACGTGTTGTATGCCGTCTTGTTCCAGATGCCACGCGACGTGTTGATGTTATAGAAGACAATGCTGCCATCTGCCACACCAGCCAAAAGGTCATCGACCGTCATGCCGAGTTTGCTCTGAATGGTTGAGGCGTAGTCCTTGAGGTTGATGCTCTTGGCGGCAATGTGGCCTTTGCGGAATTCGGCCGCATAGGTTATGGTGGCGGAAGCGTCAGTGCGAAGATAGGGAGCCTCATCCTCTCCATAGGCGTGCTTGGAGACAGCCTCTGTTGGGTCATCATCATTGCAGGCTGTGAATCCCGTGGTGAGTGCGATGGCCGCCATGGCGTAAATTATTCTGTTCATGATAAATTGCGTGTTTGAGTTTTCCGCAAAGAGACAAAGAGTCAAGAGATTTCCGCCGGCACCCGGCAGATAAAGGAGAACCGGGTGCCAAGACGGAGTCTCAAACCAATATAAACTTCTTTGCGGACATTAAATGCCCAATAAGTAAAAGCCAGAAGGCTTGTTTAATAGCCTGGGTTCTGGACGAGCTTGATGTTGCCGTCAAGAGCGGACTTGGGGATGGGGAAGATGTCCTGATGGCGATCAGTGGTAGCGTCTTTACAGAACCAGCTCTTGCCATTCCAGACATTGAGGTTGGAGCCATTAATCTTGAAGCGGATGAGGTCGTCGCGACGATGAGCCTCGCAGACAAACTCACGGGCCAACTCATCAAGGAGACCACCAAACTCAATGTCGGCACCGCCCTCCTCGGTAATAACCCAAACGTCATCCTCACCTTGCTTGCCCTGGTTCTCACGGTGGCCATAGTTGTATTTGCTGCCGCCCTTGAGATAAGAGGCTGTGACAGTTGCCTTAGACTCGTCATCGAAGCAACGTGCGCGAACCTTGGAGACAAGGTCAGCAGCGGTCGCCTCATCCTTGCCAAGGCGGAGGAGACACTCAGCCTTCATGAGATAGGCGTCAGCGAGGCGATAGTAAGGCACGTCGTCATAGCTTGTGCCGTAGTCGCCACTGAGAATCTCATATTTGATGAGTCGGTAGCTCTCGAATGGATAGCAGCCCGGGTTGTCAATAGAGTGGAGTTCCTTGGTGTAGACAAGAGGTTCGCCATCGACAAGGATCTCGCTGCCATCCTGGGCATATTGCTGACCGCCTGTCCAACAGAGGTCCATGCGCTTATCGCCATCCTCATAGATGTCGAGGAACTGAGGGAAGACGATGCCACCACCGGTAGCCCAGCCCTCAAAGTTCCAGCGAGTACGGCCAGCATTGTGAATCCAGAGGTTGGCCATATAGTTGCCACCAGCGTACTTATTCTCCAAGGGGATGCCGAAGATAATCTCAGGCGAGGTAGAGATGTCCTCAACAAAGTTTGCACTGTAGGTAGAAGCGAGGCTGAAGGGGCCAGCCATCACCTGGTCGAGCTCGTCAATAGCCTTCTCGTAATATGTGAGGTCGCTGTCGTCATTGAACCAGGCGTTGTGGTTGAGGTAGAGCTTGGCGAGAATCATGTGGGCGGCGTACTTGTTCATCTTGCCAAGTTCGGCGCTCGCGGGGCAGAGGTCTGCGACCGCATTCATCTCGCTGACCATCCAGTCGAACGTCTCCTTAGGCTCAGCCTGCATGGGGAGCCAACCAGCCTCGTGGTTGTAGGTGGTGTCAAGAGGGATGTTGCGGAAGAGGTCGAAAAGGTTGTAGTAGTAGAGGACGCGGAAGGCGCGAATTTCTGCATTAGTAGTCTCATTGGCCGAAACGACCTCATTGGCGAGGGCCTGATTGCAGGCGTTGACGCCAGAATAGTTGAAATCCCAGTTGCAGGTGAAGAAATCACCATCGACATGGAAATTGTGCTTGTGGACAGAGACATAAGGCTCGCCCCAGCCGATGCCGATGCGCGAGGGGACAGACCAGACATCAGAGCCGATCTCCATGATGTCCGAGAGACCGAACCAACCCCAATAGACAGTGCGGAGACTTGAGTAGACAGGGGCGATGGTCTGCGCCAGCTCAGCGTCAGTAAACTCATGTTTCTCAGACGCTATGGTGTCATAGATATGCTCGTCGAGGTCGGTGCAGGCGGGTGCGGCCAAGATGCCTGCACCCATCAGTGCGCCAAACAGGGCTTTATATGTATTTTTCATTGCAATCAGTGTTTAGAAAGTAAACTTGGCGCCGACAGTGAAGGTGCGGAGAGTTGGATACTTGTCGCGACGGTCGATGCCCGAGTTGAGCGGGTCGTCGTTCTTGAGCTCCGGGTCGAGACCGCTGTAGCCAGTGATGGTGAAGAGGTTGGTGCCAGAGGCGTAGACGTAGATGTTCTTGATGTAGTTGTTCTCTGGCAGGGGGACTGTATAGCCAAGAGTTGCGCTGGAGAGCTTGAGGAAGTCGCCCTTCTCAAGATAGTAGTCATTGAAGCTCTGCTTCTGAGCAACAGAGAGGAGATATCCGTTCTTGGTCTCGGCAGCCGACTTGAGGCGGTTGTAGGTGCAGGCGTTGTTCTCGTAGTAGACGCGAGCCTCGTTGAGGATCTTGAAGCCGAACTGGCCAGTGAACTGGAGGTTGAGATCGAAGCCCTTGAAGGCCACGTAGTTGCTCCAGCCGAGATTCATCTTAGGGATGGCATTGCCAAGGTAGGTGTGATACTTGTCCTCAGTCTGCATGTTCTGGGTGAACTCCTCATACTCGCCAGTCTCCTGGTTCTGGATGAGCCAGAGTCCGTTCTCTGAGAGGCCAGAGGTGTGGCAGCCATACCATTGGCCGAGTGACTTGCCAACCTCGATGCGCTGAGTTGGGCGGTCGACTGGCTCACCGAGGTAAGCCTCGTCATGCTGGTTGGCGGTCTCGTAGAGGTCATTGCTGAGGCTGACAAGCTTGTTGCTGTTCCAAGCCATGGTGACGGTGGTCTTCCAAGTTACTCCGTCCTTGCTCTCAAAAGGAGTGCCGTTGAGGGCGACCTCGACGCCTCGGTTGCGCATCTCGCCTACGTTAGCAAGGGTCGTGCTGTAGAGGTTTGGAGGAGTGGGGACGTCATACTCCCATAGCATGTCGGAGGTGTTCTTGTTATAGAAGTCGACACTACCACCAACGCGGCCATTGAGGAAGCTGAAGTCAACACCAACGTTGACCTCCTTGCTGACCTCCCACTTGAGATCGGGATTAGGGTTAGAGGCAATGACGAGAGCCTGCTTCCACTCACCATTGTCATAGTAATAAGTGTTGCCGAGAGTCCAGCGGGTGAGGCTGGTGTAGCTGTCTGAAGGGATGACACCCGTCACACCGAAGCCGGCGCGGAGTTTGAGGTTAGATACCCAGTCGGCATTATCCATAAAGCCCTCGTTAGAGATAGTCCAGCCGAGAGATGCAGAGGGGAAGTTACCCCACTTGTGGTTCTCACCGAACTTTGAGCTGCCCTCACGACGGAGGGAGAGAAGGAGATTGTAGCGGTCGGCATAGCCATAGGATACGCGGCCGAAGAAGCCGATGAGCTTGCTGTCGTTCTTATAGCTGCCCATGCCAGCCTTACCTTTCTTGAGGTAGCCGCCGATGCCGAGGTTGTTGTACTCGAAGTAGTCGGAAGAGAAGTCGGTGTTGTTGGCGTTGAAGCCCTCAGCCATGTCATACTGGTAGCTGTAGCCGATGAGAGCGTCGAAGCGGTGGTCGTCATTCCACGTGTGCTTGTAGTTAGACGTGATCTCGAGATTGTCAGTCTTGGAGTAGGCATAAGAGTGGTAGGCGTAGCCAGTGTGACCATTGAGGACCTGGTCGTAGTGCTTAGAGGTGTAGTAGCCCTCGTCGTGAGCGTTGTAGCGGTCGGTGGAGAGCATGAGGTTGGTCTGCCATCCCTTGATAGGCTCGACAGTGACATTGCCCGTGAGGCGAGTGTCCTCAGTCTTATACTCGCCAGTCTTCTCCTTGAGAAGAGCCACTGGGTTCATGTAGTAGTTGATGCTCATGTCCTCGTAGTAAGAGCCGTCCTCATTATAGATGGGCTCTGTCGGGTTGCGCATGATGGCGTTGCGGTAGATGTAGGAAGCCGCAGCATCTACTGGTCCGTTCTCATGCCAACGCTTGACAATGTTGAACTGGAGCTTGAGGATATCATTGCAGAACCAATGCGCGAGGCCGCCTGTGAAACGCATCTCCTTGGCGTAGGTGTTGATGAAGACACCCTGCTGGTCGCGGTAAGAGAAGCTGGCGTCGTAGGTGGTCTTCTTGGTGCCACCGCTGATGGAGACATCGTGGTTGTGGGTGAACGAGGTGCGGGTGATGGCGTCGAGCCAGTCGGTGTCATAGCCCTTGTCCTTGAAGTCGGTGAGACCAGCGCGGATGTCATCGGCGTCCATCATGTCGAGCGTGTTGGCGAAGCCTGCCCAGCTGGTGTAGCCAGAGTAGTGGACCGTTGTGTTGCTGTCGCGCTTGCCAGACTTGGTGGTGATGATGATGACGCCGGCTGCGCCACGGGTGCCATAGATAGCCGCCGCAGACGCGTCCTTGAGGACGTCGATGCTCTCAATGTCCTCTGGCGAGACTGTGGAAAGGCCACCCTCAATGCCATCAATAAGAACGAGAGGCGTGTTGCCGCCGCTGAGCGAGATGACGCCACGGAGACGAATGGCCGAGGTGCTGGACGGGTCACCAGAGCCATCGGTGATGGTGAGACCGGCAACCTTGCCCTTGACAAGGTCAGCGGCGTTGTTAATGTTACCCTTGACGAAGTCGTCGCTCTTGACAGAAGTGATGGCCGAGGTAACATCGCCCTTGCGTTGCGTGCCGTAGCCGATGACGACGACATCGGCAAGTTCCTTAGCCTCGCTGATGAGGCTGATATTCATGGTGTGGGCCGCAGGGAGCTCCTGAGCCACATAACCAATGAAAGAGAAGAGGAGGGTCGCACCCTCGTTGGTCTTGAGAGAGAAGCGACCGTCAATGTCGGTCACAGTGCCAGTGGTTGTACCTTTCACCAAGATGGTGACACCCGGAATGGGCTGCTGGTCGCTGCTGTCTACAACTCGGCCAGTGGCCTCGAAGTTCTGCGCGACAGTGGCCACAGACATGACCAAAGCGGCGAACAGGAGCCAAAGCCTATTACTGATAGATTTGCTGCTCATGATTTATTAGTTTGTTTGTTTTACAGAGGTGTAATCGGAATGTGTCTTCTGACGACGCTAAATTATATACGTTCGTTTGTAGTCGTTAACAGAAAAATCCAAAATGACGCAAAAATCGTCCAAAAGACTATTTTTGCATTAGTCTTTTAATCTTTCCTGTGTGCTGATTTTTAATTAGTTACATCAAGCAAAAAAATCTATAATCTCACAAAGAGCATCAAAATAGATTTTAAGGCTTATAATAAATATTTCTTAATCAAACAGCCGTTATGCGAACAGATATTTTAGTTTCCAAGAGCCTTATTGAGCTTCGAGACGGCAGCCGAAATCATGTCTTGCGTGCCACTGCCATCTGAGACATAGCGCACAACCATCCGACCATAGTCTATGGCGTCGCGGAGATTCTCGGCCGTGGTCTCGTCTGGCATACCGGCTCGGCGCAAGAGGGCAGTCAAGGGGCGGAGGTCCTCCATCTCGGCCAAGTTGCCTGGGCGCATAGTGTTAATGGCCTTGCTCAATTGGGCTGAGATGGTCTCGACATCATCTGCGGACAAATCGCCAGTTTGGGCAGAGATGGCCATCTCTGCCTTGGCAGCCGCATCAGAGAGTCGATTATATCCGTTGGGTGCCCATGGGGCATAGTCTGGTACTTTTTGCTCAAGAGACATCCAACGCTCTTGCTCGGCAATGCGCTCACGAGCCAAAGAGAGGAGCGACCGCAGCTCGCCGAGGTCGGCAGCATGGCGGTTTTGTGCCATTTCGACGGGTATGTCTGATGTCACAATCCTATAATAGTGTGTCGAATTGGCCGAGCGGTAATAATCGGGTAGGAAGACGCGTCCATCCACATCGAGCGCAGGGACGCCTTCAGGACCATCAGCTGGCTTAACCTGACTGAGACGGGAATCGAGCGTCAGAGTGGCCTGTCGCCATGTGGCAACCCCAGTACCCGTCATGGCGAGAGGGCCATACATGAGCGTTCCCACCCATGCCGAGGGCAATTGCGTACCGTCAAGGCTTGCCACATCAGAGGGTAGCCTGTCCATGCCATACTCAACATGGCAAGAGAAGGGCATCTCAATCTCCACGCGGTCGCCCTTGCTCCATCGGCGAGACGGGATGACGGCGTATGAGCCCGGAGCGAAAGAGTCGGCTATAGCCTTGCCATTGAGCTTGATGGAAAATCCCTTAGTGGCCCAACGGGGGACACGCAGTTTCATGCCAAAACGCGCCTTGCCCGAGGTCACCGTGATGACAGACGACTGAGCTGGCCACTGGCAGTCTTGCTTAATGGTCACACCCTTGGCTTTCCATTGAAGCGTGGTGGGCAGATAGAGAGCCACCCACAGATTATCGTCAGAGGCGAAATAGGCGGCCTCTTGATATTTTGTGTGGTTCTCTGAACCAGTTCCGCCACAGCAAGAGGACTGGGGAGTCTCATTGCCAAAAGGCTTTGTGGCATTGAGGCCCACCGCGTACTGGTAGCACGTCTGGTACTCATCGGGATTGAGCGAGCCGACAATCTGATTGTATAGAGCCTGCTCATAGTAGTCCATATACTCGGCGTCGTCCGGGTTATAGCAATTGAGGTCACGGCTCAGTTTGAGCAAGTTATATGTACAGCAGGTCTCGTTGATGTCGGGGTTGGCCTCAGCCTCGCCCTCCTGCAATCCATTGGTTGCCATGCTGAGAGTCTGCGTATATGGCTGGCGGAACATCTCACCATTGCCGACGCCGCCCGGTGAATAGGCGTAACGCCCCTGCACGAGGCGCCAGAAATTCTCAGCTATGTCATAATAGCGGCTCTCACCGCCGGCATTATAAATCTTGAGAGCTCCGACAATCATGGGGATGTGCTGATTGGCGTGACGCGTGCGGATGTCATCAACATTGCGCGAGAGAGGCTCATAGAACTTAGGCGCGTCAAAATAGGAGGCAGCCTCAAGCAGTTGAGCTGCGGCGGCCTTATCATTCGTCATCTTCGCTATGCGCGCCAACGACTCACTTATGCCACCGACCTCACCGGCAATGTACATATCCCACATCTCATAGCGGTTGCCCGGGTGGGCACGCCTCTCCTCCTGCGAGCCGTCTTTCTTGACATAGGTGCGATAGTGCATGCGGTTCCACACCCATAGACCCATATCTTTGGCAATGAGGATGGCCTTGGCGGTCACCTCAGGGTCATCAAAATAGGTGGCAATGTCAATGAGTCCGGCAAGTTGCTTATGGACTGTATAATAAGGCGCCCAGACCCAGTCGGAGTTATTATATGGTCTGTAGGCCTCAATGAGGGCGCAATGCTGAGCCGGGATGGCATTGAGGTAACCGTAGCCGTAATTCTCTGGGTGCTTCTTATATTCATCGAACGCCTGCCATGTCCCCTTAAGAGTCATCAACTCAGCCTCGGGGGCAAGGTCTCTCGCCTCACGATATCGGCCAAGCTCCTTATCAAAGACGAAAGTCCGCTCCTGACATTGGCGTAGCTCATTGACGATTCTCGTTATATTCTTGCGGAGAATCTCCTTTTGCTCCGGGTCCGTCGCCACTGCATAGGCTTGGGCTATCGCGCTCATGTAGTGGCCAGTGCCATGACCTTTCAGCTTCGTGTCTGGCGAATCCCAACCATCGGCCATGGGATAGCCATCGGTTGGCAGCCCGTATGTGTCGCGGTAGTTATAGAGTTGCTGAGCCACATTCCAAGAACATATTGCAGCTATGGCCTCGTCGCGGTTGTGCGTCAGCCTGTTGTCGCCATCGAGAGAGACATCGGTCAGTGGGAAGGGACGGGCGACCTCCTTGGTCGGAGCCTCATACTTTCCGTCCGTGACATTTACTTGCGCCGTTATAGCGTAGCCTTGTTGCGTGGACTCGTCACCAACGATATGCCCTGTCACGGTATAGCTGCTGCCAGCCGGATGTAGCTTGACATCGGCCTCAGCCTGCTCTTCAGACAATGGGCTGTTAGCCCACCTTACTTGGCGGAACTCGGCATAGCCGTCGGAATAGGTCACCCATACTCTCGACGGCAGACGCGGCGCAGTCCCCTCTGGTGTGCTGACCACCACCTCGCGCACGCTCACAACAGAGCGCAGGGCGTCGACCGCAAATGAGGGTACAGACACAGCCGCCATTGTCGCCATCACTATTAAATGTTTATGCATATTAATAATCAACTTGAAGCGTAAATACTTTTTATCAACAAAGCCAAAGTTATCGACACATTAATTAACCTAATGCAACAATACTCCACAATGAAAGAAAAATAGTCCAAAAGCCAACTACGGACGATTTTTCTATTCTTATGGACTCTTATCCACCCCGAGGCGGCTCGCAATGCATATCTTCGCAAGAGAAATATGAGATGATGTACAAATGTGGCGTGACGACTCAGTCAGCCGCATTAACATTACACAATAAACAATAGTGATAGCAGCATAGCGAAATGAAACGATTTATCACACTTAGCATAGTCTTGATTGCCGCCTCAGCCATCAAGGCTGCGGCCATAGACGTGGCGTCGCCAAACGGGAGGCTGAAAGCCCACCTCACGACAGGAGAGCGACTGACCCTCGCCGTGACACTGGACGGGGACACAATCTTGCGTCCATCGCCCATCGGCCTTACTTTGGCGGACGGGACTGTTGTCGGGCAAGGCGTAAAAGCCAAAGCAGCCAAGGCGCAGTCCAAATCGGAGCATATTGACGCAGTGGCATATAGGCAAAAGAGCTTCGACACCGAGTGGCGGCAGACCACACTGAGCCTTGGCAAGGGTTTCAGCCTGAACCTGCGCGTCTATGACGAGGGAGTGGCATACTGCTTTGCCACGAGCCGCAAAGGGGAGACCATAATAGAGAGCGAGAAGGCCGACCTCGACTTCGGCAAAGATCGCACGGCTTGGCTCGCCTACACCACAACACCCGAGAACCCGTTCGCCATGGCGTTCCAGAACATCTACACGGTCGGCAAATTGGACACCATCCAACCGGGGCATGTGTTCCTGCCCGCCACAGTGGATTGCGGCAAAGCCAAGGTGACCATATTAGAGAGCGACGTGGTGAGCTACCCCAACCTGTGGCTCCGACCAGAGGAGGGCAAGCTGAAGGCGACCAACGCCCCCTACCCCGCCAAAATGGAATATCACCCATGGAGGCACATGACGTATGTGGCCGCAGCCGAGAGCTTCATCGCCAAGAGCACAGGTGCGCGCACTTACCCTTGGCGTATTTTGGCAGTGACGACATCAGACACACAGATGCCGACAAACAACATGGTCTACGCCCTCGCACGCCCAAGCAAAATAAAGGACACGAGCTGGATTAAGCCAGGCAAGGCTGCATGGGAGTGGTGGAACGACTGGAACATAAAGGGCGTGGATTTCGAGGCCGGCATAAACTTTGAGACCTATAAGTACTACATTGACTTCGCAGCAGCCCACAGTCTTGAGTACATCGTGCTTGACGAGGGGTGGTATAACTCAAAGGCCGGGACGATAATGCAGCCCATCGAAGAGATTAGATTCAATGAGTTACTCAGCTATGCCAAGTCAAAAGGCGTTGGCGTCATTCTCTGGGCAGTCTTTAACGTGATGGACGAGAACCTTGAGAACATCTGCGCACACTACTCTAATCTCGGCGTCAAGGGCTTCAAAGTCGACTTCATGGACCGCGACGACCAGACAGCCGTCGAGATGGTGGAGCGGCTCGCCGAATGCACGGCCCGCCACCACATGGTACTGGACCTCCATGGCATATACAAGCCGGTGGGGCTTGAGCGAACCTACCCGAACATCATCAACTACGAGAGCGTGTTCGGAATGGAAGAGTGCCGATGGACCGACCCGGAGCACGACATGCCACTCTATGATGTCACCTTCCCCTACATCAGGCTCATGGCTGGCCCTGTTGACTTCACCCCGGGAGCCATGCGCAACGGCACCATCCGCGACTGGAAAGCCGTATACACGAAACCTATATCAATGGGCACGCGCTGTCATCAGGCAGCCTGCTATATCGTGCATGACAGTCCATTCTCAATGCTGGCCGACAGCCCGACGAACTATGAGGCTGATGAGACATACACGCAATTCATAGCCACACTGCCATCAACATTTGACAAGACCATCGTGCCGCAAGGTAAACTTGGGGAGTATATTGTTACGGCACGTCGCTGCGGAGACGACTGGTATGTGGGCGGGCAGACAAATTGGAATGGACGGGACATATCGCTTCAACTCCCTTTCCTTGAAAACGGAGTGACCTATGAGGCGCAAATCCTACATGACGGGAAGAATGCGCACCATGATGCGGAAGATTACGCCATTGACACTACCACTGTCAACAACAATTCCAGCATCGACATACACATGGCTTCAGGCGGCGGATTCGCCATCAAACTAATCAAGAAGTAAAAACACAACGGACAAAAACACCTTTTGCCCCATGAAGACAAACATATTCATCGCACTCGCCTTGACGGGTCTACCCCTCATGGCGCAGACACACAAAGCGCAATATAACACGCCGGGCGCAGGCAACCCTATCCTACCCGGCTACTTTGCCGACCCGACAGTCAAGAAGTTTGGCGACACGTATTACATCTACGCCACCACCGACGGCAGCGGAGCAGGCTTCGGCCCCGCCCAATTGTGGCAGAGCAAGGACTTCAAGAACTGGACCCTCACTCCCATGAATTGGCCAGACAGCCACTGGATATGGGCACCAGACGTGATGAAGAACAATGTGGATGGTAAATATTACTACCTCTACTGCCAGCCATGCCAACTTCACCTCGGCGTGGGCGAAACCCCGCGCGGCCCTTGGAAAAACGTCTTGGGCGAGAGCGAGGCCGTGCTGGTGTCAGACCGTTTCGTGACCAACGCCATAACGCTTGACGGACAGACCTTTCAGGACGACGACGGCAAGGTGTATATGTATTGGGGCACATGGGGAATATATAAAGGATTCGGATGTGGCTCAGGCGAACTGAACCCGGACATGAAGAGCTTCGCCCAGACGAGGCTCATCCCCAACACCGAGGCCACAGACTTCTTTGAAGCCCCCTTTGTGCTAAAGAGAAACGGAGTCTACTACTTCATGTACTCATGCGGCCACTGCGAGGACGACAGCTATCAGGTGCGCTACGCCACATCCGACAAGCCCCTCGGCCCATACACCTACCGCGGCGTTGTCCTCAAAACCAATGCGGACGGAACCGTCCACGGCCCCGGACATCACAGCATCCTCAAAGAGGGCGACAACTACTACATTGTCTACCACAGGCATGACAACCCGCACTCCAACCGCGGCTTCCATCGCCAAGTGTGCATTGACAAGATTGAGTTTGCCGAGGACGGCTCAATAATCGAAGTGGAGCCGACCCACGAGGCCGTCAACCTCCACCCCGAGATTGCACAGCCCGTCAACATCGCATTCGGAGCGAAAGTGACAGCCTCCTCGTTCTACGACAACGACTTCCGCCCTGAATATGCCGTGGACGACAATAACGGGACGCTATGGAGACCCAAGACAGACGGCCCGGCATGGATTCAAATTGACCTTGGCAAACGTCAGAAGATACGCACCATATGGACCCAGTTTGAGTATGGCACGCAGTTCTACCAGTACATCATAGAGACTTCTGACGACCAGAGCCATTGGACCACTTTCTCTGACAAGCGCGGCAACAGGCTTGCCGGCTCACCTATGGTCGACTTGGGTGACATCAAGGCGCGCTACGTCCGCCTGACATACACAGGTGGGCAGAAACGCGGCTTTGGCGGAGCCATTTGGAATCTCAAGGTCTTCGGCACTGTGGAAGATTCAGCCCCACAGCAATGGATGGGCATGGCAGCCGCCGACTTTGACGGTGTCGAGTGGTCGAATAACGAAGGCATGCTGGGTGGCAATCTGTCCGTGGCACAAGGCTCAGCACTGCGCGAAAGAGTTGCGGGACGTGACGCTGTAACACTCCAACCCGGCTCTGTCTTGAGCATGAGGGACACGCATATCGACACAAGCAAAGCGCACACCTTCACAGCCATGACCTACGCAGATGGTCAATGGAAGCAAATTGAAGAGACGGACAGCCACATCAGCCTCTCGGACAGCAAACTGGAAATAAAAGCCGGCAATGAGCCTCTCACCATTACCAATATAAGGTACTACAACTGGCAGCAGACCGATGCGGAGAAACGCTTCGACGCGGAGACCGAGATCACACGCCTCCCCGTGGCCGATGACAACGCCAAGGGACTCATTGTAGATCTGTGCGCAGATTACTTTGAGGAGAACGACACTCTGCCAATCATCAAAAACGGCGCGCCACTTGACACCCGCCTCTCTGGCGAGTTCTGGGCAACGTCCATCGACAACAACGACGCCGTTCTGACCGTCGAGACCCGCGACGGGCGCAAGGCGTTCAAATTCACAGGCAAGCAGACTTACAGGTCCAACTTCTCCTTGCCCACCACCCTGCGCGACAATGCGCCCTACACTCTCGAGGCCTGGATCTTGAACCCAGAGATTGAGGAGAACGAATGTGTGGCGGACTTCACGTCGAGCCATGAGGAGCTAGAGAAGATAATGCTGGTGAGCGGCACTGAGCCACGCTGCGGCGTCATCAACCACTATGGATGGTATGAGGACGCGGGATATCGCGACATGAAGAGCCTCGAAAGCAAGTGGCAGCACGTCTACATCTGCTTCGACGGCCGCATGGAGAGCGTCTACATCAACGGCAACCTCATAAGCCGCAAGGACATCCAACTGCTCGTCAAGCCATCTCAATTCATAACCATCGGACAGAATGCCGAGGGCGTCTGGCCTTTCAAAGGCTACCTGCACTCGCTCCGCCTGTGGGACGAGTTCCTGCCACTTGGAAAATAGAAAAACAGAAATATAAAGATGAAGAACACAATTGCAGCAGCCGCAATAGCAGCCTGCGCGGCTTGGCCCGCACAAGCTCAGAAAACGGCCGAGAATGGAGGATACCCCATCACGCCGGTGCCCTTCACATCAGTCAAAGTCTCCGAGAACTCATTCTGGGGTCAGAGGCTTGAGACGTCACGCAAAGTGACCATACCATTAGCCTTCAGTAAATGTGAGAGCGAGGGCAGGTATAAGAACTTCGAGCGCGCCGCCCACCCAAACGAGTCGTATGACGTGTCTAAACTCATGCCACTGAGCTTTGACGACACAGACCCGTACAAGACAATCGAGGGTGCCAGCTACATCCTCCAGACTTACCCCGACAAGCAGCTCGAAGCCTACCTCGACAGCATTATAGACATCATCGGCAAAGCGCAAGAGCCTGACGGATACCTGTATACAGCCCGCACGCAGAACCCCAAGAATCCACATTTCTGGGCGGGCGACAAGCGTTGGGAGAAAGAGGAAGACCTGAGCCATGAGCTTTACAACCTTGGCCACATGGTTGAGGGCGCAGTGGCCCATTGGCAAGCCACAGGCAGCCGCAAATTCTTGGACATAGCCTGCCGCTATGCCGACTGCGTAGTCCGCGAGGTGGGTGCTAAGCCCGGGCAGGCATGCGTGGTTCCAGGACATCAGATTGCCGAGATGGCGCTCTGCAAACTCTATCTCGCCACGGGCAAGAAGGAGTATCTCGACGAGGCTAAGTTCTTCCTCGACTACCGCGGAAAAACAGAGATCAAGCAGGAGTATTCACAAAGCCACAAGCCTGTGGTTGAGCAAGATGAGGCTGTGGGACATGCCGTCCGCGCCGCATATATGTACGCAGGCATGGCCGACGTGGCAGCCTTGACGGGCGACACAGCCTACATACACGCCATTGACAGAATCTGGGACAACATTGTCACCAAGAAACTCTACATCACAGGCGGTATAGGCGCCACCAACAACGGTGAGGCATTCGGTGCCAACTACGAGCTGCCCAACATGAGCGCCTACGCTGAGACGTGTGCAGCCATTGGCAACGTCTACGTCAACTATCGCCTCTTCCTGCTCCATGGCGACAGCAAATATTTCGACGTGCTGGAGCGCACCCTCTACAATGGACTGATTAGCGGTGTCTCAATGGACGGCGGCGGATTCTTCTACCCCAACCCGCTCGAAAGCATGGGCCAGCACCAACGTCAGGCATGGTTCGGCTGCGCCTGCTGCCCGAGCAACATCTGCCGTTTTCTCCCGTCACTGCCAGGCTACGTCTATGCAGTGAAAGACCGCAACGTATACGTCAACTTGTTCCTTGACAACTCGTCAGCCCTCAAGGTCGCTGGTAAGAGCGTCAAACTGACCCAGCAGACCAACTACCCGTGGGATGGCGACATAACTGTTAACGTCACCGAGAACAAGGCCGGCACTTTCGACCTCAAGATCCGCATCCCGGGTTGGGTCAAAGGTCAGCCCGTGCCAACTGACCTCTACTACTACTCTGACGGCAAACGACTCGGATACTCAGTGAAGGTGAATGGTCAAGACGCCGCAGCTAATGTCACAGCCGACGGATATTACACCATCAGCCGCAAATGGAAGAAAGGCGACAAGGTCAGCATCCACTTCGACATGGAGACTCGCACAGTCCGCGCAAACAGCAAGGTCGAGGCCGACAGAGGTCAAGTGGCCATTGAGCGCGGCCCTATCGTCTACTGCGCCGAGTGGCCAGACAACAACTTCGACATCATGAGCGTGCTGCTCAACCAGGAGCCGCAAATAACCATGTCCACCATGCCCGACGGGGCATTCATTGCCGACTCGCTCAAGAGCGTCCTCTCACTCTACAAGAGCCAGAACGTTGTGACGCTCACCACCAATGCGCAAAGCCTCAAGTTTGGGACTGACGGCAAACTCGCCGTCTCCGACCAGACCCTCAAACTCATCCCCTACTTCGCATGGGCGCACCGCGGCAACGGCAACATGAAAGTGTGGCTGCCGCAAGACGTGCGCGCAGTTCGCCCCAATGCCCCCGCCACCCTCGCCGCCCAGGCCAAGGTGGAGTTCTCCGCCCCCGTGCCAGCCCGCAGCAGCCTGACTGACGGCCTCGTCCCCGCCGACGAGAACGACCGCAGCGTGCCCTACTGCCACTGGTGGCCCAAGCAGAACTCAACCGAGTGGATAACCTACACGTTTGACGAGGCTAAGGAGATCAAGAGCAGCACCGTCTATTGGTATGACGACCAGCCTTGGGGTGGTTGCAAAGTGCCAGACAGCTGGACCATCTACTATCAGGACGAGACAGGCGCATGGCATCCCGTGGTCGAGCCAGACGCCTACCCCACTAAGCGCGGACTGCCTTGCACAGTCAACTTCGCACCAGTCAAGACAAAGGCTGTCAAGCTTGAGTTCAAGCAGCCCGAGCACCAGTCTTGCGGATTGTTCGAGTGGAGTGTCAAGTAGCACTTAAGATATCATCCATTTCTGTCTCCCTGTAAGCAATAAGGGAAGCCCTCCGGTGAATGTCAGTACATTCTGCCGGAGGGCTTGTTATTTTATTATCAGAGGATTACCCTACCTGAGGTTTATAATTCTTCAGCAGTGACGACCAATGCTTCCGAATACAAATCACAAAGCAAGGTAGAAGAAGGAACTCACTTAACTTCCTTCAGTTTCCGCTCCAACCTGCGCCCCATCGGAACGAAGAGCCAATAAGAGACACCACCAGCGACGAGAGCCACAATGAAATATAGCGTATAGTCAATGGTTGTCTCAATAGCCGACCTCTCGGCCGCAATGCCCGCCCACTTAGCAGCCGAACCCACTGAGGCTCTCAACATGGTGCGGTAGGCTGCCGCCAATGCCTTCATCCCCCTCGAAACGACCTGATAGAAACCTCGTTTCAACCATCCGACAAACTTCTGCTTAGCCAACACGCCCTCCATCCTCACAGCCATATTGGCCAACCGGAGATAACCAGCCTCTTGCGCCCTGCCGCCATAGAGAGCCTCCAATTCCTGAATGACGAGAAACGTCTCCTTCTGAAAGAATATGATATCGACGACAAGCATGGGCCACATGACCCAGTTTTGCGGCAGGGTGGCCAAGAAGGTGACAAAACCTGCACACATGGCGCGAGTGCGGATGACGCTCGTCGCCACCTCACTCACACGCTGCACAGGTATACGCGGAAGGCGCGCCAATCCTATTTCCGTGGCCGTCACCCTCTCATCCTCCGTCAGATTGAGGTCAGCGAAATAATGATCAGCAAGTGAATCCACAACCGAGCGGCGGTTCTTGTAATAGACCTTGAGCCACCGTTGCCCTAAGGCTGACTTCATAAACAAATGATACCAGCCCATCACCTTGTGGACAAGGAGATAGACCGACACCTTTAATCTTCTTATTGTCTCTTTCGGGTCGTTCACTATTCTTTAGGCTTATGCACCAGACTTAAAAGCGCATCCCAACCTTTTCGACAAGCCAATTGAGCAGAGTCAAGCTTGCTTGAACTTTGCCTCAGCCTTTGTCGCATTCTCTCCAAGCACGGCATTGCCGATGGACAAGTAGCGATAGACGGGTGGCAGAAGGGCCTCGACATTAACAGGCAGGACACCGCAAATGTAAAAAAAAGAACGGCAAAGAGTTTCTAACATCACCACTGACTTCCCTATACCCATCAAAATGAAATCCTTCATGGTTTTTCCCTATATTCGCATATCAATATACCCCCCCACAAGACAGAAGCCCCCAAGGCATATGGCAAGCAGCAAGAAACTCATCCCATACGGCATATCCGACTTCGAGAAAATTCGTCTCGGGAACTACTACTATGTGGACAAGACGGAATATATCCGCCGTCTCGAGGACTATAACTATGTGCTATTCCTGCGCCCACGCCGTTTTGGAAAGAGCCTCTTGGTCAACATGCTCAAGGCTTATTACGATGTCAACTACGCAGACAAGTTCGAAGCCTTGTTCGGCGATCTCGCAATAGGGAGGAAGCCGACTGAGCGCCGCAACTCATACCTCATGCTGTCGTTCAACTTTTCACGAGTTGACAGCAACCCTGATAAAGTACAGGAGTCGTTCAATGAAATTGCCCTTGAGCAGATTGAAAAATTCATAAGCCGATACGACAGCATCCTGCCCAAAGACACAAAATCCATTGTTTCGGGGGATGGATTAGACTGCTCCCGCGCATTGTCTCGTCTCAACACCATTGTCGGTGAAACAAACAATAAGATTTACATAACCATCGACGAGTATGACAACTTCGCGAACACCCTAATGTCTGTCGACCAGAGCAGTTATAACGAGATACTCCATGCAGATGGACTTGTGCGCCTTTTCTACAACGTACTGAAAGAGACCACAACCGATAACAGCGCCGCAATAGACAGAATTTTCATAACAGGTGTCTCCCCCCTGTGCCTTAGCGACGTCACAAGCGGCTTTAACATAGCGGCAAATATTTCGACTGAACAAAGATTTAATGCCATGGTCGGCTTCACGTCGAACGAGGTGCGCAAGATGTTTGAGTACTACAGCAACGAATATGGCGACTATAAGCACACAGCAGACGAGCTGATTGAGACAATCAAGCCATTCTACGATAACTATTGCTTCAGCAAGGAGAGCGCAGAGCATGGCGACGACCACTTATTCAACTCGGACATGACTCTCTACTTCTTGAGAAAATATAATGACGGCTACCACTCGATCCCGGACGAGATGATTGACGAAAATAATCGGTCGGACCCTCATAAAATGGCAGCAGTCTTGCGCAATGGTGGGAATGAAGCCGAAAAAATCGAACTTATTCAGCAAATATTGGACGACGGGTATTACGATTGCGACCTCAAGACGCAATTTCAGGTGCGCGAGCTCGGTAATATACGCAACCTCGTCAGCCTGCTTTTCTATCTCGGACTGTTGACTTACGGACGCACGCAGGATGGCGACGTGTCTCTCATTGTCGCCAACGAGACCATGCGGCAGCAGCAAAGCGACTACTTGTCACTCGGATATGCGGAGGTTCTTCAATGGTCAACAGATGTCAACAAGATGGACAAACTCTGGACGAAATGGGCGAAGCGTGGAGAATGGCGGCCATTCGTAGAATACGTCCTCTCTGTGATGCATGATAACGACAGCGTGCGCGACCACAACTACGATGGCGAGGCTTTCGTGAAAGGTTTTCTATTGGCACACATTTGCCATGGCAACGGATATGTAGTGAAAACAGAGGCCGAACTTGACCACGGCTATTCAGACATTTACATGTACCCCATCAGCGGATATAAGCACGCACTTGTCATCGAACTCAAATATCTCCACCGGGAAGCAACAAGCGCAGCCGTGACTAAAAAAGCGGAGGAGGCGAGAAAGCAAATACGTGAATATATTTCAGACAAGCGTCTGCTGACCGAGGCCAAAACCAAAGGGTGGACCCTGCATGCGGCAATAGCCGTAGTGAGAGGGTGGGACGCCGAGATTATTGAACAGGTGGCGGAGATGTGATAGATGTCGTGTGCTACAAACCGCAGGGACAAAAATAATGTAATTCCTACAGCAAGTTGGGGGAATGCGGACTCCCTAAAATTTTGTTTTGAGGGTCTGCCAAATAAAAGTGCTATTGCTGTTTGCGGCATAGGTCACAGCTTTTGTCGATCAGCAAAAACACTTTGGAACTATGCCGTCGACAAACTTATTGAAGAGAAACAGCCATCAACACTTATAGTCTATGGAGGAGATAGGCGAGAAGCAGAATCTCATGGAATAAACGTTAAATATTTTGAGGACGTAATAAGGACCAATTTTAGAAATGAGCTTTTTGCATCGATGGAAAACAACTACCAATCAGAGAGAGAAAAAGAATTCTTTGAGAAGCAGAGATACAAACAGGAAAATGTGCTGACATCGTCTAATGAGCTCGTGATGTCCGAATACAACAACGACGACCAAATATACATCGTGAGATGTTGGTTTGAGGAATACATTGTCGGATGCGCAGTCCCTAAAATGCACGAGGAGCATTATATGACGTTAGCTGAGGCCCTTGACGCAAACCTCAAGGAAATAGACCTCCTCGACCGCGATATCACGCTCCTGCAATGGCTCCGCGAAAGGGATTATGAAGGTGTAGAGTATGACCACAACTTTGATGACATGTAGAGATGGGAAACCAAAGGCAATTCATTGACGGACCGGAGCGTTTCTCCGCATTCCTTTATGAGAATCACCCTGACTTCGAGCCGATAGAAATCAATGGTATAAAAGCTAAAGTTGTAAAACTTATAACAGACAAAGAAGGCAAACATTCTGGCCTGCCTACTTTCTCGAATACCTCCACGATGTACCTTAGGTTGGGGCCAGACGGCTCTGTCGTACAAGCTAAGCTATACAATGACAGGCATCAGAGCCTTGATTTCGACTGGGGACACGAGCATAAAAACAAAGGCTCAAATAGAGACTCATTCCCCAAGGGCGTTGTACATGTGCAGGCATACACAGATGTTAAGACAAGGAACTCAAACAACGCAAGGCTCATGTCAGATGCAGAGATTGTTCTCTATGGCCCGATTTTAGAGCATTTTTGTCCTGGAATTAAGTTCCGGCCTTAATGTCAATTACTTCAAAAGGCTACACGCAATAGTCAAAATCAGACACGGCGTGAACGCAGCACCCTGCGTTCACGCCGTGTCTGTTTTGGGGCGATTTTCCAGTCTGATCTTACTCTGTCGCTCCGCACTCGTCATAGTAGGTGGAGTCGTAGTTCGTGATCCACATGTCGCCGGACGACTTGGTAATCTTTGAGCCGTTCTTGAACACGAGGTTCTCGACAAAGCGGATATCTATTCCCGTATTTGCCTTAATCTGCACGTTGTCAAGCGTCACATTCTTTATCTTGCTCTCGGGGCGGCCGACAAGGAAAATAGCCTTGCCAGAGCAGACGTCGGTCGTCTTGACGTTTTGAAGCAAGATGCCATTGTAGGTTGGCGTTGTGGAGTCAAGAGTGCGAGCACTGGCGGCATCTTTGGCAGGGTCGCTGCTATAATTCTTGTCATAATAGCAATCCATAGAGAACGGATTCTTGACGTTTGTCATGGTGAAATTGGAGAAAGTGATATCCTCCTCGCCACCACCGCGGAGAGTACCGTCGGAGTTAATACCAGTCTTGAGGCGGATGCCGGCCGTCGTGCCGTCCATCGTAATCTGGTCAAAGATGACATGCTTGATGTTCTTAGTGTAGCTGCCAATGGAGGCTCCGTGACCTGTGCCGAAATAGCAATTCCAGATATGGATATACTGCGACTCGCTGTCACAAACAACGTTGTCATCGCCATTGCTTATGTTGCAATCATATATGTTGACATAAGGTCCCCAAATTGAGACACCATCGGTGTTGTGCGAGGCCTTGCCTGCCCCAGCCTCAGAGGCGGGTTCACTTATCGTGACGTCATGAATGGTGGCGTTGCTCGCATTTCCGCTTTGGCTGATGGTTATGTTGACACCCGGGGTGTTCATGACCTTGAGGTTGCGAATAAGGTATCGCTTACCCTTGGTGAAACGAATCATCGCGCCAGGATTGAAGGTGTCGCCATTCTCCCTTGCCAACCACCAGTCAGCACCCTGACCATCAATGACCGAGGTCTCGCCCTCGCCCTCAATGACGATATCAGTGGAGTTGTCAACGCCAGTCAGGAAATTGATCTTGGCGTTCATCTTGGGAATCTCGGCAAGTGGGCGAAGCTTGAGGGTGGCGTCAGCGCAAATATGCAAAACCGTCTTAGACTTAATCTTGAGCTGCGCACTGCCGAACATCCAGGTCCCGGCGGGTACGACCACCATGCCACCGTCTGAAGTCACGGCGTTAAGGGCCGACTGGATGGCGGACGTGTTGTCCTCTGAATCTGTCGTTGCGCCGTAGTCTGTAATGACATACGTGTTGGAGTTGTTGATGGTGGGCAATTCGGGCAGTGAGACTGCGGTCCAGCCGTCGGGCGTATTCTGCGCTTTTAGCTCAGCCTCGATGCCAGCGAAAGGATATTTGACATCCTCCTCCTCTTCGTCCTTTCCACTGTTATCATCCGTCTTCTCTGGTTCAGGATCATCGTTCGATCCAGAGCAAGAGGTCATTGGCATCCCGCACAACAAAAGAGTGAGGACTGGCAAAACAGCCATATTGAATCTCGTTCGCTTCATGTTATTATATCACATTGATAAGTTTCGTCCGCAAAGATAAGTCAAAGATGCAAACGTTTGTCATAGCATATTAGACCTGTTACGATTTTCCTTGACAGCGGACACTCTCCCCGATGAGGGTGAAGGTGCATGAACGCGAAAAGGACGTCAGACCATACAGCCTGACGTCCTTATATTTCACAATTTAGCGGATGGGGCTTACATCACCACCTCAACCACATGCTTGCCGGCTGAGTGCTTAACAATGTTACCCTCAATCTTCTGTCCGTCAACAGTGATGCTCTTGACACCCTTCTGGGCGCCGCTCTCATTGTGGACATTGATGACGTACTCGGCACCGCGAATCTTACGAGTGACAGTGTAGCCCTTCATGGAAGATGGAATGCACGGGTCAATCTCAAGACCAGCGTAGGCGGGCTTCACACCAAGGATGAACTCCGTGATGGTATACCAGTTCCAAGCGGCAGTGCCTGTGAGCCATGAGTTCTTACCCTCACCTGGGCGCGCGGCGTCTTTGCCTGCGACCATCTGACTGTAGACATAAGGCTCAACCTTATGCAGGTCTTGATCCTTGATGAAGGCTGGGCAAATCTTAGCATAGTGCTCCCAGGCGTCATTGCCACGGCCGACCACGGTCTCACCAATGATGACCCATGGGTTATTGTGGCAGAAGATGCCGGCATTCTCCTTATATCCAGCGGGATAGGACGAAATCTCGCCCATCTCGACGTGATATGTCGTGAAGGCAGGCCAGTTAAGGACAATGCCATGCTCACAATCCATATATTTCTTGACAGAGTCGAGCGACTTCTCGACCAGGCCCTCCTCCTTGCCAATTCCGGCCATTGTGCACCAGCCTTGGCTCTCAATGAAGATCTTGCCCTCCTCATTCTCTTTCGAGCCAATCTTGTTGCCGAAGAAGTCGTAGGCGCGGAGATACCAGTCGCCGTCCCAGCCATCCTTCTTGACAGCCTCAACCATCTCGTCAATGGCCTTTTGAGCGCGTGCAGCCTCCTCAGTCTTGCCAATCTGCTGGCAAAGCTCGACATAGTCGCGTCCGCAGACGACAAAAAGACCGGCAATCATGAGGCTCTCAGCCTTGCTGCCCTCGGTCTTATTCTCAGTGGTCTGGAAGCTCTCGTTGGGATCCCAACTGAAGCAGTTGAGGTTCAAGCAGTCATTCCAGTCGGCACGTCCGATGAGCGGGAGCTTATGCGGACCGAGGTTATTGACCACATGGTCAAAGGATACGACAAGATGCTGATAGAGACTGACCTCACTGCCTGGCACATTGTCGAAAGGTACAGGCTCGTCAAGGATTGAGAAGTCGCCCGTCTCCTTGATGTATGCCACGGTTCCGAAGATAAGCCACATGGGGTCATCGTTGAAACCTCCGCCAATGTCATTGTTGCCACGCTTGGTGAGCGGCTGATACTGGTGATAGCAGCCACCGTCGGGGAACTGGGTGGAAGCTATGTCAATGATGCGCTGGCGTGCACGGTCAGGAATCTGATGGACAAAGCCTACAAGGTCCTGGTTTGAGTCGCGGAAGCCCATGCCTCGACCAATTCCACTCTCGAAGAAAGAGGCCGAGCGTGAGAAGTTGAACGTGACCATGCACTGGTACTGGTTCCAAATGTTGACCATACGGTCCAGCCTCTCGTCACCACTCTTGACGGTGAAACGATCCAACAGGTCGTCCCAGAATGCGCGAAGCTCGGCGAGTGCCTTGTCCACCTTCTCTGTCGTGTCAAACGCTGAGATGATAGCTTTAGCAGGCTCTTTGTTGACAATGGTGCGGTCGAGGTCACCAAGGCTGGTGAGAAGCCCCGGACGGCGACCCTGAGGATCATACTTCTTGTCCTGCTCATTCTCCACATAGCCAAGGAGGAAGATAAAGTCCTTGCTCTCACCCGGCTTGAGCTCAACCTCAATGTAATGGCTCGCAATGGGGCTCCAGCCATGCGCCACGCTGTTGGAAGGCTTGCCAGCCTCGACGTTTTGCGGCAGGGCGAACTCATTATAGAGTCCGATGAATGTCTCTCGGTCAGTATCAAAGCCCTGAATCGGGGTGTTGACACTGTAGAAAGCGTAGTGGTTGCGGCGCTCCTTATACTCAGTCTTGTGATAGATGACAGAGCCGTCAATCTCCACCTCGCCCGTTGAGAAGTTGCGCTGGAAGTTTTCCATGTCTGTGGCAGCGTTCCAGAGACACCACTCCTCAAAAGAGAAGAGTTTGAGACTGTGAGTCGTCGCGCTCTTGTTGGTCAGCGTGAGTTTCTGCACCTCGGCATGGGTCTTGAGGGGCACGAAGAAGAGAGCCTTAGCCTCAATGCCGTCCTTGCTGCCCGTTATCTGGGTATAGCCCATGCCATGGCGGCACTCATACTTGTCGAGCTTAGTCTTGCAAGGTTTCCAACCCGGGCTCCACACGGTGCCACCATCATTGATGTAGAAGTAGCGTCCGCCGTTGTCCATGGGGACACCATTGTAGCGGTAGCGCGTGATGCGGCGGAACTTGGCATCCTTGTAGAAAGAGTAGCCGCCAGCAGTGTTGGATATGAGGGAGAAGAAGTCCTCGTTGCCGAGGTAGTTAATCCAAGGCCAAGGGGTCTTGGGGTCGGTGATGACATACTCGCGATGCGCGTCGTCGAAGTGACCGTATTCCATATTATCTGTTTGCTTTGTATTGTTTCTTAATTAATTATTCTTCAGAGTGACTTGTGTCGCTTCTACTCACCCTTACGCCTATCCTCAAGAGCGGCTGTTATCTCGCTCTGCTTAGCCTGACTGATGGGATATAGGAACATGACAGCTGCGCCAATGACAACTATGACGGCGGGAACCCAACTCATGAGCATGACCATGCCCTCTTGCGCACCGGCGTAGGTGGACGGGTCAATGCCATTGTAACCGAAGTAGCCGAGGACTGCGCCAATGATAGCTCCCGCAATGCCGCCACCAAACTTAGTGGCGAATGAGCCGGCCGCATAGACAAGACCTGTGGCGCGGCGTCCATTGACATACTCCGAGTAGTCCGCAGCATCGCCAAGCATGGCGAAGAACAATGTTGGCAGGAAGGCCGCAAAGACTTCACTCGCAATGCCTATGGCAAAGATGGCAGACACATCTTGCGGTCCGCAGAAGGCAATCATGGAGTTTATGACGCCCGTGACGACAAGGGCCATGATGAAGAGGTTCTTCTTGCCCATCTTGTTGCCGAGAGGGGTGGTCAGCATGGCGCCGCCAATTGAGGCCAGCATAAGGAAGACCATATATGTGGCGGCAAGGAACTGGTCATGGACATAGTGCGAGAAGTACATGACGGTGATGCCCTGCTTGATGTTATTATAGATATTGAAGAGGAGGCCGACAAAGAGGAGGACAATCCACGGCTTGTTGTGGACGAGGTCACGGAGGTCGTTCTTCAGGTCTGTCTTCTGGTCAGCAGGCGGCTGCACACGCTCCCGCGTGAAGCGGAATGTGATGAGCAGGGCTATCACGAGAATGACCGACATGAGGTAGATAGAGTGGCTGTATCCGCGGCTCTGGTCGATGATTGTTATATTGTCAGCAGTAAGGTTGCTCTGCCCCGACACCACAAACTCATAAGTCTCACCTGCCTTGACTGACAGGTTCTTCGCCTCAGTGACCTGAACACCATCCATGCCCAGCGAGTCAGCCCAGACAAAAGTGGCAATGCCGGCTTCGGTCGACAACTTGACCTTCTGGCAGTCGATAGGAGACGTGACGGCTACACGGTATTGGTCGTCGGTCATTTTATTCACGTCGACCGTTGGATTAATATTGCCAAAATATGCGACAAGGAAGAGCAGGGCACCCTGCACAAGCATACCACCCGCAAAAGCACCAACCATGCGGTATGAGCTGAGGCTGGTTCGCTCTTTGTCATCCGGGGTCATAACAGCCATAAGGGAGCCATAGGGAACATTATTTGCCGTATATATGACCATGAAAATGACATAGGTGATAAAGGCGTAGGCTATCTTCCAATTCATGTCCCAATCTGGCGCAGTGAAGATAAGCGACAGGGTGACGCCGAGAGGTATGGCGGTCCACAACACCCACGGACGGAAATGACCATATTTACTCTTAGTGCGGTCTCCGACCACGCCCATCAGGATGTCGGAAATGCCATCCGTGAAACGACCGACAAGGAGCACCAGTCCAGCTATAGCGGGAGCCAAGCCAAAGACATCGGTATAGAAAATAAGCAGAAAGGTCGACACGCCACGCCATGCTATATTGGCCGACGCGTCACCCAGTGCGTAAGCTATCTTCTCGCCTACGGGCAACTTGGAGTTCTGTTCCATGTGGAGTCCTTTTAAACTTTCGACACTAAATTAACAAAAAAAGACATGACACGAGAATGGCGCGAACAGCGATGAATGGTTTGGTCAAAATGCAACTTAATTAAGTCACCGAGAAAATACGTCTTGATAAATAAATATAAATCAAATACTTACAACTACAAAATCTCCATCATTCATTTTTAATTGGCAGCTACATGACATTATTCATGATAAAAAATCACTTGAAAATGAAGAAATAGTACAAGAAATATGTTCGTTCTGTTCGTAGCGTTCATCTTCACATAAAGAACAGACTTCCCTCCTTCACTACAATCTGCCACCTGTACTAAATCCCATTCGTCAGCGGGGACTCTTCCGCTGAGCCTCCCCAATTTGCATTTCTTGCCGACATTGGCAAATATTAGCCCCCTGCACAACGGCGCAAAGAAAGGGCGAGCCTCATCCAGTGAAGCCCGCCTCTCTAATCTTAATATTACGCTCAAACTAATGAATGGGTCAGACAATTCAATCCGACCTGAAAGATGCCAACTAATGCGCCAAGCAAAGCGCCAAACCACTCAAGGGCTTTTAGCTCGCGATTGCAGATGTCAAGAATCATGCGCTCAAGGTCATTGAGATCCATATCAATTATGCGCTGCTTGACTATGCCTGCGATGTCAATTGCCTTAAGCATCTCAGGAAGCTTTGTCTCTACGATGCGCTGATAGGCGTCAACCACACCATCCTCGATGCGAGCGAAAAGTTGGTCACGGCCTTCAAGCAGTTGACTAAGCGGCTTCGACAGCAATTTGTCAGCCTCGGAGTGAATCATCTGCGAAACCATGGAGACTCCTTGTTCTTTGAGCATCGTGCCAACCATGGAGGACACCTTGCTCTCTAAAGGCCCAGCAAAAATAGCAGCGCCAAGTTTAAGGAAAACATTAGAGCTGACCTCTTTTTGTACCGCCTCCATTATTTTCCCTGATATGAGCCGCGCAAGTTCAGGGTCTGTCATTTTCTCGCTTACCTTGCCATCTATAGCTTTAAGGGTTGCTGACTTGGCAGCGGTTACGACATCTGCGCCAAAGATGGAACTAAGCACTTCATTCAGTTGGCGACTGTCTGCCTGACGTGCGGACAAAAACCCATGCACCTTCTGGCGGACACGGCTCTTCATGTCGTCAGAGAGCAAGGTAGCACTAAGGATATCGGCACTAATCAGTTTGTTGCTCACCATGTTAGCGATACCTTCAGCGAGACGAGTCTTGTTCTTAGGTATCATGCCAGGGGTAAATGGCAACTTATGCCCAAAGACATATATGGGATTGTGCGGCTTGAATAGCATTTTGATTGCCACGCAGTTTGTGCCATAGCCAATAAGTCCTCCCATTAAAACAGGCGACCAAGTAACAAGTGTTTCTATCATAATGTCGATTTATCTCTTAGCAAAGATATTGAGAGACAGAGAACACCCCAAAGACACAAAACCTCAAACCTTCTCTCATTTTAAAACTGAAGGGATAGCACCAATATTTCAGTCGGACGTAGTCAGAAAACATCTGCCGCACTAAGCAAACATCTTCTTGACCAACTCCACGCCATTGAGGAGGGAGTCAACCTCAGCCTCGGTGTTATATACAGCGAATGAAGCGCGCACTGTGCCTGAGATGCCAAACCTGTCCATCAGTGGCTGAGCACAATGATGACCAGTGCGCACCGCAATGCCCAGTTTGTCAAGTATCATACCGGCGTCATAGGGATGAATGGAGCCTACAAGGAAAGAGACTGCGCTTGAGTGATTCTCAGCCTGACCTACAATCCTGACGTCACCTATAGCCTCAAGCCCCTCTATAGTGCGACGGACAAGGCTTTGTTCATGCGCCTCTATGACATTCATGCCGATATTGTCGACATAGTCAAGAGCCGCACCAAGTGCAATCGCAGCTGCGTAATCAGGAGTTCCAGCCTCAAACTTCAAAGGCGGCTCGGCAAATGTAGTCCCAGAAAATGAGACCTTGTCAATCATCTCACCACCACCCATCCACGGATTCATCACATCGAGAAGCTCGCGGCGGCCGTAGAGAGCACCAGAGCCGAGGGGAGCGTAGACCTTATGCCCAGAAAACGCAAGGAAGTCACACCCGATAGCTTTTACGTCAATGGCCTTGTGGGGGACGCTCTGCGCGGCATCGACAAGGACGACAGCTCCGACAGAATGGGCCAACTCACAGACTTTGCGCACATCATTAACAGTTCCCATGACGTTGGACACGTGAGCTATGCTCACAATCTTGGTGCGCTCACCGATGAGGCTCTCCAACTGCTCCATCATCAACTCACCCTTGTCTGTCACCTTGGCAACACGCAGGGTTGCGCCACGCCTTTGGCACAGAAGCTGCCAAGGGACAATGTTGGAGTGGTGCTCCATCTCTGAGACCACAATCTCATCACCCTCAGCCACAAACTTATCACCATAGGCGTAGGCAACAAGGTTAATAGCCTCGGTAGTATTGCGAGTAAAGACAATCTCAGAGGGATCTGAAGCGCCAAGATGTCGAGTCACCGTCTGCCTTGCCTTTTCATAAAGATCCGTGCAGACGTTGCTTAAATGGTGAACACCCCTGTGGATGTTGCTGTTCACCTTGCGATAAACATTATCATAAGACTCGATGACAGCCAAGGGCTTCTGAGTCGTCGCTCCATTATCTAAATAGACAAGGGGCTTCTTATATACCGTCTCCGCAAGGATTGGGAACTGGCTGCGGATGGCGTTTATGTCAAAATCTGAAATCATGGGAATAGAATAGCTGTTTAGCTAATAAGCCTCTCATGGAGAGCCGTGCGGACCTCCTCCATTGGTATGCGGTCCACCACCTCTCCGACAAAGGCCGCCGAGAGGAGTTTACGCGCTGTCCGCTCATCTATGCCTCGCTGCTGCATATAGAAAAGTTGCTGCGGGTCAATCTGTCCTGTCGTCGCGCCATGTGAGCACTTGACATCGTCGGCATAGATTTCAAGTTGAGGCTTGGCGTAGGCCCGCGCATCCCGGCTCACCAGCATGTGGCGATTTGTCTGGTTGGCATCCACCTTTTGCGCATCGGGCTTTACGAGGATAAGGCCCGAAAAAGCCATCACACCTTTGTCATCAGCGATGCCCTTGAAAAGCTGGTCGCTCTGAGTATGCCCAGCTATGTGTTCAACAAGGCTCTCATTGTCAACTCGATTTTGCCCTGCGACGGTATATATACCACCCATACGGAGGTTTGCCCCCTCGGCATGCAGGCCGCACTTGACCTCATTGCGGGCAAGGACGGGATTGAGATTGACAAAGTTGATGTCGGCAGACGAATTGGCAGCCTGATCTATTGTGGTGCGGGTAAGCAGGGTCTGGTCATTCTCGCCATCCTGGATGAAGACGATGTTGACAGAGGCGTTCTCTGCCACATTGACCTTGGTCTGGAGGACGAGTTTACCTTTAGATGAAAGGTGGACGACAACATCCGCCTTGGCACAAGCCTCGGCAGAGAGGACAAGTCGTTGAACTGACAGGGCCGACGTCTTGTCGTCTGAACTTACGTTAATATGAACTTTTGCGCCATCTGCCAAGGCAATCTCAGAAAACGACTCAGCCGCGACATTGGCAAGCACGTCGAGATAGTCTCCACGGCGCGAACAGGTCGCCGACATATCCGAGAGTGCCTCAAGCGCATCGGGTTCACGGGCGGACAGTGTCTTGGCAAAAGCAGCTCCATCAACATCGATATGGGCGTCACACGCCTCCTCTACGCCCTCCAAGGCCTTGACCATGTCGGTGTAGAGATAATATTCGCCAGTCGGGGCGTTGGCCAAAACTTTGGCTATATGTTTATCTTTCTGCATAAGGGAATAGCTCACTGAAAAAATCGTTCACAAAGTTCTGTGGACTCTTAGTCGGGGAACTGCTCCTTAATCCAGTCATAGCCCCTCTTCTCCAGATCAAGAGCAAGACTCTTGTCGCCTGTCATGACTATGCGGCCATGATAGAGGATGTGGATGTAGTCTGGCACAATGTAGTCCAAAAGACGCTGATAGTGAGTGATGACGACCGTTGCATTCTTCTCACTCTTGAGTTTTGTGACACCAGTGGCCACAATGCGCAACGCATCTATATCAAGACCCGAGTCTGTCTCGTCGAGAATACGGAGGGTCGGCTCAAGCATCGCCATCTGGAAAATCTCGTTTTTCTTCTTCTCACCTCCCGAGAATCCCTCATTGACGGCGCGATTGGTCAGTTTTGAGTCTATCTCAACCAATTTCTTCTTCTCGTTCATGAGTTTGAGGAAATCAGCTGCAGAAAGAGGGTCAAGACCTTGATATTTGCGCTTACCGTTGATAGCGGCCTTCATGAAGTTGGCCATCGACACGCCAGGGATCTCTACCGGATATTGGAAAGAGAGGAAAATGCCCTCGTTGGCACGCTGGTCGGGCGTCAGGGCGAGGAGGTCCTTACCGTTGAAAGTAACGGAGCCACCGGTCACCGTGTATGATGGGTTTCCGGCTAAGACGGCGGACAAGGTGCTCTTGCCAGAGCCATTGGGCCCCATGATGGCGTGAGTCTCGCCAGCTTTTATCTCGAGGTTGATGCCACGAAGGATTTCCTTACCCTCAACGGTGGCATGCAAGTCTTTTATGCTAAGCATTTAAGCAATATATTTAAGAGCGGAGGGACGGCAGAATAACCGTCGTCAGTTTTAATCCGCTCGTGTTTTCCGATTTATATCTTTAGTATTTCGGCAGGACTTACTCACCTACCCTACCGAGCCTTCCAATTGGATTGCAAGGAGTTTCTGCGCCTCAACCGCAAACTCCATGGGCAGGCGTTTGAGAACCTCGCGGGCGTAGCCATTGATGATGAGGCCGACAGCCTCCTCAGTCCCGATGCCTCGCTGATTGCAATAGAACAGCTGGTCCTCGCTTATCTTGCTTGTGGTTGCCTCATGCTCAATCTGAGCAGTGGGGTTAGCCACGTCAGAGTACGGGAAAGTGTGCGCACCGCACTTGTCACCCATCAATAGGCTATCGCACTGACTGAAATTGCGTGCATTCTCCGCACCCTTGCCCACTTTGACAAGTCCGCGGTATGAATTTTCGCTGTGTCCCGCACTGATGCCCTTACTGATAATCGTGCTTCGCGTGTCACGGCCCAAATGAATCATCTTAGTTCCCGTGTCCGCCTGTTGATAGTTGCTGGTCATGGCAACGGAATAGAACTCGCCAACGGAGCCATTGCCCATGAGAACACACGACGGATATTTCCACGTGATGGCCGAACCTGTCTCCACCTGAGTCCAGCTGACTTTGCTCTTCTCCCCGCGGCACAAGGCACGCTTTGTCACGAAGTTGTAGATGCCGCCCTTGCCATCCTTATCACCAGGATACCAGTTCTGAACAGTAGAGTATTTGACCTCCGCGCGATTCTCGACTACAATCTCGACTATGGCCGCATGCAACTGATTTTCATCACGCATAGGTGCAGTGCAGCCCTCAAGATAGCTCACGTACGCATCATCATCCGCCACGATGAGTGTTCGCTCAAACTGCCCTGTCTTCGCCGCATTGATTCTGAAATAGGTCGAAAGCTCCATGGGGCAGCGGACTCCCTTGGGGATGTAGACAAAGGAGCCATCAGAGAAAACTGCCGAATTGAGTGCCGCAAAATAGTTGTCGGCATAGGAGACTACCGAGCCGAGATATTTCTTGACAAGGTCCGGGTGAGTCTTGATGGCCTCGCTTATCGAGCAAAAAATAACACCATCCTTAGCGAGATGCTCACGGAATGTCGTCGAGACGGATGTCGAGTCGAGTACGGCATCGACAGCCACGCCACTCAGCACCTTTTGCTCATCAATGGGAATCCCGAGCTTGTCAAATGTCTTCTTAATCTCAGGGTCTACTTCATCAAGACTCCCGGGCCCCTCCTTTTTCTTTGGGGCCGAATAATAAATTATGTCTTGGAGGTCAATAGGTGGTATGCGCAAGTGAGCCCAGTCGGGCATCTGCATCTTTTGCAACTGCGCATATGCCTTGAGACGAAAATCGAGCATGAAATCGGGTTCTCCCTTTTTCTTCGATATGAGCCTTACGACCTCCTCACTCAGGCCATTAGGTATTGAGTCGGCCTCAATGTCCGACGTGAAGCCATATTTATAGCCCTCGTTTTCGAGATTCTCTAATATATCTTTGCTATCTGCCATTGCTATAATCAATCGGACGACAAAAATAATTCATTATGCAATTTTTTCCTAAGCATAAAAGCAAAAGAGGCTTAATTAAGCCTCTTGCTTGACTTTCACTCTTAGAAATCGGCATCACAGCTTGCGCCCGCACAAATCAAATTTCCGACCGTCTGGGAGCATGACGACGAGTCGCCCGCCTAAGACTGCCAAACACGAAGCGCGTCCTTGGTTCTCTGTCAATTTTCGTATTGATGTCGGTTTTTCCGGATCAGGGTTCGGGTCTGGCTCAGGATCAGGAGTTGGGTCTGGTGAAGAATTCTCGGGAATATTCAGTGCGAGGCGCAGCCCATAGTACCACATACAAGCATCTTCTCTTGCGCTTGCCCTGTATGCGACATTCATGTGTTCTTCGAAGCGAGAGCCAACATGTCCTCCTCGCTGGACACGTTGCAGGAAACCAGTTGGAGTCGCATCATATCCATAGGCGTAATAATCTGTGCACCATTCAATCACATTCCCGCTCATGTCGTATATGCCAAGCGAATTCGGAGATTTAGTCTTGACATAAGTTGGTCTCTCTGTCTCACCATCGTAAACGGCGACTGCGCTCGCCGTATTACTGCCAGAAAAAGAATAGGCGTCATTATTGACTCCACCTCGTGCGGCATACTCCCATTGAACCTCTGTCGGAATGGCGAAAGAGCAACCAGAAGGCAATTGAGAGACGAGCAGAGTGTTAAGCCGATCCACAAAGTCAGTGGCCATAGTGTAAGTTATGCGTCCTTTGGCGGCATCGTCAGCAACGATTCTAAAGCCATCTGTATCTACCTCTTGCGAGTCAAAACCAGCGTCGCCATACACGTCAGCCCAAACGGCATTGGTAACCTCGACCTCGGCCATATAAAATGTCGAGACTGTCGCTTCGTGCACCGGTTTAGCGTCGTTGATCGACTCACTCCCCATTTGGAAAGCCCCACCCTCAACACGTATCAATTTAATTGTCTCGAAGCCCGTCGAGAATGTCAAAACAGACTCAGTCTGCGCCACCGCAAATGATGAAGCGCAGAGCAAGGCCAGCATCACTATCTTCCTCAATTTCATCATGATGTCAATAACTGTTCATGTTTCTCTTTTATATAAAGTCATCACAAAAAAAAGGCGGCGGAAACAAATTGATGTTTTCGTCGCCTTTCATTAGTTGTTCGTTATCTGTGCAATCCTCGTCTTGCTCGTGCCTTGCGCTGTCCGCTGCCAGAGTAGCTGTAGCCCATGATTGGCTCGGAGCAAGGAACAGGCTTCTTCTTATATGTCCGCCTGCGAACATCGTCAGGGATAAGTCGGTATATGAGGGAGACCTCATGCGCTCCATTACCGAATGAGCTAAAGTCGGAGACTGTCAAGTCATACGAATAGCCGAATCGGAATGGGCCGACATTGACACCGACATTGGGGATAACGGCATCGGAGTTTGAGACCTCACCTGCGACCTTGAAAAAGAGGCCACGGTATGATGCGCCAACCTCAATTGGGAAGTAATACCATGAAACACCAAGCTCAAGCTGGTTATACTGATACTGGTGCTTATAGTTGAGTGAGAACGTGATGGTCTTCGGCTCACTTCCGCGGTAGCTGGGCTGGTAGTTAATTCGGTAGCCACCATAGACTGTAGTCTTCAGGCCAATCTTGTCACGTGCATCCGTGAATGAGATGTCAGGCTGCAACATGTGGTTGAACGTCACACCGACCCACCAGTAATCATTGTAGACCATGACAGATGCTGACGCGTCAAACTTGGATACTCGCGTACGCTCGATATCTAAAGCAGAGCCGCTGCCAGGGGTCACAATACCATCGCTTGATATGTCAGACCAAGTGATAATCTTGTTTCTGTCAATAGACCTGTTCTTAAAATCGAACGAGATGCCAGGTCGGACGAAGAGCTCTCGGGTTACTGCGAACTCGTAGGCGTAGAGCAAGCTAACCAAATGATCCATGAGCAAGCCCTTGCCAGCGTTGTCGCAGACCCAAAGCAAACCCAAGCCACTATTGAAGTGGTTGAAGAAGTAATCGGCCGAGAAGGCGTAGTTCTGATATGCGCTACCGACACCGGGCCACTGGTTGCGGTAGTTGAGGCCGAAACGCGTGCCGTTGGTCAGACCTGTGAAAGACGGGCTCAAGTAGAGCGGCGCCTGGTAGGTCTGCGAGAACGAGGCATCTTGCGCCTTAGCCGTCATTGGCAGCAGGACAAGGAGCATCAGGCCGACAGTCCGATAAACTATTTTCTTCAGTTGATACATTATCTCTTCTTTGCGCCCCGGCGTTGCCATAGCCTCGCCCAGTGCTGAGTGGGTTTGGTCCTCTGTGTGCGGGCGGGGTGGAGTGCCCCACCCGCTCACTTTGGACTTATTCGTCTAATTCTCTCTCTATGTTTCAGATTGGCCTACCTTATCACGAATATTTGTCCGGACTTGGTATACTCCTTGCCACTCACGAACCTGCCTCGAGATACCCATGTATAGACTCCCTCGGGGACTATGGTGCCGTTGAAGCGTCCATCCCAACCTGTTGTTATATCCTGTGTCACAAAGACTTTCTGACCCCAACGGTTGTAGATTTCGAGAGTGAAGGTCTCAACATCCTGATATACCGGCCTGAAGTTGGCGTTGACACCATAGATGCTGTTGATGCCTGAAACATCCGCACGAGGAGCGAAGGTGTTCGGGAAGATTATGAATCCGCCTCGACGAGCCTCGATGAAGCTTTCCTTGACCGTGTCGGCCTCGCAACCATGATCATTCCAAACCTTCAGGCTGACAGTGTAGAAGCCCTCGTTCTTGTAAGTCACGAGCGGGTTCTTCTCGTCAGACTGCGTTCCGTCGCCAAACGTCCAGAGGAATTGGGTGGCACCTGTGCTTCGGTTGATGAAGTGTACCTTATCCTCGGGGATGTAGACCAGCTGAGGAGCAGCATCGAAGCTTGCCGTCGGGTGGTCATAGACCGTGATGTACATTGTCGAGTCGGATGACAAGCCGTCAGGGCCAGGGACAGAGAGGCGGACCTCATAGGTGCCAGGCAACTGGAAGGTGTGGGTCGGGTTGCGGATGGTAGACGTGGTGCCATCGCCGAAGTCCCAGTTGTACTTGGTCGCGTCTTGGCTTCCGTCGGTGAAGCGGACGGTGAGCGGGAAGCAGCCCTCCTCGTAGTCGGCAGAGAAGCTTGCGCTTGGCACAACCTTGTAGGTGATAGAGACCTCATCCCAGACAGAGCACTTCTCTGTCGTGATGGTCCAGCGGAAGGTGTTGACACCACGGGCCAAACCATAGACATAAGAGTTGTACTTGTTCTCATCCTCGAAGGTCAGAGTCTCACCACCGAACTGGCTCTTATCAGCATTTCCAAGTACAGTCCAAGTGCCTTGCAGGCGACCTGGGTTACCTGCATTGAGCTGATATGTGCTTGAGTATGAGATGTCATCCTCGCCAGCATAGGGGTTAGCCTTGTAGCTGGTCACGACAATATCGTCATGTGTCGAGCAGTTGAGGTAGGTGATAGTCCAGCGGAAGATGTTCTCGCCGAAGCTGAGGTTGGAGACTGTCGTCTTGGCACTGGTGGTGTCGGCTATAATACCCTCACCCTGGAGGACAGACCAGCGGCCAGTTCCATAGGTCGGCACGTTGGCGTTGAGGGCAGTGTAGTCGACGCACTCGGTGTAGTCCTCGCCAAGCTCTGACTGGTCAGGGATTTGGTAGTTGAGGACGACCGTATCCGCAGATTGACAGGTGTAGGTCTTGCCGTTGATGGTCTGGACATTCTTAATAATCCAGAGGAAGACGTTATCACCGAAAATCAAGTTGGTGAGCTTAGAATGCGGGTCGGACGGGTTAGAGAACGAGCTGTTTCCAAGGACGTCAGACGCATAGCCGGAAGCTACCTCCCAATGGCCCTCACCAATGATAGGCGTGTTGGCCTGCAAGTTGGTCTCTATTGAGCAGACAGGCTTGTCTGGACCAGCGTCAGCCTTGGTCGGGGTCATGTTGTAGATGTTGAAGTCGGCACTCTTCGAGCAATGGCCCTCTGTAGAGACTGTCCATCTGAGGTTGTTCTCACCATAGAGCAGATTGCTGATAGTGGTCTCCGGAGAGGTCGGGTCGGCAATCTGACCGCCACCATTAGTGATGGTCCAAATGCCCTGACCATAGGTAGGAGTCTCAGCCTTCAGCAGGTAAGAGTCAGAACAGATAGGATCTGGATCCTTGCCCACCTTCGGGTCACTCGGCGTGAGGTTCTCAACAACGACATCACTCGTCAGGACGCAGCTCTTAATCTGAACCGCAGTGCTGTCGGCAGTGTTATCGTAGTTCTTGAGTGTCACAGGCACAGCATTGAGTTTCTCAACAACCCAACGGTAGGTGTTATTGCCGGGACCGACCTTGACAGTCGCATTGGGGTTGAACTTACTCTTTTCGTTGGCCTTGGCTACCTCGTTGGTGTGCTTGCCAGAGACACGAGTGTTGCTGTAGTACCACGACTTGTACTCGCTATTGTCAAAGTCGAAGTTATTGCGCTGCTCAGTGGTCCACTGCTCAAGCTCAGCCTCATCACGCAACCAGTTATCATTGATATAAGAGTCACCATCATCATCGAAGTCAGCAGAGCCGACCATCGTGAGCCAGTGGCCTACACCAATTTCAGGAGCCGTTGCGCTCAGAGTGAAGCTCTCATCGCCACCAACCTCAGTCACACAGATGGAGCCTGTGTTGCCGGCATATGGAGTACTTGGGTTACCATTGTAGATCTTAACCTCGTCATAAGACTCGCAACCATTATATGTCACAGTCCAACGGAGGATGTTAGAACCGACGGCAAGGTTAGTGACCTTAGATGACGGGTTGGTCTTGTCGTCGAAGGTACCGGCACTTGCCGCTCCAATGATAGACCATTCACCCTTGCCTGCGCCAGCCGATGTAGCCTGGAGATTATACTCCGTGCCACAGATTACAGCGTCAGCGCCTGCATCACTTTCAATCTTGTCATAGTAAACCGTCACATCATCGTAGTCCACGCAAGTGAAGTTCTTGTTGTAGACTCGGTATACACGCCACTGATAACGGTTTCCGTAGGTGTTGAACGGGATGTTCTTGATCTTGGTGGTCGAGCTGTTGGGGCTGACGATGTCGCCTGCGCCCTCGGCAACGGCCCAAGAACCGTACTCCTGAGTGTCGCTGTCGGCACTGAACTCAGCAAGCGGGTCGGCAGTCACGATCACCTCGTTAGTCTGGCAGAGGTGAGCAGTCTGCGTGCTTGCGTTTGCAGGTGTCGGACGGTTGTTGATAACCTCGACGGTATCAGTGCTCGGGCACTCAAGGTAGTTGACAGTCCAAACGAGGATGTTCTTACCCTGGCCAAGGTCACGCACAATTGTGTGCGGATCACCAGAATCCTCGAAGTGGCCGCGTCCCTGACCTTGAGCAATGCTCCAGATGCCTACGCCAGGTGCCGGGTTGTTGGCCGTCAGGCGTACGGTGTCAGTACAGAGAGGTGCGACAGATCCCGCTACTGCCTGGATGAAGATGTTGTTCAAGACAGTCTCATCCGTAGAGCGGCAGACGTGATCACCAGTACCATTCTCAATGACCCAACGGAAGCGGTTGTTGCCAAACGCAAGACCGTTGACTGTCAGGTTCTGGTTGTCAGTACCATCACCACGACGGAGGTATACGCGATCAACGAGTACGCCAGTGGTCTTCTTTGAGTGCGTAGCGTCATAGTTGTGAGCCCACGTGTATACCACGGTGCCGCCAACTGAAAGCTCTGCATCCTCATAGGTGACCTTCTCGCCCGCATAGGTCGTGGTCTTCTGAGTCGTCGAGTAGACAAGCTCCTCAACCACGTCAGTCTCATGACCAGTGGCATCCTTCTGGTAGCGGTAGTACTTGCCGCTGGTAATGTCTTGCCAGAAGAGGACAGAGCCATCGTCACCATAGTGGTCGTAGTACTCTGTTACAACCTCCTTGCCAGAAGCGTCGGTCGTTGTCTCCTTACGGTAGACGACCTTGGCATCCTCACTGAAGAGGTCGGTGCTCATGTCCTCACCCTTGCCGTCCTTGCGGACGAACTGACCAGAGCCCTCAACGAGTTCCCAGTAAGCTCGGGTGTAGTACATAGGCTTGTTGCCGGAGAGGACAGACTGTGAGCCGCAGACGGTCAAAGGATCATCAGGACCAGCGTCGGCCTCAGTAGGAGCATTGTTCATGACGAGGACCTCACTCCTCGTGGTGCAATCGCCACCCTTCTCGGTCGTAATCTCCCAGATGAGGGTGTTGATGCCAGGAGCCAAGTCGTAAGCATGGTTGCCAGAGAACTTGGCCGAACCGCCAGAAGCTACCTTCCATGCGCCAGTGCCATAGGTCGGCGAGTTAGGCGTAAGGTCGATGGTTCCGTCGCAAGTGAAGAGCGAGTCGCACTCATTGCCGAGGCCACAAGCCCAAGCGTCATCCGCACGGTCATTGAAGATCTCAAGCGTGTCTGTTGATGAGCAGTACTTGTTAGAGATCTTATAGATGAAGGTGTTAGAGCCTTGCTTAAGACCCTTAACGAGCGGGTTGCGGCAGTACTTGGCGTACTTGGTCTGGTCAGCAAGGAACGCATTGTAGGTATCAGCATCGACAGCATCCGGATCAACCCAAACAACATCCCTTACCTTATCCTCATCGTCAAGAGTCGGCTCGCCATTGGCGTCGATCATGACTTGCTCTGAGGTCTTGTCCATATAGAATGAGCCAGAGCCAGAGATGAGCGTCCACTCATGAAGTGTCGTGATGACATCTTTAACGTTGCCGTTCTCGTCAGTAACCTTGTAAGAACCCTCCTTGACATCGTTACCTTGGATGACAAGCTCGTCACCACAAATAGACTGGAGGCCTGTGCGGTCAATGCCGGCATCGGCAGTGGTTACACTCATGTTCCAAATCTCAACTTCGTCAGAAGAGACACTTCCATTGTAGGTGATAGTCCAACGGAGGACGTTCTTGCCCTTCTGGAGGCCTGTGACTCGTGTGCGAGGTTCACGCTTGTTGTCAAACGTTGCAGAGCCCTCTACGACACTCCACTGGCCGACACCGTTGAATGGTCCGTTGGCTTGCAGCGTGTAGACGTCGGTACAGAGGTCAAAGACATCGAGACCGGCGTTGGCGGCTTGCGTCGTACCGTTCATGATACTATAAGTACCAGTGACGGTACAGCCGTTGTTGGAGACAACCCACTTGAACTGGGAGAGACCCTTGTCGAGATCCGTGATAGTCGTGGTGACATTGTTCGGAGTGGCAATGACGCCACCACCGATAGACTGCTCCCACTTACCAGTTCCATAACCGGGCTTAATCGCGGCACCGGTAATGGTGGTCTCGTCGTTTGCAGTAACCCTCGTGTAGTTCGGGATAAGCGTGATGCTGTCGCCTGAGACTACAATATCAGAGTTGATGAACTGCGGAGTGTTGTTAGTGATGAGGACAGTGTCGCTTGATGCGCAACCATTCTCAGTCACAGTCCAGACGTAGTAGTTCTTGCCAGGCTTGAGACCGCCAATCCAAGCGTCAGGATTGCTTATATCGCTGCTGCTCAGGTTGAAGGTGGAGTTGTAAGCACTCCAGCTTTGCTTAGCGTGTCCACGAGTCTTGGCATGGAGCTGAACCTGTGACGAGCAGACAGAACGGTCATCACCCGCGTCAACATCGATTGAGTAGTTGGTGACTGTCACAATGTCTGACTTAGAGCAGCCGCCCTCCTTAGAAGAAATGCGATATCTGAAGATGTTCTCGCCACGGCCGACATTGCGAATCTTGACATAAGGCTCGGCATAGTCGGGGCTGTTCACCCAAATTTGGTTGCCGTCCTTATCGAGTTTGTACTTCAGCTCGCCATTCTCATAGACAGGCTTGCCGTTATCGTCAATCTCGTAGTCGTAGTGTCCGAACTCAGCATAACCCTTGACAATAGACCAAGAGCCTGTCTCGTAATCATCCTCACCAGCAGACTTCTGCGAATTGAGGTTCTTCTTGATCATGAGATCCTTGATGAGTCCGTCGCACATGCTCATCACCTTCTCGGTGACTATGGCGTCATCAACCTCATTGTTGACAATGGTCACATCATCGACACTCATACAGCCCTCGACATCGACAGCCCAGTAGAAGGTCTGCGCACCATGCTTAATGTCGGTCAGCTTGGCGTTGTAGAGAGTTGCGTCGTCGAACGTTGCCACACCAGTTATAGAGCGGTCGGTCGAAGTAGGATCGTAGTTATACCACTTAGAGATAGCTCCATCGGGTATGTCGGTCACGGTTGCCTCAAGCTGGTAAGTGCCATCGCAAGTAGATGCGTCAGCTCCTGCGAAGAGGTTCAACTTGCCATAGTAGAGATTGAGCGAGATGCTCTCGGTGCAGTTGCCGTTTCGGACCACAAGGTTGACAACATTGTCGCCCCATGTGAGACCGTTCATCTCTGTGACAGCCTTCTCGTCGAGGTCTGAGCCGTTGAATGAGCCGCCTCCTGTGATATGCTCCCAGAGAATAGTCTGGTTAGCTCCGAAGATAGCGTCAGAGTTGTCATAATCGTTGGTGTCATCGCTATCCTTGAGGAGCGCGACATCCTTGACATGCCATCCCTCGAACTTGACATCGGGCGAGCAGACAACAATGCGGTACTGGTTGTGTACCTCATCATAGGTGACACGCTCATCGTTAGAGACGCCATCATAGACTGTCGAGGTGTGCTCTCCGCCATTGTTGGAGTAAGTAACCTTAATGACGGGATAGTCAGGCTCGTTGTTGTTAAGAGTAATCTCTGACGTGGTTGGGCAAGTGTTGGCCATTACGGTCCAGACAAGCTTGGTCTCACCTCGGCTGAGGTTCTTAATGAACGTGCGCGGACTATTAGCGTCCTCAATGACAACCCCCTGCTCACGGTCTCCTACGACAGTCCAAAGACCAGTGTAAGAGATGCCCTCGACATCGCTTGGCAGGTTAGAGGCTTGAATCTCGGCTGTGCCGTCGCAGATGATGGTGTTGACAACAGAGGTGCTCGTGTTGACATCGAGGTTTCGAATGATGACCTCATCGGTGGCAGAGCATCCAGTGTTGACATCAGTTACAGTCCACTGGTAGGTGTTGTTGTTCTGAGTGAGAGACTCGCTCTTGACAGTAGGAGCCCAATCGGTAGAGGTGCGAGCACCATCAGCAAAGGTTGAGCCACCGCCAATGACAGACCAGACACTCTCAATCTGCATATCGGCAGAGAAGTCGGACTGCTTGGTTGTCGGAGTGATGACAATTGTCGGGTCACCCTTAGACGGGCAGTAGGTCATGTCTGAGCCTGCATCAATCTTCGGTTTCTGATTGATTGAGACCTCAAGAGGCTTACTCCAAAGTCCGTTACCGCAACTGTTCTTTGCGCGGACTTTGACCTCACCAACGAGAGGCGTCACATACTCCTCGACATTAACCTGGATGGATGAAGTGCCGGCACCATTGACAATGCGCATACCTGTCGGCAAGCTCCACTCATACTCGCTCGCGTAGCTAATCTGCGGGATGCTGAAGCGGATAGCCTCCTCACCTTGGCAGAACTTAACCTTGCCCTCTGAGCCGAATGCGTTACCTGCGCTGCGGATGACATTAGAGTACATTACCCTGCCGTCCTTGCCATAGGTCTTGTTGTCGTCCTCGTCAATGACGTAGTAAAGCTGCTTGCCCTCATCATTGACAGCAAGAGTTGTTCCGTCATTCTCGTAGGCGAGACCGTCAGTACCAGTATCCTCAGTGGTCATTTGGAACTTAGGCAGGTAGTTGGCCGAGACGAGAATAGTAAGCATCTGGCTCTCGTTGCAGTCGTTCAAGGTCTGAACACCAATCTCACCACTCTGGAAGTTCTGTCCAATGTTGACAGAGATCGTGTTGCTACCCTGGCCCGTTATGATGGTAATGCCCGTCGGGACAGTCCACTTGTAGCCAGTTGCAGAGGCGACCTTGTTGGTCGTGTAGACAATACCCTCAGCACCTTGGCAGACGATGTCGTCTCCCTCGATAGAAGAAGGACGGTCAGAGAGTTCCTTGACGTAGACAGTTGCAACATCGTCATAGGCCGTATTGACATCCGGGTAGCAGTTCTTGGCATCAACAATGCCGCGTACATGATACTCAGTGGTGACAGACGGAGAGACTTTCTGCTTGATGACATAGACATCAGTCAAGTTGCCGTTCTTATCCTTCTGCTGCTCACCATAGCTCTCCGTGATAGTATTAGCTATCTCGCGTCCGGTGGTAGGATCCTCATAATAGTAGGTGATGGTGAACGGTGCCGTTCCGCCAGTCACAGTAAATACGAGGTTAGTAGACTCGCCCTTGCAGATTGTAGTGCTGCCTGTCATTCCGATGGTCGGGATAGAGTTGACAACAATATTAGCCGCGCCGGTCATGTCGTGATGCTCCCACGTGTCGGTCGCATCATCATAGCCATCATTGCGAGCCTCGCAATACTGGTCATTGATGCTGATGATTTGCAGTTTAATGGGATCGCCTGCAATCTTCTCACCCGTCGTCGCAATACTGGTCATTGATGCTGATGATTTGCAGCTTGATGGGGTCACCCGCTATCTTCTCACCCGTCGTCTGGTCAACCGTGTAAGGAGTTGCCTCACGTGGAGTGTAGCGATAGGTGTAAGGAGTCTCAGAGATTACGAGCTGCTCATCAATCTGGCCATCGGAGACAACCACAGTCCAAGGAGACTGGCTGCCATCGGTAGGCGTGAGGTCAATTGTAGCGTCAATATAACCGCCAAGGCAGATTTCATTGTCGCCATGGATGTAGCCCGTAGGACGAGGACGGTATTCAACAACCTCAGCCTCAGTGTCGAATGTGCCACGACCGCAGTTCGCATCCGTCTCGTAGATATTGACAATGCGGAATGTGCTGGTAGTAGTCCTCTTGACCTTGAAGATGTAAGGACTTGTGGTTACCGTGTGGATGATGTCAGTGCTGGTGTTGTTATCCAGATTGTCCGCATCATAGTCTGTAGGAACTCCGTTCTTGGCGTCATTCTCTCGGACAACGACCTTGAGCGGCTTCTTCGTCACATCCCAGTCGGAGACGATGAGCTTGAGCTCAACCTCATCATCAGCGCAGGCATAGAAGTCAGACTTAGTGGAGACTTTGCTCAAGGCAACGTAGGCCTCGGGCTGAGTCAACTCAATCACATCTGTCAACCAGCAATCATTGTTGACGTCGAAGCTATTGTCAGCCACATTAGCGTCAGTCTTGCCGCCGTCTATGACTGTTATGTAATAGGTTCCGGCGTGGAGGTCGGTATAGGTCTTCTGCGAACCTTGGTACTGGTCGTTGAAGCCATTAGGTCCTGTGACAGTAATCTGATAATTCTTGAGGAGTGAAGTCTTAGTATTATCAGCTGCGTCAGGGATTACCGTACCGCCATCAACAGAGAGTGTGAACGAGCCAGTGTTGGCGTCATAGCACTCAATGTTAGCAACAATATCCTTGTTGAGAGTGAGCGTCTCGGGCTCAACGATAGTCACATATTGCGTACCGAAGCTGATATTGTTGCCATCGGTCACATCAATAGTGTAGAAGCCTGAGCCAAGACCAGTGATGTTGAGCGAGCTTACATTAGTAGCACGCTTGATGATATTGCCCTCGCCATCGCGGCAAACGATGGTGTAAGGTATGACACCACCATGGACATCGACATCGATGGTTCCATTGTTAGAGCCACGGCATGGCTCAACATCAGTGTGAGCAACAATCACGCTCAGTTTCTCACCAGGCTCGGAGATATGTACATTCTCCACACTTACCTGACAGCCATTCTCATCGTTGACTACGACATTGTAATAGCCAGCCGTGAGACCTGTGATGTGGCTGCGGTTAGAGGCTGACGGGTTGAAGACATAAGTGTCATCGTCAGTCTTGGTCCAAGTGTAGTTGTAAGAGCCGGTGCCACCAGCCACGCGTACAGTAATCTCACCATCATTGCCACCATTGGTCTTGACATTGACAATCTCGTCATTATCGACAGACGCAGTGAGAGTGTACTTAGGCTCGGTGACCTCAATCACGTCAGAAGTGATTTGGCAACCGACGTGGTCGGTCACAGTCACCTGATACTTGCCAGCCTTAAGGTTTGTAACCTTATTAGCGTGACCGAAGTTGGTGCCGTCACCACTCCAATCATAAGTGTAGTCAGGCACACCACCGACAGTTGAAACCTCAATCGTGCCATAATTCTTGTCGACATCGGTGCTGATGGTCACGTCAGACTCAGCCACCTCAACATCGGCAGTACCATTGTTGTAGGTGTACTTGCCAGTTGTCGCATCGAATGTTACAGCATAGGTCGTGTGCGTAGTCTGGTCGGTGTAAGAGTAGGTGGTTACACCTGTACCATCCTTACAGAGAACGTTGCCGACAGTTATCTTGTCAATCAAGAGCTTCTCATCGGCACCACCGACAGTGTAGTTCTTGGTGACAACGCAACCATAGGTGCGGTCCGTGATGGTGACAGTGTACTGGCCACGGCTGAGGCCACTCTGATTGCGTTGCGTCGGGACAAGTCCGTCGGCAGTGCCGACCCAGAGGAAGTCATACTTGCCAGAGCCGCCAGAGATGGTCGTAAGGTCAATTGCGCCATCCTTACCGCCGAGACACTTGACATCGGTAATCTTCTCATCAATCCTGATTTCACGAGCCTTGCCCACCACGATGTTCTCAATGGTACGCTTGCAGCCCTGCTCAGGAGTGAGGACATTGCCGTCAGCATCGTAGGTCGCCTCCTTGTAATCAGCAGAGAAGACAGTAAATGTATAGGTGCCTGCCTTCAAGCCTACCTGGTTGGCACTGGTCTCGCTGAGGCCCGCACCGTCAGAGGTCTCCCACAAGTAAGTGTAAGGAGTACGTCCACCTGAGACACTTACAGTCACTGCACCATCGAACTTGCCATCACAAGTCTCAGTCGTAATATTTTCAACAGAGGCCTTGATAGGAGTCGGGAATGTGTAGGTCTTCGTGAGAGAGCAACCATTGTGGCCGGCAGCCGCATCGGTGACAGTTACACGATAGACGCCAGAGTAGGCGCTTGTGAGATCTGAGTAGCTGATGACATTGCCAACAGCATCGGTTGCGACAGGTGTAGCATTTGCAACACCCTCTCCACTCCAATCAATCTTGAAGGTAGGAGTAGCAGGCTCAAGCTTGCCTGTCGTGCCGTTGACTGCATATGCCCAGCCTCCGTTAATTGCGCCAGACGTGTAGTTGCCAGCCTTGTCGGTATAGCCGATTTCGAGTGCTGCGCCATCGCCATCGCAAGTGATGTCCTGAACGAGATGCAACTCGAAGTCAATCTCACCTGGCTCATAGACATCGAACGACTGCTGTGCCTTGCAACCATTGTTATCGGTTACAGTTACAGTGTAGGTGCCTTGGTTGAGGCCTGAGATGGTGGCTGTGCTTTGACCGACAACCTCACCCCAATCATAGGTGTACGGAGCAACGCCGCCAGTTACAGTAACAGAGATTTGGCCATCGCCCGCAGCAGAACATGTGACATGAGTTACAGTTCCGTTGATTTCAATCTCGGTTGGCTGAGTTACCGTGAAGGTCCGCTCAATGAAGGTGGTTACACCAGCGGCAGCATACTTGATGTCAGTTGACTTATCCTCGACATGGAGTGTATAAGTACCAGCCTCAAGCTGGCTGATGTTAGCCTCATCCGCATGGTCGATGACAGCAGTCGTCGTACCATCAGCGAGAACGCCGGTCCACTTGTAAGAGTAGTTGCCAGAGCCACCGGCGACCTTTGTGAAGATAGCGCCAGCATTACCGCCGTTGCAAAGGATGTTAGTAACCTCGCCAGTCAGAGTAAGTTGGTCAGCTACAGTGATAGACTCGGTTGCTTGGCAGTTGTGAGCGTCACGGATAGTGAGGACATATTCACCACCCTTGTCAGCAGTTATCGTCTTCTCGACCTTATCAGCCGAGGTTGAGATGTCACTCCAGGTAAGGTCTGACGCTGTGCCAGTGGTATACCAGATGTATCCGCCTGCACCACCAGTGACAGTCGCTGTAACGAGGTGACTGTAGTAGTCGGCATCGGCCTCGTTGGCAGCAATAGTCTTGTCGTCAAGCTCAATCTTGATAGCCTCGGGAGCCGCAGGCACAACCACGTTGCTCTTTGTCTGGCAACCAGTCGAGTTGTCAGTCATGGTCAAGTTGTACTGACCAGGCGCAAGATTTGTGAGGTTGCGGCTCGTGCTGTTGAAGCCACTACCGGTCCAGAGGAATGAGAGCAGGCTCTCATCAACGACACCGTTGACCTTCTTGATGAATATCTGTCCATCATTAGCGCCAAAGCATTGCTCAGCCTGGGCTGTCAGCTCGACATTAATGTCATTGATGAAGGTGAGTTCAAACTCAGATGTAGTCTGACAGAAGTCAGGCGCCGAACCGCGTCCCTTGTCTGTGACAATCACACGGTACTTGCCAGCAGAGAGAGCAGTCACATTCTGCATGTTCTTGATGTCTGACGCGAGATCGACATATTGTTTGCCGTCCTCGTCATACATCTGCCAGAGGAATGAGACGTCACCCTCGTTACCAGAGACGACAATGTTAATCTGTCCATCGTTGATGCCATCGCAAGTGGGCTGAGTGAGAGTACCAGCCACATGGACATTGCTCAAGTAGATAGTCTCAACCTTGGCGCACTTATTGAGATCCGTCGAGTTCTTATCCTTGACAGTCAACACATAAGTACCCTCGTTGAGGTCGGCAAGAGTATAGACGTCGCCAGATTTCGTGAAGTCAGCGGCAGAACCGAATGTCCAGCTGCCACGAGCATTGTTGTCGTTAGCAGGGCCTGTAATGACAATCTCATACTCAGGCTCGTTGATTGCAGTCCAAGTAGTTCCGGAGAGCTTCTTAAGCAAACCGCCATTAACCTCGAACGCAATCTTGCCGTCAGCCTCGTTGCAGTCAATGCTTGTTGCGAGATTGTCGATAGAGAGAGCCTTTGGTTGGTCAATGACAAGCGGATTGGTGCTTACGCCGTCATTAGGAACAGCCTGACAATTGTTAGCGTCAGTGATCTCCAGGTTGTAGTTTCCTGCGGCGAGACCGCTGAAGGTTACAGAGCTGGTCGAGACAGTCAGAACAGTCTTCTCGGTTGGAGAAGTCGTGTTGTAGAGAGTTGCCGTGTAAGGAGCCTCACCACCTCGGATGTTGGCCATGATCTGACCATTGGCGTCACCGTTGCATGTGGTGACATGGTAGATTGTCGGGGTGACGGTTATCGCAACAGGCTCGTCAATGACATAATCGGTCTCAACAGAGCAAGAGCTTGACGCGTCACCAATGAGAATGAGGTCGGCATCCTCATTATCACGGGTTACCACGAGATGATACCTGCCCGAGAGGAGGTCTGTTATCGCAACAGGCTCGTCAATGACATAATCGGTCTCAACAGAGCAAGAGCTTGATGCGTCACCAATGAGAACGAGGTCAGCATCCTCATTATCACGGGTTACCACGAGATGATACCTGCCCGAGAGGAGGTCGGTCAACTTGTTAGTATTCTTGGCTGCGATCTCATCCTTATATGAAGTTTCGAGCGAAGCAGAACCATCAAGATCAGAAGCTGTCCATGCGTAGCTTGGAGTCTTAGCACCATCAACCCTGACATCGATAGAGCCATTGTTATCACCATGGCAGAGGTTGTCAACCTTTTCGACCGTGTTAATCACGAGAGGTTCATACTCCTCCATCTGGACGAACTCAGAGACAACGCAACCATTTCCGTCAGTTACGGAGAAGTTGTAGTTGTTAATTGAGAGTCCTGTAAAGAGATGCTGGTACGTGGTACCGTAAGCATTCTTGAGCGCAGTGTTAGTCAGGACAGAGGCATCGGAAGTCACCTTGCCATAGGTAGCCTCGCCAGACATATTGTTGCAGTAGACAGTGAACTTGCCAGAGTTGGCAACAGTCTCATCATAGTCGAATGGAGAACCACCAGAGACAAGGACGAGAGCCTTTGAGTTGCCGTCGCCATTACCATCGCAAGCCTTGTCAACCTGAAGCACGGTCATCTTGAGCTCAGCCGCAGGTGAGTTGACAACGAGCGACGCCTTGAGTGTTGCTCCAGCATTGTCAGTCAACTGGACAGTGTAGCTACCAGCCGCAAGATTGCGGATGCGATAAGTACCGCCAGCGTAGTCGTTAGTGAGGACCTTGCCGTTGAGGGCGATAGAGTAAGGAGCATGACCGTTATTGATGGTCACCTTAATGACACCCGTGCTCTCACCATAGCAAAGGACATTGGTCTCAACCTCAATTACAGCATTGAGGGCCCCGTTGTTGCTTACCGTGGCGCCGAATGTCTTCTCGCAGCCCTTGGCGTCGGTTACAGTATACTCATAGTAACCAGCAGCCAGACCTGTAGCAGTATATGGGTCAGAGACCTTAACATCTTGCTTAGAGGCGTCAATCGCATTGCCTTCAGCATCGCGCAGATACTTCCAAGTGATAACGTAGGGATAGACACCGCCAGAGATATTGGTTATGCGGATAGCACCCGTATTCTCATCGACCTTGACAAGGTTGGTAACCTCATTGATAGAAGTTATATCCTCATTTTGGGTGATGGTGTAGCGCTCCGAGACAGTGCAGCCGAACTTGTCGGTTACAGTCAAGTAGTAGTCACCAGCAGGGAGGTTGTCATTGTTGCTTCCGTCGGTATTTATTGAAGCGTAGATGGGCTGACCATTCTCTATCTCGAAGGTTCCACTCTTGTGGTTCCATGAGTAAGAATAGAACTCAAAGTCAGTTCCAGCCGCAGTTTCACGTGAACTTGGCGTACCACCCTCGACATTGACCTTAATCTGACCCTTCTCGCCATTGTAGCAGTCATTGTCCGTTACACCGGCAAGATTGAGAGCGAGGGCCTTGGTTGAGCCGTCAACCTTCGCACTCTTGGTTACTGAGCAATTATTGTTATCGACATCGGTCACGGTCACCTGATAGTTACCACGGCTAAGGGCGAACTGATCCTTGGCACCATCAACGATGCCGCGTCCGTCGCCGAACCATGTGTACTTATAGTTTCCGCTGCCACCATTCACATTGACAGTTATGACACCATCAAGTGAACCGACGCACTGCTCAACACCATCTGTGGTGATGACACTCAGCGTCGTGTGGTTGCCGACGAGATATGGGCCGCCCACAATTGAGCAGTTGGCGCCATCGTGACCGACCTTGGTCTTGTCCGTGATGGTCACGAAATAGTAGCCAGCCTGAAGACCTGCCTGATATGCGCCGTTAGCGTTGTTAATACCGCTGTTCTCAATTGAAGTTGAGTTGCCATCGGCATCAACCTTGCTTGAAGTGCCATAAGCCTCCCAAGCGAAATCATAGTCGCCTGAACCACCATCGACCTTGAGAGTTATGGTACCAGTGCGCATGCCAGAGCAAGCGTTATCCTCAACATCCGAGCTGACAATCTGAAGAGCCTTGCCGAATGTGTATTGCTCAGAGTGGAAGCATGTTGCGCTTTGACGAACTGTGACAATGTAAGTACCTGTTGTCAAACCGTCATTAGTAAGCACATCTTGCTGCGGGTTTGAAGCGCCTGCCCAAGTGATAGTAGTGAAGTCGACACCCTTGGTCCAAGAAGGAGTCTGGTCACCAACCTTAATGGTCATCTTACCATTTGTACCGTCACAATCAACATCCTCATCAACAGAGAGGGTAAAATTAATGTTGGCAGGCTGAAGGACCTCGGCACTCTTGTCGGTCACACAACCATTAGCATCAGTGATGGTCACGAAGTATGTGCCGGCAGCAAGACCTGTAATCTTGGACTCGTCCATGGTCACGATTTGAGAACCGGTGTTCCATGTATAGGTGTAAGGAGCAACGCCACCCGTTGTGATGAGCGATATTGAGCCATCCGCAGCACCATAGCAAGAGGCGCTAATAGGAGTAAGCGTTGCATCGAGCAGAGCAGGTTGTGTGAGGGTGAAGTTGAAGGTGTAAACCTTCTTGCATGCACCGTCAGCATCCTGATCCGTGATAGCCACAGTGTAGTCACCAGCTGGCTGGAGGATGATATCCTGAGTTGCGGCATTGGCGATAGAAGCAAGAGCATTGCCATCTGCATCAACAACAGTAACGTTGTCTGCGCCTACCCCACCCTTACCATTATACCATTGGTAAGTGTAGTTGCCGAAGCCGCCCTTAGGCGTGATATCAATAGAGCCTGTGCTCTCACCGTTGCAAGCAATATTGGTCTGCTCTGAAGTTATAGTCACAGGAGCCGGAATGGTCTCCGTTGTGTGGCTTACCGAGCAGAGCTTACTGTCGCGGATGGTGAGAGTGAAGACACCACCATTATCAAGACCCGAAGCGACAAAACCATTGGTCTTCGGATCCCAAGTGAAGTTGGCACTCAAGTCGCCAGTCCACTGGTAGAAGTAACGGCCAGTGAGGTCGGCATAAGAAGTGCCGGTAACAGTGTAAGGCGTGCCACCAAAATCGACAGAAGGTGTCGCTGCACTCATGTCAATCGCATTGCCATTGGCATCGAGCACATTGATAACACGGGTGTCTGGGTCGCAAATGTTATCGACAGAGAGGCTGAACTTAAGTTCGGGAGTCTCAGGGACATTATATGTAGCCTGCTTGAAACATCCATCGGCATCAGTAACCGTGATTACGTAGTCACCAGGTGCGAGGCCAGAGATGTCCTTGCTCGTGCTGCCGAAGCCGCCGACGCCAGTCCACAAGTAAGAGAGGGTTGACGCATCAACAGAGCCGTCCGTTATGACAACAGGCTTAATAGAGCCATCATTGACTCCATAACAAGTAGGCTGTACGATGGCAGGAGTACCGAAATCGATGCTCTTGCTATTGTCGAGAGTGAAGGTGCGAACCAAATAGTTCTTGTCGGTCACCTTACCACCAAGATCGGCAGTGCCAGCATCCTCAACAACAACCTTATAGTTGCCAGGCTTGAGGGCGTTGACAACCTTATAGCCAGAGAAATTAGTGAGATTTGCCCAGACACCGTTGCCATCCAATTGATACCACTCGTAGCTGAGACGACCAGAGTTGCCAGTGACATCAATAGTTATGACACCGTCGCCCTCGCTGCTTGAGCATGTTGGCTGCTCAATTGACTCAGTCAACTCAAGTGCGCTGATGGCGAATGTCTTGCTCGTCTTGCAATGCTCGACAGAGTTGAGGTCAGTCACAGTGAGAGTGTAGTCACCCGGTGTGAGGACTGACCAGTTGAGGAACTCATCGTCATCACTTGCAGTTGCGGTATTGGCGTACCAGACATAGTCATTGCCTACCTCATCACCGGTTGTCGCATCAAGCTTAGGCTCGGGGCGTTTGACACTCGTGTAGTTAGAGCCGCCATTAGCGCCAGTGAGGACAATCTGGTAATTGTACTTACCATTAGACTTGAGACCGCCCTTTATGTTGAACTCGAGCTCGCCATTAAGATAGCCATCCTTGCCAATAACAAGAGAGGTGTTTGCCCCGTCCTTATCCTGCTGAGCATACTGGTAACGAGTGAGAGAGAGCAAGAGCTGGTTCGGCTCAGCCACATCAACACTGATAAAGTCACCATTTGCAGGATAGATGCATCCATTAGCATCCGTCACACGGAACTTGTAAACGCCAGTTTGAGCAGCAAGGCCATTGAATACATAGTATCCAGTGCGTGTAGAGACAGTTGGGTTATCCTCACCATTGATGAAGTAGATTTCATAAGGTGCGGTTCCACCGACGGCCTGTACCGTTATGAAGCCACTGGGGTCACCACTGCAGGTTGTGACGTCACCTGGAGTTGCTGTGAGCTTGAGAAGGTCAGGCTCGGTTATTTCATACGGGCCTTCAAGCTTAGTGCAGTCATCACCCGTCACGAGGACGAAGTACTTACCCTTGGCGAGGTTAGAGACAGACGCCTGAGTCTGACCCATGATTTCAAGGGCATAGTCGCCGACTACGCCAGTGCGGAGCGCATTACCATTCTCGTCATAATACTTAACCTCGTAAGAGACTGAGGCATCGTTATCAATGACATCATAATGGCCTGACGCATTGGGATCTTCATGGAGAACCTTCTTGTTGTCTGCATCACTGTCGGCCTTCTTGCGGAGCATCAACCAATTGTAGCTGACATTGGTCGCACCAGTCACAGTGACAGTAATCTTGCCATCGTTGCTGCTGGTTGCCTGAGTACGGTTATTGTCATTAGCTGACTCAGTAGCGTCGCCAGCGCAGCTGACATTGGTCAGTTCAGGAGTAACAGTGAAATCTTCAATGAGGTCATAGGTCTTAGAGGCCTCGCAACCATTAGCATCGGAGATTGTGAGAGAGTAAGTACCGCCCTTAGTGAGGTTTGTCGCATCCCCATTAGTGTCGGTTGTTACTCGGCTTGGGCCGCTCCATATATAGTTGTAAGGAGCAGTGCCACCCTGAAGATTCTCGACATGGATAGTCTTGTTGAAGTTAGAGCAATCAACAGTCTCTGAAGAGAGCATGAAGGTGATAGCGTTCGGCTCATCGATGCTGAACTTATTCTTAAACGCCTCCTGCTTGCTGATAGTCTCGCCCGTTGCCACAGTGCTGCTGAGGGTAGCAGCATAGAGCGTGCTTGAAATAGAGCATCCATCGGCATCGGTAGCGACAACAGTGTAGTTGCCAGGCTTCAAGCCCGTCACCTTGTTGCTGTTGGGCATATTGGCTACGGCTCCAGTCCACTTGAATGTGTAGGTGTCATAGCTTGGGGCGAGGTTATTGAGTACAGAGACAGTGATGGTTCCGTCATCGGCGCCATTGCACGTCACGTCTGTCTTAGTAGCCTCAAGAGAGAGGTGCTTCTGATACTTGAGTTGGATGGTAGCGACTGCCTGAGCATTAGTTGTAGCCTCAGTAACAGTCAAACGATACCATTGCTCACCCACGTTGTTGAGCACAATACGGCCCTCATAATCGCTTACCGTGGTCCAAGTAGCCGAAGGGTCATTACCGCTCGTCGCATCAGAGCTTACCTCCCAAACATAGGTGAGGTCATAGCCAAGAGCACCAGAGACAGTAGCATTGATAACACCATTCTTGAGAGTCTCGCAAGAAGGCTGAGTAGCCGAGAGTGAAACTCTTAGCTGACTGAGAGAGAACGTCTCAATTGCCTGACAAGTTACAGGCATAGCGTTAACGTCAGTAACAGTCAGCGTGTAATCACCCTCAGGGAGGTTAATCATGCTGAGCAGGCCAGACGCAGCATCAATAGAGCCATCAGAGTCTGCAATTGTTGCAGTGTAGGCATGCGTTGTCGTTGTCGACGTAGAGCCACCTGTTGTAGTTGTGGTGGTAACGTCAGTTACAGTGAATGACTTGACGTAGTCATTACCTGTGAGAGTTACGCGATAGTTGTAAACACCGGCATTGTTCTTTGTGCCACCAGAGATGGTGAACTTGGCAGTGCCATTGGCAGCAGAGCCTGTGTAGGCCATGCCATAGTCAGCCAACGAGATAGTGAGATCAGCAGGACGATAGATGCGGACCGCGCCTATTCCATTATCATCGTTGTTGGCAGTCTTCACGAATGAAGATTGGCAACCGTTAGCGTCGATCACCTCGACTTGGTACTGCACCCCACCCTGCTGTTCAGAAGAGCCGGCGAGATTCTCGAACCAATAGTCACCAGTCTCACTCTTAGCGGAGACAGGCGAAGATGCGCCGTAGAGAGTAAGAGTATAAGGAGCAGTGCCATTGATTGCGACCACATGGATGCGACCATTGGCAGCGTCACCGCAACCAGTAGCATCAACCTTATAGAGAGATGTGGTCAGCGCATTGGCAGGCTCACTTACGACGATATCCTCGATAGTCTTGCTACAGGTCTCGCCATTAGGAGTAACCTTGACTGCATATGTGCCAGCGTAAGTATTAGAGAGGTGGCTGGTGTTGGCAGTCGCATTGACATTCGATGGCAACTCGACGTATGTCGCGCTTCCGTTATAGTCAGCCCTGCCAGTCATAGCCTTATAAGCCTCCTCGGTCACACTGCTCATCTTGACATACCACTGGAATGTCGGGTTACGCAGCTCAGAAACCTCAATTGAGGCCTCACCATCGTTGCCACCATTGCAGCTTACATCTGTAGAGCTGGTAGTGTAAGAGAGGTGATGCTGGCTGAGTGTGAAGTCACCACTTACCGCCTCGCAAGCGAGTGTGCCAGTGTTCATATCGACAACACGGAGGTGGTAAGTTCCCTCTGGTATGCCACTGAACTTGAGGTCATCAACTGACGTGTTGCTTGTGCAGGTCATTACATCGGTGTGGTTATCACCCTCGATGTAGACAGTGTAGCTTGAAGCTCCAAGATTACCTGCTGAAACACCGCCAGAGACAGAGAAGGTCACCTCACCCGTGTTTGCGTCGAAGCAATCAATATCCGAAGTGAGGACATCAATCTTAAGCTCAGCGCCCTTGTTTGCAACAACAATCTTCTTAGTGATAGAGGTGCCGTTGGCATCAGTAGCAGTAAGGTAATAGTTGTAGTTTGTGAGGTTATCGAAGTAGTAAATGTCTCGACCGTCAAGACCGCTCTTTGTTTGGCTTGAGCGTCCTGAGAGATAGAGAGTGTAAGGAGCCACGCCATTATGCAGGCTTACCGCGATTTGACCATTCTGTCCGCCGAAGCAGAGGTTGTCCGTAACGGAGTAGGTCATGAAGAAACCATTGTCATTGACAACGATAGCGCCATAGACAGGGTCACAACCGGTTGTTGCGACGGCGTAGTCAGTCACCTTATAGAAGTAAGTGCCGGGCTTGAGACCTGTGAGCTGGAAGGCATCATTGAGAGACGCATCGGCTGTTGCCGCATTGAACTCATCCTCTGTTGCGGACTGAGCATGGTCGTCAGTTGAAGCAGAGTATGACCAGTAGACATGATACTTAGGCGTGCCGACATTCGGGTTGCCACCAGCCACATTGATAGTGATGGTTCCATCGGCCGTGTCAACCATATTGCCTGCGTCGTCAGTTGTCTTGCTCGTGCTGCTTGTGACAGAGTAAGTGACAGTGATAGGATCGGGCTGAGTTATGGTTATGTCCGCCGTAGCAGAGCATCCACTAAGATCAGTGACATCGAAATGGTAGTCACCTGCAGTGAGACTGTTGGTCGAAGCTCCTTGCCCCTTGAACTCAAGGATGAAATCGTTGGTCGCACTGGCATCATTGCCAGCATATATGTGACCAGAGCTTACCTTGTCGCAAGAGACTGGGCTGCCATTGACATTGATAATGTAGTACTCCTTGCCAGTGGCATCCTTATAAGGCGTGCCGCCAGAGATGCGGAGTTGAGCATATCCGCCATTGCCAGCTTTGACAGTGCCGGGGCATGTGATGTTGCCTACTGCAACTACCTCGACATTGAGCGCAGACTTTGGAGAATTGACAACAAGGTTACTCTTTGTAGCCTTACAACCGAGCTGGTTATCAGTTACAACAACAGTATAAGAGCCCTTACCGAGAGCAGACTGGCCACTTGCACCCTCAACGAGACCGTAGCCTGAGCCACTCCACTCATAGGTGTAGTCACCAGAGCCGTTCTTGACAGAGAGGCTGATGGTGCCATCGGTGTTGCCATAGCAAGAGACGTCGGAAGTGGCGGGGATGACGTCAAAGCCATAGCGGCTGCCGACATTAATCTCAAGTTCTGACGTGGAGCAATGCTCGGCACGGTTTGTACCCGTTCCTGTGTAATCAGTTACGGTCACCTTATAGGTGCCTTGCTGGAGCATTACCTGATGGCCACCATTGTCATTATTGACGTTGATACCCTCCCAATTGTAGGAGTAATCGCCTGTGCCGCCAGAGACATTGATAGTAATCTCACCATCATTGATGCCAGCGCAAGTCTGGTCAACAACAGCATAATCAAGAATCTCGAGCTTCTTGGGCACAGCGAGGGTCATGACAACCGCACAGGCCTTGGCCTTGTCAGTCATCGTGACAGTATAAGTACCACTCTTGAGAGTTGTAGCAGTTGTAGAATTAGAAGCGTCTGTTGCCTCTCCATTAGGACCACGCCAGTGAATGGTGTATCCGCCGTAAGAATTAGCAGTAGAATTGTCAAACGCAGAATTCTCACCTACTGCACGAATTTCAGCAGAAGCCTGCTCACCGTTGCAATCGGGATAGCCAGTGAGGACGACATTGAAAGCCTTTGGCTCGTCAATAGTGTAGTACTTGACATCCTGACAACCATTAGCGTCAGTCACAGTCAGCATGTAGACGCCGGCGGAGAGGTTGCTGATGGAGTTGGTAGTAGAAGAGAGAGTCTCGCCTGTTGATGTAGACCACTGATAGGTGTAGGGCTGAGTGCCACCGCGGACAGTGACAGAGACGAGACCGTCGGCTGCTCCATTGCAGGTTATGTCATTGTGGAGACGCTCGACAATAGAGATCTTGTTTGGCTCGGGGACATAGATATAGTCAGAAGTAGCAGAGCATCCCGCACCACCGACCTTATTGCTATTGTCGGTTACAGTCACGCGGTAGTAGAAGTCCTCACGAGTCTCGGTGCCGCCAGTTGTAACATAACGGCAGCCTGGGATATAATTTATATCCTCGGAAGTCTCACTGAGGGCATCAGCACCAGATACCTGGCTGTAAGTGCCATCAGACTTGAGAGTATAGCGACCCCATGAATAGGTGTAATCACCAGAGCCACCACTGACAGTTATGTCGATGGAGCCATTAGAAGAGCCAGTGCAGGTTACGCCCGTCACTGAGTAGTCGATGGTAATCTCGGGATATTGAGTAACCTCGACAGACTTGGTTACGGAGCATCCGTTGGCATCTGAGACAGTGAAGGTGTAATCACCCTTTGCAAGAGCGATGCTCTTAGTGACATTAGGAGTCAAATCCCAAGATTCGCCAGTGCTTGCGAGGACAGCTGTGTAGGTCGGTGTCGCAGTTGAAAGCGAGCCACCATTGGCTGTAATGTTGACAGAGCCAAGGTTGTTGCCATAGCACTGGATGTCACCCTGAGTAAGAGTAACCTCAACCGGAGTGAGAGTGGTAGCCTCAATCTCAAGAACTGAAGAAGAGACGGAGCCGCCAGCCGCATCGGTTACACGAAGCGTGTACTTGCCCTTAGGACGCTCAATGAGAACCTCCGCTCCACCTTGGAAATTATCCTGATAGAGTGCCTCATTGACATAGATTGCAAATGGAGCTTTGCCGTTGGTGACAAGGACATGGAGTTTGCCGTTCTCGCCATAGCAGAGGGGATCCTCGCTTGAGAAAGTAGCAGCAAGAGCGCCGTTATCGGTTACAGTAACAATCTCACGGTCGCTTACGCAACCATTATTATCCGTAACAATTACACTAAAGACATTAGCACCGACACCCTGAATTATGCGAGTGTCGTTCTTAATAGTCGTAGAGGACGAGTTAGACGCATCAGCCTTAGTTCCGACAGGGATAGGAGTCCAGACATACGTTCCAGTGGTTGCGTCGATAGTGCCAGTATACCAAGCGAGAGTATAAGGCGCAGTACCACCACTAATCGAATTGATAGAGAGGGAGCCATCATGGGCGCCTTGAGCTGTCGGATTGGTAGCAGAAGCTGCGAGTGTAATAGCATCAGGCTCAGTGACATTGACCTCGACCGCATCGAGACAGCCATTAGCGTCGCGGACATAGAGGACATGCTTACCAGCTTTGCCATTGTAGTTGCCCGTGGCCTCGTTGAAATCGACCTTGCCTGCTGCGGTTACCTCATTAGCTCCACCAATTGTAGTAGAGACATTAGAGTCGTCAAACGCCCAGTAATATGGAGCAGTGCCACCAGATACAGAGAGCGTGAACTCACCATCCGTGCCACCATTGCAGGTCACATTCTTTGTGACCTTGGCAGAGATATTAAGAGAAGTGGTAGGTCCGCCGACTGTGAACTGCGAAGTGTATGTGCAGCCCCAATCACGGTCACGTACAACGACAGTGTAGAGACCAGCAGAGAGACCAGTCTGTACATTCTCGTTCTGTTTGAGCGCACTGCCAGTGCCAGACCATGTATAGCTGTAGTTGCCAGAGCCATTAAGGACATTGATAGAGATAATGCCATTCTGCTCCTCGAAGCAAGAGACGTCAGTCTTCTCACCCTTGACAGCAAAACCATTTTCAGATACAAGGCTTACACGGACATAGTCGGTCATGCAATTACCATCATCGGCAGTCTTTCCGTTTCCGTTGATGTCACGCGCCTGAGTATCCTCAACACGATAATAGAGGACACCTGTTCCGAGACCGGAGCGTGCTGCTATACCCTCAGCCGTGTTAATCTTGCTATACTTAGAGTCGTCCTGAGGAACAGTAGCCTCCTCGTCGGTTGACTCGTCATTAGCAGTATACCAATGGTAAGTGTACTTGCCAGAACCGCCATCGGGGATGATAGTGATAGATCCGTCGTTGACGCCATCGCATGTTGGGTTATTTGCCACATGGGTAGCAGAGAGGGGCTTGACGAGTGTCACATCGCGATTGATGTCGCAAGCGCCAGTCTTGGTCATCTTGATAGAGATGGTGCCATAGACCGCTGACTTGTCGGTACGTGAGTTGCCATCAAGTGTGAGAATTGACTTGCCAAGATCGGTAGAAGAAGTCGGGTTGACTGCGGCAAGTTCGCTTGCCGTGAGGTTAGCTCCACTCCATGTTACAGTGTATCCAACCTTAGTCAGGTCAACTATAGAATTCTTGTCATTGAGATCAGAGAGGATGGCGAGCTTGGCCGTCATGCCGTCACAGCTGATGTCATTGATTACGCCGAGATAGTAAGTTTCAGGCTGAGTGAGTGTGGTTGTAATCGCATTTGAAGTGCAACCAGCATCATCAGTCACAGTGACAGTGTAGTTGCCATCAGCGAGACCGGTCTGGAGATTGGTCGTAGAGCTGAGGCGAGTACCTGCACTGGTGCGCCATACGTAGGTGTAGGGCTCGGTTCCACCTGTTACATTAGCTACAATCTGACCATCAGAGAGACCGAAGCATGATGGGTTAGTGCCAACAGTAGTGACAGTGAGAGCAGCCTTAGGCTCGGCAACAGAGAAGGTGAAGCTCTTAGAGCATCCGCCAGAGGTAATGGTTACCTGATACTCGCCGCCCTCAATCTGTGTGAGGTTTTGAGTATTTCCGACGAGAGCCTTAGTACCGTTCTTGAGGGTGTAGACCTCGTCAGTGTAGTCATTGGTAGTCTCATTGAAAGCCTTCCAAGAGTACTCATAGATGCCATCGCCACCAGAAACGATATATGAGATGGCACCATCATTATTACCCTTGCAATAGACAGGACGGATGACCTCATTGCTAATCTGAATATCATCAAAGCCCTTAACCTCGACCGACTTCTGGGCTATACAGCCATTGTCATCGGTTACAGTAACAATATAGGTACCTGCAGAGAAGAGCTGACTATTCTTGGTTGAGGTAGCGCCATAGTACTCTGAATAGAGATCCTCATTTGCTGTTGGGTTCTCAACCGAGACAGCGCCAGGTGAGAGAGTATACTTAGCATACTCACCAGTTGTAGAGCTGGGAGCACCGCCAGTAACAATCATCTTTATGCCAGCCTCACGGTTGCCGTAGCAGACAGCCTCCTGCTTATTGGGGTAAGAGACAGAGAGAGTCAAATCGAGAGCAGCACGAGTGTCATCGAGCTTGCCCTTGTACTTGATAGTTACGGGGTCAGCGGTCACAGATGCGCCAGTCGCATCCTTAACCTTGACAACATAAGTGCCAACGCCAAAGCCAGTGAGGTCAACATCTGATCCACCCTGGAACTGGCTGAGCTGAATGACATCATCAACATAGATATCATAAGGAGCGGTGCCATTCTTAATCCTGACAGTGATTGCGCCAGACTCCTCACCATAGCAAGCTACGTCGGTGAGACCAGTGGCAGGAACCTCGATAGAGAGAGCCCCGTTATCAAGAACCTCAATCTCCTTGACATCAGAGCGGCAGCCATTCACATCCTCAATACGAGCATAGTAAGTGCCGACAGAGAGGTTGCGACGAGTATAGCTGTCAGTATACTCACCAATTGCAGTGAATGGAGAAGCTGTTGCAGACCACTGGAGCGTGTAGGCGGGAGTACCACCCTTAACGTTAGTGATTGCGATAGAGCCATTGCTACCATTCTTAATGGTAACCTTCTGAGAAGAAGCCTCAAAAGTTATAGGATCAGGCTCAGCGATAACGACAGTAACAGTCTTCTCGCAGCCGTTCTTGTCGCGAATTGAGATGAGGTAAGAGCCAGCTGGCCAGTTGTCAGTGAGACCGTTGGTTGCATCGTTGAACTTTATCTTACGTGCAGCAGTAGCACTAAGCTCAACCGTTTGCTCCCAAGCGGAGAAGTCGCCATCTGCGGGCCAGTTCTGCGCATTATACTTGTAGTAGTAAACATTGGCATTGTTTACAACCGCAGGTGTACCACCATTGACAGCAAGGCTTATCGTGCCATTTTGTGTCTTAGTGGCAGTGACATCAGAATTGTGGCAGCTTGCATCCGTATGAGAAGCTGTTACAGAGAGTTCAGAATCGGGACCTGAGATAGTGGCCTCCTTGTAATCTGAACAGCCGTACTCATTATCAGTTATAGTTACGCGATAGGTGCCAGCCGAGAGACCAGTCTGGGTCTTACGATCAGTCGAGCCAGTTACAAGGCCATCACCAGCACCTGTCCATACATAGCTGTAGTTGCCAGAGCCACCTGTTGCTGAAGCGGTAAGAGTACCATTCTGAGCCTCGTAACATGTGACATCAGTCGGAGTAAGCTCGATTTGGAAATTATTCTTATTCTCGATGGTTACAGACTGCCAATCATCGTCAGTAGTAGGCTCGACGGCAGTGTTAGAACCATAGTAGTAACAGACACGGGTTGAAGACGTAGTGCTACGAGTGTCACGTACACGGAACTTGTAAGTGCCAGCACCAAGGCTTGAGCGAGTATTTACATTACTCCACGCACCGCCAAGGTCATCCCATGCGAATGTATACTTACCATTACCACCGGTTACATCAACCACGATGGCACCAGACTCTTGGCCAACACAATTGCTGTCATCGACTGTAACTGTGACATTGAGAGGCTCAACAAGAGTAACCTTTTGCGTCTCAGAGCAGTTCTTGATAGTTGTAGCACCAGAGGTCTTGATGGTAGAAATGGTCACGCCATAGTCGCCACTGATAAGGCCTGAACGAGAGAGAGGCGTAGACTTGTCGTCGTTGGCATGAGATCCATCCCATACAATTTCCATCGTACGCTGCTGAGCCACACCAGCCTTAACATAGTAGACTGTCATGCGGTCCGTGGTAGAATCCCACATATAACCAGTAGAAGACCAGTTATTGCCCTCAGCATTCTTTGTAGGCTCGGCTGTCAACTCAGCCTTAATTGCACCATTTCCGTTGTTATCAAAGATTGCCTTGTTGAGGTCGGCATCAGTGAAACGGATGCTGAGGACGCCATTCTCGCCATCGCAATCGACATCAGTGTTAGTGCTAATGCGGAAATCGTTAGAGACAGGGTCAGCAACAGTAACAGTCTTCTGGACAGTAGCACCAGTTGCGTCAACAACAGTGATGCGGTAAGTGCCAGCCGACTGATTAGTCAGCTTATCCTTAGTTGCACCAGCAATATCGACAGCGGTCGTTCCGCTATACTTAGCCCACTGGTAAGAGTAATCTCGGTTGCCGCCAGTAGCGACAACAGTGAGGTCAGCATCCGACTCGCCTGCACAAGAAATCTCAGTGGCAGTCACAGTAAGAGTGAGACCTGTGTAAGCATCGATAGTGAAGCTTGGAGTCAGCGTAGTACAGCCATTGCTCTCAACAAGCACAATATAGTCACCCTCCTCAAGGTTAGAGAAGCTGTTAGCCGTCTGCTTCTTCTGGACTGGGGTCTGGGTGGAGTAATCGGTTATTGCCGGATCATAGGCATAGAGAGTGTAGGTATAATTGCCATCGCCACCAAGAGCAGCGACAGTTGCAGAACCATTATGGCTCTGGTCAATCGGGGTTGTAGAGGCAATAGTAGCAGTAAGCTCGTCATAGAGATCAATGCTCATGCTCTCGGCGCAACCGTTCTTACTATTGTAGATACGGAGGTCAAATACACCACCCTTTTGAACATTCTCCGCATAGCCATAGACGTAGGTGTCTGACGTGCCATCGTAGGCGGTCGTGTTCTTAGTGAACTGCCAGTTTGTATTTGCGGTACGTCCTGTGCCAGTCCAGTCGAGAGTATAAGTGCTGCCAGCCTTAGTGACTGCGGCAATGAACTCAGCGCCCTTGAGCGTGACATTAATCTTGCGAGAGGTGCTGCAAGCGTCATCGGCTGCAATCTCAAAGTCGATTGCCGGGTCATCAGTCAGAGCGACAGGAGCAGCAAGAGTCGTGTAGCAAGCCTCGTTGGTCTTATCGTAGACACGGACATTCCATTCGCCAGCCTGGAAGCCAGAGAAGGTCTGACCGTTGCGAGTCCATTTATTGAAGCTGGTTTGTGAAGAGCCACTAATAGAATACCAGTCATAAGAGAGGCTGGAGGCAGCGATGCCGTTAGAGACAACCGATAGGGTGATAGAACCATCTGAGCCGCCATCACAGGTGGCATCGACATGAGAGTCAGCAGTTACAGTAAGTGACTTCTGGTACTTGAGTTCAATCTCTGAGATAGAGATTACGGCATTGGCATAGTCTGAGCCGATATAGTCATCGGAAACCTCAATGGTATACTTACCTGTGCCAAGGTTCTCGAAAGTAATGCTGTGCTGGTTTCCGTCGTAGAGAGGAGTGGCAGTAGCGTCAGTGACGCCAGCGGCGAAATCCTTACCATCATAGAAGTCAGCACCATCCTTCTTCAGGACAACCTTAATGTTGCCATGACGGCCATCCGTCTTGACAACGAGTTTACCATCGACAGAAGTAAGGCAGGCGGGGTCAGTGATAGTCACTGTCGTAGCCAGACCAATACGATCGAGAGTAGCAGAGCAGGTTGAGCTGCTGAGTGGGTTTGCGTCGAAGACCTCAATGGTGTAGACACCCATTGAGAGGTTATCGAGAGTTATGTTGGCATCAGCCTTGGCTACATCCGTGAAGTTACGGGTGTCAGACTGACCATTAGTCGCATTCTGGAGGCGTACACGGTAGCTGTACTTATAGTCGGCATCAGAAGAGCCAGAGACAGGCTTACCACCAGTGACAGAGAGGACAATAGAACCAGTGACGCCAGTGTCGCTCATTGAGACACTCACGGGCGAGATGGCAATCTGCTCAGTCTGGAGTATGTTGACATTAATGTCATAGTCGGGGTTGGCATCTGTGCCATTGTTGACACCAGCATAGACACAATTGTTAGCATCTGTGATTACGACAGTGTACTGACCAGCGGGGACATCATTGAAAGTAGCGAGAGCATTCTCAGCAACATTGCTTACAGTGAATGCTGCAGCGTCATCTGATGCAGCGCCTGCGACCTTGACAGCAACTACGTAAGGAGCGGTTCCGCCTGAGGGACGAACATTAATAGAGCCGCGTGCAGACGATTCGCAAGAAACGATGTCAGTATGGCTAATCTTAGCCTCTATCTTCTTACTTGGCAGGAAGATAGCATTGGACTCGGAGCAGTCATAAGTAGTCGTTCCGTCAGAGTAGTTAATCTTAGTCGTTACCTGATACCAACCGGCGGGACCTGTGATGGTGTAAGGCTTAGTGCCATCAGTCTTGGCGGTAGAAGGTAGCGAAGAGAAAGAAGTAGGCTCTGTTGTAGCGTCGAGCGACTCATTGTACTTCCATTCGTAGGTATAGGTGTACTTGTAGACATTGTCTTTAGTACCATAGTCTACGAAAGTCTTGTCATCGAAAGTTGGGTTGGTTGTAACCTCAATGAAGCCATCGTTGCCATTATCGCACTTGACATCATTGACAGAAACTACCTCTATTTCGGGCTGAGGAGTGAGGAAAATCTCCTTGGTCAAAGTGCAATCCGCATTACTGTTCTTTGTGACCTTGAGCCAATAACGTCCACCATTGGGGATGATAGAAGTTGTGCCGTTTGCAGAGTTGAAAGTCATGCCCGCGGGCAAGTTGTCACCAGTCCATGAGAAAGAGTACTGGGACTCGCTGCCAGCATAGCTGAAGTCGGTCATCTGAATAGTGCGCTTAGAGTAGTCGCACATCTCATTTGCCTTGAGGTTGAAATAGATAGGCAGTATGCCAGTTATGTCAACATCCTCAGCGAACTCACAATTGCCACTCTTCATGGTGAGAGTGTAGGTGAGAGTCTTGACAGATGGTGCGCCAGTCGTAGCGTCATAGGTTACCTCGGTCGGGAGCTTGACACTCTCAAGGTAATACTGACCTGTCTTACCACTTGAGCGAGCCACCTTGACAGTTTTGCTAAATCCGTTAGGACCAGTCCACGTGAAGATGGTCTGACGCATTTGGGCATCAGCCGTGACAAGCTCCTGCTTTGGAGTTACACCATCCTCCTCGTAAACAATGTTGTTGTTAGCGTCAATAAGAGTCTGGTAATAATCCTCAAAGCCTTGGAAATTGACGAGAGGCTCAATAGAGTTGCCGTCACCTGCGCAAGTCTCAACAGAGACAAACTCAGAGAGCGCCTTGTCGGTAGCGATATCCTTGACATAGGCGAGGGTCTTCATTGCAGTGAAGACGCAAGCTGCTGTAGACCCGAGAGTCTCAGTGCGGCCTGGGTCGGTCACAGAGACCGTGTAGTCGTCAGGCTCAAGACCCTCGATACGGCTATTGGTAGAAGAGAATGCGGCGTTAGACTTGGCTGTCCAGACGTAAGTAGGAGTGCCAATAGCATTCTCAGTCTTTACCTCGATTGAACCCTTGTCACCAGAAGCGCACTCAGGCTGAACATCAACGAGAGTAAGCTTGAACTGAGTGAGAGTTACCTCATCGAACTCGACTGAGCAAGTGTTTGCAGTGGTCGGATCCTGATCTATAGAGTTGAAGTCGTAAACGACAATCTTGTAGACACCATCGGCAAGACCAGTAAGCTCAATCTTAGAAGTGCCATCAGCTTCGGCAGTTGTGATGACGCCGTTCAGGAGAGCAGCCTTTGCACCATCCTTATAGACGTACCAATGGTAGTTATATGCATTGTTCTTGGTAGATCCTCCCTTGAGGACTGCCGTAATCTCGCCTGTTGAAGGCGCACACAGGTTGCCCTCAATAGAGATGGTCTCCATGTTGGAGATGTCATAGATGACAACATCATCGACATCAACAGTCACACCTTTGGCATCCTTAACAGTTACCTTGTAAGTGCCAGCTGCGAGACCAGTGATGCTGTACTTAGCGTTGACATTGACAGTTCCATCCTCATTGACCTCAGGGTCGGACTTGACATCCTGAGCGATAGTCACGCCACCGAGTTGAATGGTATAAGGAGCAGCACCTGTGATAGTGAGGTCGATAACACCCTCGGCATCACCATGGCAGCTGTTGTGAGTTACAGTCGTATCAACCTGAAGAGCATTGCCCCATACACGGAAATCTTGTGAGAGGGCGCAGGCCTTCTGGTCGAGGACATGGAGTGAGAAGTACTTCTCGGCTATGCGGTTGCCCTTAGCATCGCGTACCGAGAGGTTCTGAATTGGGTTATCATTGCCAGTACCGAGGTAGCCGGAAGGATTGAGAATGTCAAATGAGGCATTGTCATCCTTTGCAGTCCACCACCAGTTGTAATTTGCAGTGCCACCCTCGATAGGATTGATTTCGATAGCACCGCTATTTGTGCCGTTATCAGCTATGATAGACTTAGCGGTGACGCGGATGTCTTCAGGCTGAGTAATCTCGACAATAGAGGTCTGAGCATCGCAAGTGCCAGCATCTGTGTTGCCATTATAGACACGAACCATGTAACGTCCGGGCTTGCCAGAAGTCAAGGTGAACGTGTGCGATGACTTACCATCAGCACCTACAGCCTCGACAGCAGTGCCGTTTGAAGAGACAAGAGTGTAGACGTCGGAGTAGACACCACTACCAGGGGTTGTCACGACAGAAGTTACTTGGTAAAGCTTATAGAAGTGACTGGTGCCACCACCATAGGTTGCCTCGGCAGTAATAAGGGCTACAGACTTGCTGCCAGCCTTTACGCCGGTCTCAGCGTTATCGGAAGTCTCAGTTGTGTTGTCGGCACAGAGGTAATTGACAGTAGAGGTGATTGACGCCTTAATGTAAGGAGCAATCTCAACATTCTCACTGCCTGAGCAGTAATACTCCTTGGCATTGCCATCGACAGTGAACTCACCCTCGTTGACCCAAGTGGTGCGCCACTTAGCGACATAGACCTTAGGCTCAGTGAGAGAAGTTATGTCAACACCAAAGGTCTGATCGACGCCATCAGAAACCTCAGTCCAGTCGCCGACCATCTCGTCATTCTCATTCCAGAGAGAGACCTCAAGCTTTACGACGTGCGCACGGGGGTTCTCAGCCTTAGCAACTTGGTTCCAGTGGCCAGAGATGTTGGTACGGACAGTCTTAGAGCAAGCATCAAAGACAGGAGTAGAGAAGTTTACGACACCAGGCTCATAGATGCTAATCTCCTTAGAGACAGAGCAGACGGCCTGACCTGTTGTGAGAGGCTTGTCACTTACGGTAAGTACATAGGTACCCTTGGCGAGGTTCTCGAACCTGTATGCCTTAGAGGGAGTTGCAGCAATTTCGGCACCAGTCGTCTTATTGGTAAGCTTGTATGTGTAGTTGCCAGCGAGGTCACCGAAGTTAGTAGTCTGCTTACCGCCCTTCATAGAGGTCACCTCAATGGCGCCATCGGCTGAACCATTGCAACTGATATCCTCTGCCGAAGTACGGACAATCTCAATGTCATCATCGGGCTCTGTTATAGTAAACTCGTAAGAGTAGAGGCATGCGTCATAAGCACCATACTTGAACCAGACCTTATAGTTACCAGCCTTAAGGTTAGTAATCTCAAGCTTATCAGTCTTGACCTTTTGGAGCTTACCGCCTGCATTAACATCAGTAGCGGCATTTGTGTCCTTAGTGAACTTAGCCTTAGCGCTGAGACCGATAGAAGAGACAACGTACTCCTTCTCAGAGGTGTAGTCACTTACCTTCTGCCAACCTGCGGCGGAAGCAGTGACAATGTCATTCTCAGATGCAATGAGGAAACGCATGTCTGCTGAGAACTTAGAGTACTCAGCGTAGTTATTAGTTGCGCCATCAGGGTCAATGTAGGCAGCAACATCATCGAGGTGAGTGAAGTTGACCGTCGACTCACCATCATATCCACCCTTGCAGGCAACAGGGACCTCAGTAGAGGTTGCTGTTACAGTGGGCAAAGTGAGGACCTCGAACTTAACAGTGTTAGAGCAAGCAGACTCATCAGTGCCAGGGAACACCTGAGCTGAGTATTCACCAGGTTCGAGACCTGTTATAATGGTGCTTGTGACAGGGATGACCTCGCCACTACCCTTCTTCCAAACAACAGTGTAGTCAGTCGGGACTGAAGTACCGACAAACTTGATGGCAGCGGAGCCAAGCTGAGTTGTAACACCACCTGTGCAGTCGCAATCGGAACCACAATCATAGTGCTCACGAACATCAACAACAAAGTCAACAGGTTGGTTAGCACCTACATATTGCGCATCGCTGCGGAAGTAGCAGCCACCAAGTTCATTACCGTCAGCATCCTTAGAATTATCCTTTATCTTGAGGATATAATAACCTTGCTGAGCGTTCTCGTAGATGTAAGTGGTACCAGCCATTGGGTTGGTGAGCTTAGTGCCGTCCTTTGCGGTAGCACCGAAGTCGCCATCCTTTGTGTTATTGGCGTCAGATTGGTTCGGATAGAAATACCACTGATAAGAGAAAGTGCCATCAGCGGCTGGTGTTATGTCCTTACCATCACGATGAATGGCAGTAAGGGTTACCTTGCCTGAGAAATCATCCACGCCACCATTCATGCAGGTCTTGTCGACCTGGAAATCCATAGTGACAGCGGGATAGGTGCGAGGGATGAGGTTTGCTACCGTACGCTCACAGGAGTTATCGGTGATAGGAGCCTGAAGGTTGGTGGCAGTAGCGAAGTTGACACGACCATAGAGCTCAGTGCCAGAAATGGTCTTGACATAGAGCTTAGAGCCATCGGTAGAGAGATAATAAGTGATTGGGAGACTTGCCTTTACGACATAGCCATCGGTTGGGATAGCAGTCTCGACAATCTTATTATTGGCATTATTAGCGACCTCCATCTTGATGGTGGGGTCGGTGTAGACCATATTGCCATTGCCATCGTCGTTCTTCTGAGAAGTGATGTTCAGATCGTATGCGATAGTGGCGTTCGTTGCATGGTAAATCTTGAAGGTGTAATAGCCGTAGTCCTTCTGCTCAAGGTCTTGCTTGTTGAACTCGAGATGGCTATTAAATACATCGTAGGGACGGTCTCCGGCTGTATTTGTCGCTGAGTAAGTACCACCATAGGGGTTGTTTGCCCAGTTGGTCTGAACAGAGCCAGACGCGTAAGTGTCATTGCCGTTGCTTATGTAGTTGGGGCAATAGTAGATAGTGTCAGCCTTCTGATAGAGGTGGCTGGGCGATACATAGTACTGCTTAGCCTGAGTCTTATAGCAGCCGCCATAAGTTGCCGCGTCAGAGAGGAAGATATAGTTAATGGTGTAAACACCAGGGGAGAGCACACCGGGACGGAAGTAGAACTGACCATCATTGTCGTTATACTTCTTGTTGGTAATGTCTGCATCGGTAACCTTGACGGCGTCAGAGTCACCGGTCTTCTTGAAATAGAGACCATAGCTCTTGCCGCTGGCCGCACCCTGCATAGTTATCTCGAACCAGCCATCACCAGGCACATAGTTCGTATCATCAACCTTCGGGTGAGTCGTAGCGAGAGCATAATCATCGACATCATCACCGCAGAAGAGGCGAGGTTCTGTTGAAGAACCATTATTAGACGAAACATTGAACTGGACATTCGCGAAGTCAACAATATTAATCTGCTTACTTACGCGATAGACGCAACCACCATCACCGGCAGAGTACTCGAAGTAGATGGTGATAGGCATAATATCGTCGGTCTTGAGACCGTTGCGATAATCCTTAATGTTGAGATATGCAACCTGTCCGATGGCATCACGCTGAACCGCAATACCCTTGAGGACATCGGGAACAGTTGACGCGGTGTTGGTCCAAGTAGAAGGATCAGCAAGCTTGTTAGCGTCGGCAGTAGGATCATAGAGGAGGTTGAGTTTACCATCCTTTGAAGTAACGGCCGTACCAAGTTTGAAGACACCTTGACTGATAGAGGTTCCTTCTGCGTGGATGACAATGTAATCGTTATATGAAGAGGTAGTTACGCCAGTCTCGGTATCGACATCAGTCTTTGATGTACAAACACTTCCATTCTGCTCATTCTCAACAGAGATGGTGACAGATGAATTGTTGCTGATGTAGATGCGGCGTGAGAAAGGCTCACCGCAACCTATGTAGTAGAGGACACGGTAGTACTTACCAGGGGTGAGGGTATTGGTATAGATAGCATAGTCCGAGATGTACTGCACGGAGTTGAAATTATCCTTGCAGATCTTGAACATAGCATTTGTAGTATCCTTGACACCGATAGGCTCGGTTGCAGGGATAGCTCGGTCCGCCTTATCGTCAGAAGTACGAAGTTCCTGAATCCAGAATGAGCCAGGGACTTCATCACCAAGGAGCTCAGTAGGACGGAAAGAGATAATATTCTGAGGATCAGAGTCGCGATCATCAAAATTCTGTTTCCAGCAGAGAGGGATGGCAGGAGTGCGGTCAGACGCCACCATAGTGACATCCACATTGTTAACCTTCTTGGTCACCCACCAGTTATCCTCCTGATAAGCGCTGTTTTCAGCATTGACATCAGACTTATACACTGGATAGCGAGCCACCTCGGAAGCAGAAGCCTCACGCCAGCTCTTACCTTGCCAAATGGAGAAGGCGTCTGAGTTGCTGACGACATAGACATCCCACTCCTTCTCCATGGTGCAAGAAGGACTGTCTCCATTGAAGGTCCAAGTGAAATGATAACGACCAGCACCTGTAGAACCAGTCTCATGCTGCCACTTGAAAGATCCGTCAGAGTCGATGTTAGCATCATCGAAATCAAAAGAGACAGAGCCAATGCCATTGTCATCATAGACAATCTTAGGCATAGCTGTTCCCTTGGTGTAGGAGATAGAATAGGTCTTTACCTCACCATTGTAAACAGTATTACCATCGGCATCGGTTGTTCCAATGACATTGCCATTAGAGTCGATTTGTTTTTGGATCTTGATGACACTTGTGCCTGATACACCCTCATAGTCATAGTTATAGACAGTAGAGGTGAGGTTACCAGTCAGATACCCATTATCCCTATTAGCCTGAGTATCTGCTATGTAGCGAGACGGGTAATTGAGGATGACCTTAATAGGCTCGTCAGTATCGAATGCGCAATAGCTGCTCTGCATATTATGCTCAAGCTCACGCAGGACACGGACAGGTCGCTCAGTGTTGGCACGGCACTGGTCATTGGTATTAGCACGACACTCAGAACCATTGTCAACATAGAGATGGATGTTGGCAGTGTTGCCATTACCTATCTCACTGACATCAAGGAAGTAATAAGCAATATCCTTCTCATCATAGCCGCCGCCGAGAGCAGATACAGAGCCATCATCAAGCTTGACCTTGATGTGAGGACCACCTGTGAAATTGTAGTAATAATTGCTACCTGTATTCGCAGTGTAGTCAGTAAGGTCGAGCGCCTTCTTATACTCATAGGCATCATAGTTCTTAAGGATGGTGTCGGTAACCTTGTCGGTAGACACATTTGTGCCATCATTGAAAGTATAATAGCCGAGAGTCGTAATGGCATAAGTGACCGTAGCCACAAGATTAGGTGTGGCGGTGGTAGAACGGTCCTTAATTTCAAGCGTAGCAGAGATTCGTACTGTTAAGCCGTCAGGAGTATTGCCACTTAGTTTGAAGGTAGAGGCAGTGTTAGTCCAACGCGGGGTGATAGTAACCTGACCACCGGCCGAGAGAACCTTGAAAGACTCCTCATAAGTACCAACAGTCTGATAACCATTTCCGAGGGTTGCCAATGTTGGAGCCTCTGTCTCACTGACTGTTACAGACTTGGTGAAGGTTACGAGACTGCTGTTGTTGATTGCGCTACCATAAGAGAGCATTGGCGAACCGTCATCATAGAACTGATACTGGTAGACATACGGAACAAGCTGATGCTCAGAGTTATCCTCGGGGCAGAAGTAATCCTCACTGAAGCCACCCTGGAAATTTTTGGGATCAGGGGTGTTGTTGATGTTGAAATAGATTTCATCAGCAACAGGTTGGTAGAGTTTGGATTGCTTCTTTACTTGGTAGACACAACCAGTGGCTCCATCCTTATACTCGTAGGTGAACTCAATGGTCTTGCCATTGCTATTACCGCGGTATCGGAGGACAGGGCTGAAAGTGTATCTCCACTCAAGTCCATCGTCATCAGGCTGGTCGCTCTCAAGGATACCCTCGCAATAGAGTTTGGCGTAACCGTACTCATTGAGGATAGTGTTGGGGTAACCCTCGACAGTGATGTAATCGTTGGTGCAGTAGCAGTCATCGGCATGGATGCCGTATTCACTGATGTCACGCTTCTTGTTGACGGTCATCTTTCCGTCAATGTAGAATGAGTTGGGGCACCAGCTCTGCTTGTAGCGAATTGTGTAAGTTACAGAATTACCATCCTTGATGAGAGTAGGCTCGAAACCTGCAGGAATATCATCAGCGGTGTAGCCACCAGCATCATAATCAATTCCGTCAGGAGTGAAGATGCGCGGATCGAAAACAGTTGAACCGTTAATCTTCTTCTTGATGGGGAGAAGTTTATCTTGGTCAGTACCAACAATATAGAAAGTACCATCACCAGGATAGAAGTAGCTTGAGAGAGTAACGGGGTCTGTGTCCTCACAAATTGACCAACGTGGGTCATTTTGCTCAATGTTGAGCGCAGTATTGTTAGGGCGGATGACCATCTCGTAGGTTGTGGGGTCTGATTCACAACCTTGCTGCTGTGCATCACGGGCTACAACATAGTAGAAACGGTGGTAATTTCCGTCCCCGTCATAATATCCAGTACCTGTGGGCGCGCCATCAGGGATTTTTACTGTAAAGTTGTAGACGTCATTCTTAGACTTAAGGATGGCGAGTGGAGATGCAGTTGCATCTGGCTCCTTGTCGGCATAGACATAGAACCAAGTGTCGCCATCAGCACTGGAAGAAGCAGAAGAGGCAGAGAGATAAGCCTCGTCACCTTCACAAGCAACGGTAGAAGCCTGGCTGTAAGTTACAGATACAACTGGTTTGTCGGGCTGAGGCTGGATGCTGAACTGATAATGCTCGCTTTCACAAATGAGATCAGTCTGACCTGGTTCAGTCTCAATGTAGATATCGACAGTTCCCTGGGTCAACTCATAGTCATCAGCTACAAAAGAAAACTGGTAAGTATAAGAATTAGTTTGAGAAACAGTAGCATCTGTGCTTGAGACTGTATAAGACTTACCAACCTCAGGGACAATATGAACCTTGAACTTATAGGCAGTGGCGTTATTCTTAGGACCGTCAGCATAGACAATGGTGACCTTATAAGGAGTCTTGCCATTTGATGACATGCAGAAGACCTTAGGAATAGCCGGGCTGAGAGTCGGGTTATACTCACGTCCAGTTACCTTGATAGAGGCCGAATGCTCGGACTCACACTCAGCCTCATTCTTAATGACAGCATAGTAGGTACCAGCGGGGACATTCTTAAAGCGGAAGGTCGTCTTGTCTATTTTGACGTTCTGCATCTGCACCTCCTTGCCGGCAGTCGTGTAGAGGTAGGCGTTGCCAGTGACAGACTCATCGACCGTAATGTCAACGTCAGCACCATCAGCACCGCAGAAGTAGTAATCAGACTTTGTTGGGGTTGGAGCCTCTGGCACGCCAGGGACAACAATCGCACCATTTACCTCAATGCGACAGCTCTCATCGGTAGCATCCTTGGGGAGAGCATAAGCTTTGAAAGTTACAGTTTTGTCGGTGGTGTGATATTTGTAGACGTTATCAAGGTCACCACCATTGCCAGCCTGAGCTGCGCGGTTGATTTGCTTTCCAGCAGCAGTCGTCTCACCCTCGACATATATATAGTACATATAGTCGGTACTGGTGAGACCTTTAATAGAGAACGTATAGTCGCAACCATCATTCTCCTTGACAAGAGTCACATCGGCAGTCTTGCCATCCGTAATAACGAGTTCGCCCTCCACCGTCTCGCAACTGATGTTGGTCGAGATGGTGTAGGTGCCTTTAGCTGAGACCTTTGTCGTGAACTGATAGTTGGTGCCGTCATTGGTTGGAGTGAAACTCTCAACGTCTGTCTTGTTCCCGGCATCGTTGGTATAGACGAGGGTATAAGTGACACCCGCTACATATTGGTTAATGCCGATAGAGTAACTGTTAGTGGCGCATTGCTGACCTGCAGCAGTAGTGGTGCCAGACTTTGTGGCAACAAGTTGGCGAGTGCCGCCAGCCGTTATGATGAGCTGACCGCTTACAGTTTTTGTTGAGTTGCAGCCATTGCGCTGAGCCACAACAGTATAAGTACCAGACTCCTTTAGGGTAGAAATATCAATTTCATCTGTGCCGTTATCGGCCTTACCTGTTACCGAATACTTGCCATTTGAGTAAATTCGATTGTTGCGGTAGAGCGTGTACTTGACGTCGAACTCAGAGTTTTGAATTTTGAGGACTACCCCATCAAGATCAGATGTGCAGTAAGAGAGGTTGCCAATCTGAGTCTTGTCACTATAACCACGGACCTCAAAAGTTCCGTCGAGGAAACCATAATCGAGGCTCCCGCACGTAGCCTTAATGCGATATTTGCCAGCGTCGGGGATGAAGAAACGGAGAGCCTCATTGTTGACAGCGACTACAGAATAGTCAGAAGTGGCGAGAGTAGTGCCCGAAGCTGAAGTAGATGCGGACTTAAACTGATATTTCTTGTCGAAGGTTCCCGAGCCAGAGGTGGACTCTGTGTAGACCGTGAAAGTCACGCCCTCGTACGAGCCAGTCGTCTCAAGATAAGTGGTCTGGTCGTTGGCACAGCCATAGGTGCCATTGGCTGTGATATTGAGCTTCTTTGCAGCGAAGGTTGTCGGATCCGGGCATTCTTGGCAGGGGTCTACACCGAGAGTCGCGGTGAAGTTGCCAGTAGGTCCACCCTGGATTTGATTTAGATCGCTGAACGTAAGAGACTGCCCATTATTAATTGCGTCCTTAATGGCTTGAGCCTGCTTCGAGCTGAAACCAGACAATCGGTAATAGCCGGCATGAGTGCCTGCTGTTTGGTATTCAGCGTTGCAAGTTACGTTTCCGTTGACCACGACACGACTCGTCGCTGTACTTGTGCACTCGACTCCATTGTTATATACCTTTATATAAAGGTAATATTGACTGGCCTCAGTACCATGATCAGCGAAATAGACACCAGTGCAATCATTAGTGCCTTGCGCAAAGGAGTTTGAGGTAGAGGCGAAAGGAGAGACATAGTCCACACCCACCACGTCGGGGTTTACCGAAACCGGCCACGCCCCAGCAACATTAGAGAATGCGGAAAGTGCCAGAGTCGCTGAAAGGAGGCGACTCCAGAGTGTTCTCAAAGAGAGCTTCATATGATTAACTTTCAAGAAGTTATGTGCTATATTTTCAAGCATGAAAGGAGTGTTGAGAGGTCAGAGGGAAAGGGTTTTGAGATGCGACTGACCGTCCGCCATACGCTATAGTATGGTCTTTAGGCAGTAAAATTACTCATTTTACACGACATATCACACACAGGAGTGGAGATAAACACGAATAAAGATGTCGTTGCAGGAGAAAAGGGAGAAAAAGAGGTGGATAAGATTGAGATAGTATGGTAGCGGAGATTGACAGGTATTTATCAGATAATCAACCTGTAAGAATTACCGGGGAGAGCCTTGACGAGACCAGCGAACTCCATATTCAGGAGAGTGACATTAAGTTTTGCAATAGGGATATGCGTGCGCTGGCCGAGGACACTGGCTGTCAGGCCGTCCTCTTGTTTGAGAGCGGCCACAATGGCTTGTTCCTCTGGGGTCTGAGGCTCAGAGAAAAGACTTGGCGTAGGTTCTGACGTCGCTTTGCGTAGAGCGGCGGGGAGATCCCAACTGAGGCAGTTATCCACATCATCAGCAGATTCGACAAGCGCAGCCATATTTTTCTTAATCAGAGCGTTGCACCCTTTACTTTGCTCTCGTCCGGGGAAACCAGGGACAGCGAGGACTTGACGGTCATAATCGAAAGCGTTGCGAGTGGTGATGAGGCTGCCGCCTTTCTCGCCAGTCTCGACAACCAGAGTTGCATCTGACAGACCAGCTATAATGCGGTTTCGGGCAACGAAATTGTAGGCTTCGGGGCCCACACCAAAAGAGAATTCTGTGAGGAGAGCTCCATTTTTAATCATCTGCGAGGCAGAGTCGCGATGTTGAGCGGGATAGAGAGTGTCAAGACCATGAGCCACCACTCCAATAGTTGGACGGCCAGCTCGGATGGCTGCGCGATGGGCTGTGATGTCGACACCAAAGGCTAAGCCAGAGACAATAACCAAGTCGGGGTGACGGGCGCAAAGGTCAGAAATAAGGTGGTCGCAAAGCATGCGCCCCTCATCAGATGGCTTGCGAGTGCCTACGACTGCAAGGATTTTGGCAGTCTCAAAATTGACATTTCCCTTGAAAAAGAGCACTGGTGGTGCATCAGGGCATTCACGGAGACGCGACGGGTAGCCGGCATCAGTGTAAGTGAGCATTTGCACACCGAAGCGGTTGGCCTTGTCGACTTGCGCTTGAGCAAAGGCAAGAGCCGACTCACGGCACTTGGCGATAGACTCGCGGATAGAGTTGTGCGACTTAGGAAAATCAGCGGGCGCGGCAGCGAACACATTAGCGGCTGAGCCAAAATGTTCAATCAATTGGCGGAGTGTTTGCGGGCCTACACCCGATATGTTACCAAGAGCGAGAGTATAGAGAAAATCGTCGGACATCAGTGCGAAAAAGTCGTTGGGTGGGCAAAGATATAAACAAATGGTAGAAAAGACTTAACTTTGCAAATATGTTTAATAAAAGCATAATAGCGGCCATAGCCTTAGTTGGCTCAGGCGCTGCAGCACTGATAACAAACGGTTGCACAGGAGGGGCACGGACAGACGAGGTGACCGACACGTCAGCCGTTGCGCAGCCTACATTGCTATATGGGATTGTGGCGGACTCCTTTAGCGTGGAGAAGGCCGCAGTCGGAAATGGTCAGATGATATCCAACATACTGACCGAGGCGGGACTACCCTACTCCGCAGCCATAGCGGCATACGAAAAAGCTCTGCCAGTGTATGACTTCCGCCAGATGAAGGCGGGGCATACCTGCTGTTTTTTCAGAGGCATAGACACTGCTGGCGTAGGACCAGTCAGGCACTTCGTATATGAGATCTCGGCTACAAGTTATGTCCGCTGCACATTTGGCGATTCGGTGACCGTGGTGAAAGAAGAGGCTGAGGTGACGACCCGCACAAGAATGGCTCACGCCACGATAGAGAGCAGCCTGTGGAACGCACTGTCGGCTCAGGGAATAGAGCCTCAGGTGGCGCTTGACCTGTCGGACGTGTTTGCATGGACTGTAGACTTTTTCGGGCTGGGCAAAGGCGACCAATTCGGAATCATATATGAAGAGCGGATGGTCGGAGACAGAGTGATTGGCACGGGGAATATAACGGCCGCTGTTTATGTTGGGAACAACGGCAAACGCGACTACGCATTCCGTCATGTTGGCGACAGCGTGGCGGGGTATTATGACCTTAAAGGCAACAGCCTGAGGCGCGCATTTCTGAAAGCGCCACTTCACTTCAGCCGCATATCCAGCCGTTTCAGTAATGGAAGGCTTCACCCGATTCTGAAAATACGGCGTCCGCATCATGGCGTGGACTACGCAGCGCCCAAGGGAACACCTGTCGTGGCTCTTGGTGACGGCAAGATAATAGCCAAGGGATATGACCCCAAAGGAGGTGGCAACTATCTGAAGATTCGCCACAACAGCGTCTACACCACAGTCTATATGCACTTGAACAACTTTGCCAAGGGCATAGCCGTGGGACAGACAGTCCGACAGGGAGACTTGATAGGCGCAGTAGGCGCAACAGGTTTGGCGACTGGTCCGCATTTGGACTTCAGAATGTATAAGGACGGGCAGCCTGTCGACCCACTGAGCGTTGACATGCCACCAGCTGAGCCCATTGACAATGACGCCATCATAGACTTCATGGACGAGAGCGACAAGCTGAAGCAGAGCCTCGACTCCATAATAGGCGGCAAGCGATAGAAGTAGACATCATCATCTGTAAAAAAAAACGCCAATCAGCAGTGAGACAGGACAGAAGAGGTCTCATAAAGAGGTTGGATTAAAGAGAAACCCAAAGAATGGAAAGCATAGAGAGCCTTGGCGAGTTCGGCCTTATTGACCGCATTGCCAAAAGCGTCAAAATAAACCAGCCAACAACCAAGAAAGGCATAGGCGACGACTGCGCAGTGCTGAGCACAAGCGAGGGCAAGGTGAAAGTGGTTACCACAGACCTCTTGTTGGAGGGCATACACTTTGATTTGACATACTGTCCGCTTAAACATTTGGGTTATAAGGCGGTCGCAGTCAACCTTAGCGACGTGTGCGCAATGAACGCCATCCCGCAGCAGATTACCGTATCCATTGGCGTGTCTGGCAAATTCACACTGAAAGCCATAGACGACTTGTATGACGGCATACGCACCGCCTGTGACAGATATGGCGTGGACTTAGTGGGCGGCGACACCACATCGTCCCTCACCGGCTTGACAATCTCAATAACGGCTATCGGTGAGCAGGAACCCGGGAAACTATCATATAGGGATGGAGCCAAGAAAAACGACATAATATGCGTCAGCGGCAACTTGGGAGCGTCATATATGGGGCTTCAGCTTTTAGAGCGAGAAAAAAGAGTATTAAAAGACAATAAAACAAGCCAACCTGCGTTTACGGGTTACGAGTATATTCTCGAGAGGCAGTTGAAGCCCGAGCCGCGGGCAGACGTGATTAAATTCCTGTCAGAGATAGGCGTCGTTCCGACATCAATGATGGACGTGAGCGACGGGCTGAGCAGCGAGATGATGCACATCTGCACAAAGAGCGGTGTGGGCTGCCGTCTCTATGAGGAGAAAATCCCCATTCATGAGCAGACTCGCAAGATGAGCGACGAGCTGAGCATCAACCCTGTAGTGGCAGCTCTAAACGGAGGCGAGGACTACGAGCTTCTCTTCACAATAAGCCAAGAGGACTATCAGAAATTCCAGAACACACCGGGTCCTGACATCTATGCCATAGGCTACATTTGCGAGGAGGGCAAGGGTCGCCGGTTGGTAACCACAAGTGGTGAGGAGGCTGAGCTTCAGGCTCAGGGATGGCGTTTTTTCTCTAAATAAGAAAAGAGAGCAATGATAGAATTCATCAGAGGCAAAGTAGCCGAACTAAACGCCACATACGCAGTCATAGAGTGTGGTGGCGTGGGCTACATGGCCAATATATCACTAAACACATATACAGCCTTGGAGGGTCAGACGGAGGCCAAGTTGTTCATCCACGAGGCCATCCGCGAGGACGCGTATCAGCTTTTCGGGTTTGCGACCACGGCTGAGCGCGAGGTTTTTCGCCTGCTGACATCTGTGAGTGGCGTAGGAGCTGCCACAGCCCGCATAATGGTCTCGTCAATGAGCGCAGGAGAGTTACAGAACGTCATAATGAGCGAAAACGTCACAGCCCTCAAAGGCATAAAAGGCATAGGCCTCAAGACCGCCGAGAGGATCATCGTGGAGCTGAAAGACAAGATAGGCAAATTGGGCATAGACCAGCAAGACGTTGGCACATTGCCGGGCCTGTCCGCCAAGCCGTCGCCCGTCAAAGAGGAGGCGCTGCAGGCTCTTGAGGTCATGGGCTACAACAAGGCCCAGGCGTCAAAGGCCATAGACAAGATATTATCACAAAATCCTGAGCTTAAGGTTGAGGGCGTAATAAAAGCCGCATTCAAAATGCTTTAGAGCCACACGAATCAACGAAACATATCCACCGCGTGAAAAACAGACTACACGCCCTACCACTCATAGCAGTTGGCATCTTAGGAATGGCCGGCGTGGCAAGCCCCTTGCTGCGTCCGGTCATTAACCGTGCATTGCTGGAAGAGATGCAGGCCGAGCGCGAGGCAAGTGCGCAGAAGACTGCCGAACCTGACACAGTCGTCCTGCCATACAGGATGACCGACCAAGGCGACATACCAATCGAGGGGCACGCCCCACAACAAGGCAACGGCAGCCCCATTGACCTGCGCGAGCCAGACAACGCGGAGTATAGCGCGACATATGACCCCGCCTCGGGCAGCGTGACCATCTATCGAAAAATAGGCGGCATGAACGTCAGGATGCCGTACTCAATGAGCCTTGAGGACTATCAGAACGACGCAGTGCGCCGCTCGATGATGGACTATTGGCTTGGCAAACAGAGACAAGCGGGCAATGCGGACCGCACAGGCAGCACAGCCAAGGGCGACAAGAAACAGAAGAACAGTCTGCTGAACAGCAAATGGCAGATAAACAACGACTTGTTTGAGAGCATCTTTGGCAGCAACAAGATAACCATGAACCTGCAAGGTCAGGCTCAGGTGAGCATAGGCGCCCAATATAACAAGATAGACAACCCCACCCTGCAGCAGAGGATGAGGGCCACCACGAGCTTCGACTTTGACCAGAGCGTCCAGTTGAACCTCAACTCGCAGATTGGCGAGAAGCTCAAACTTGGCATCAACTATAACACCCAGGCCACATTCGCCTTTGAGAACGAGGTGAAAATGGAGTATACGGGTGACGAGGACGACATAATCCAGGACATACAGGCGGGCAACATCAACTGGAGCCTGCCCGGCACATTGATTCAGGGCAGTCAGAGCCTCTTCGGCTTCAAGATGGACATGAAGTTCGGCAAGTTGACCGTGTCATCCGTATTCTCGCAGAAAAAAGGCGAGAGCAACTCCATCACGGTGCAGAATGGAGCCACGGCTCAGGAGTTTGAGATAGACGTGACACAGTATGAGAAGAACAAGCACTTCTTCCTGTCTCACGAATTCAAGGAGATGTATGACAAAGCCTTGAGCAAACTGCCAACCATAAACTCCGGCATCACCATCAACAAGATAGAGGTATGGGTGACCAACAAGAGCGGTAATTACACTGATGCACGCAACATATTAGCGTTTAGCGACTTGGGCGAGACGGGTGACAACATACAGAACCCGACGGCGTGGAGTGGCAGAGAGGCGATGCCGAGCAACGACGCCAATAACCTATACGCCGCCATGACCAGCAGTTACTCGGGCGCACGCGACCCGAGCAACACGACAACCACCATCAGCGGAATAGCCGGAATGAAAGTTGGGCGCGACTACGAGAAAGTGGAGAATGCGCGCATGCTGTCCAGCTCGGAGTACACACTGAACGAGCATTTGGGCTATATCTCGCTGAACTCAGCCCTCAACAACAACGAGGTGTTGGCCGTAGCCTATCAGTACACATACCGCGGGCAGACCTATACCGTGGGTGAGTTGTCCACAAGCGGTGTCAACGCCCCCCAGTGCCTGTATCTTAAAATGCTTAAAGGCACGACACTCACGCCCCAGTACAAGAACTGGGACTTGATGATGAAGAACGTCTACTCGCTTGGCGGATATGAGATTACAAATGACGACTTTGAGGTCGAGATTGTTTACCTCAACGACTCAAGCAGCACCTATATCAACTATTTCAACGAGGGTCAGCGACCTGTGAACGGTGGTCACAATGGAGAGACTTACCTCCAGATGCTCAACCTCGACCGCCTTAACAGTTACAACCAGGTGTCATCGGATGGCAAATATGACTACGTGGATGGCGTGACCGTCAACTCGAAGCGCGGCCTCATCATATTCCCCGAGCGCGAGCCATTCGGCAGCTATCTGTATGAGAAGTTGAAAAAAGAGCCGAGCTTGGCCGAGAAATACGCCTTTACGGCCATATACGACAGTACGCAAGTGTATGCCAAGCAGCAGACTAAGAAGAACAAATTCAAGATTAAGGGTAAGTTCCAGAGCCAGAACTCAAGCGACATATCACTTGGCGCATATAACATAGCCCAAGGCTCAGTGACAGTCACGGCCGGAGGTCAGGTGCTGTCGGAGAATGTGGACTACACGGTGGACTACTCATTGGGTCGTGTGAGGATATTGAATCAGGGCATCCTGAACTCAGGCTCGGCCATAAACATCTCATACGAAAACGAGTCGGCCATATCGACACAGACACAGACAATGGTGGGAACCCACCTGAACTATGAGGTGAACAAAGACTTCAACATCGGCGGAACTCTCATCCACATGAAAGAAAAGCCATTGACCAGCAAAGTGGGATATGGCGAGGAGAGCATAAGCAACACGATGTTGGGTTTCAACATTGACTACACCCACGAGTTGCCATTCCTTACCCGCGCATTGGACGCCCTGCCCCTCGTCTCGACCAAGACGCCGAGCACCATAAACTTTGAGGGTGAGGTGGCCAAGCTGATCGCTGGTCACGCCAACTCGATTGACGCCGCGTATATCGACGACTTCGAGGGGTCGAGCGTCAAATATGACATCAAGGCGTGGAGTGGTTGGCATTTAGCGAGCCGTCCACAGGGCAGCGGCGCATTATCGCCCGACCAGCACACGACCAACGACCTGTCAGCTGGTTTCGACCGCGCAAGATTGGCATGGTATAGCATAGACCCGCTGTTCTTGCGCAACATGAGCAACACGCCTCGCCACATAAAGAACGACCTGGAGCAGAAGAGCAACCACTATGTGCGCGAGGTCTATGAGGACGAGCTGTATCCCAACCGCGAGGCTGCCTATGGTGAGAGCACGAACATATCAATGCTCAACTTGGCCTACTACCCTGACGAGCGCGGCCCGTATAACTTCACCACCGACATTGACGTGAATGGCCACCTGACAAACCCTGAGAAGAATTGGGGTGGCATCCAGCGGAAATTGGAGACCACGGACTTTGAGAACGCCAACATAGAGTATATCGAGTTCTGGATGATGGACCCGTTCATCTATGACCAGAGCGACAGGAAGGGCGGCGAGCTTTACTTCCACATTGGATCTGTGAGTGAGGACGTTTTGCCCGACTCGCGCAAGTCATACGAGAACGGCTTGCCAGTTCCGGGCGAAGAGTTCAACTGCGACAGCACAGTGTGGGGCTATATTCCCAAGAGCAACAGCCTCGTGAACAGCTTCAACACAGACGCGGCCAGCATGTTGGCTCAAGACGTGGGTCTGAACGGCATGAGCTCGGAGAAAGAGCGGTATTTCTACAACAAGTCCGACTATCCGTACATGGACATGATTCGCCAGATGTATGTAAACGGCGAACTTAGCGAGGCAGCATATAACGAGATAGTGAACGACCCTGCGGGAGACGACTACCACTATTTCAGAGGCTCGGACTATGACCAGCAGCAAGTCTCAATCTTGGACAGATACAAGAAATTCAACAACCCCGAGGGCAACTCACGACCGAGCGAGTACTCGACCGAGAGTTACTCTACGGCAGCGACCAACCTGCCAGACAACGAGGATTTGAATGACGATTACACACTGAACGAGAACGAGAGTTACTACCAGTATCACGTGTCCCTCCACCCCACCGACATGCAGGTGGGCAAGAACTACATTGCCGACCAGTTGGAGACGACCACAAAACTGGCGAATGGCAAGACCGAGACCATCAAGTGGTACCAGTTCAAGATACCCATTTCTCAGCCAGACAAAATAGTGGGCGACATAAGCGACATGACCTCCATGCAGTTCATCCGCCTTTTCATGACCGGATTTCAGGACACATGCATAGTTCGTCTCGCAACCCTTGAACTTGTGAAAGGCGAATGGCGCAAATATACAGAGAGCTTGGTCGAGGAAGACGGTCAGACCTCGGCCGCCACGACCATGTCTACATCGACAGTCAACATAGAGGAGAATGACCGCCGCACGCCAGTCAACTACGTTCTGCCTCCGGGCGTGGACCGCGTCGTTGACCCGTCAAATCCTCAGCTGCGCCAACTAAACGAGCAGGCCTACTCGATGAAAGTCACCGACTTGGCCAATGGAGATGCACGGGCGGTGTATAAGACCCTCAACATGGACTTCCGCAACTACAGGCGCCTCAAGATGTTCATACACGCAGAGGCACTTGAGGGCGAGCCACTCGAAGACAACCAGTTGAGCGCATTCATCCGCATAGGCTCAGACTATGAGGACAACTACTACGAGTATGAGATACCTCTGACACTGACGCCCCAAGGCATCTACAGCAGCAACAGCGATGCCGACCGTTACGCGGTATGGCCAGAGGCAAACAACCTCGACATTCCCATCTCAGTCTTGACAGAGTGCAAACTGGCACGCAACGAGGCGAGACGCGAGGCGGGATCAAACATCACACTGCAAGACGTCTACACCATAACCGACCCTGACAACAATAACAACCGAGTCAGGATAAAAGGCAACCCGAGCACGGGCAACGTTGTCGTCATGATGATGGGCGTGCGCGCTCATGGCGCAGGCACGAAGAGTGCGGAAGTGTGGTTCAACGAGTTGAGACTGACCGACTTCAACGAGCAGGGCGGTTGGGCAGCGCGTGGACGAGCCACCATCCGCTTGGCAGACATAGGCACAGTGCAGGCGTCGGGCCAATACTCGAGCGTCGGGTTTGGAAGCATAGACCAGAGCGTGACGGAGCGCAGCTTGGATGAGAACCGCCAGTTTGACATATCGGCCAATCTGGAGATGGGCAAATTCCTTGGTCCGAACTCGCGCCTGAGCCTGCCAGTATATGCAGGATATAGCCGCACGACATCCATGCCAAAATATTCGCCCTACGACACCGATGTCTTGATGAGCACTGTCTTGGCCCAGGCTCAAACCAAAGCGGAGGAGGACAGCATCAAAGAGATCTCCCAAACCACGGAGACGATAAAGAGCCTCAACTTCACCAATGTCAGGATAAAACCAGCACGAGGGAAGAAAGTGACTCTCTTGTCGCCATCGAACTTGTCAGCCTCATATAGCATAAGCACCACAAACAAAACAAGCCCCGAGACCCAATATGACTACACCAAACAGATTAACGGAACCTTGGGCTACAACTACTCGACTGGTGTCAAGACTGTTCAGCCGCTCAAGAAGAGCAAATTGAGCAGCAAATACTTAGGCATAATAAAAGACGTCACATTCTACACGGCGCCGTCGCAGCTGAGCTACCGTTGGGATGTGGACCGCAGCTATCAAGAGGTGCAGAAGCGCAATGTGACCAACCCGGACTACATAGTGCCCATCAGCGTGACAAAGGACTTCTATTGGAACCGATACTTCGACTTCAGGTACAACATAACCAGAAACTTGAAATTCGGCTTCAGCTCTGTGACCAACACCCGAATAGATGAGCCAGACGGTCCAGTCAACAAAGACCTGTACCCCGAAGAGTACAAACTCTGGCGCGACTCAGTGTGGAGCAACATCAAGAAATTCGGCACAGTCCAGAACTACCAGCACAACGTCGACCTGAGCTGGAACGTCCCGATTAACAAACTGCCCTACCTCAACTTCCTGACAGCCAACGCCACCTATAAAGGCGTTTACACATGGGAGCGCGGCAGCGAGACTGATGACTTCGAGTGGGGCAACGTGATAAGCAACAAGAACACGGAGCAGGCCAACGTGATGGGTAACTTCGGAACATTGTATAACAAGTCGAAGTATCTGCGCGACCTGTACGACCACTACAACCTCTCGAACAACACACGCCAGCAACGCAAATCGCAGGGCAAGACGGTCAACTACACCCAGCGCAACGTCAAGCTGACACCGGGCGAGCCCGTGACCATCAGCCACAACCTGAAGACAGACGACGTGAGCGCACGCGCATTTGACGCCAAAGGACATAGCATCAAGGGAACACTCAAAGCCGTAGACAGCAACACGGCGGTGTTCACGCCGAGCATGGCGAGCGACAACTCACGGATAGTCATAACCGGCACCATAAGCGAGGACAATGGTGAACAGCGCAACGTCTTCAAAGACATGGCCATGATGGTCCTGACATCAATCAAGAGCGTCAGCCTGAGCTATTCGGAGAACAACGGCACCACATTGCCAGGTTACATGCCTGGCAGCCACTTCCTTGGCACTGCGGGTGTCAGCGGAGCTCGCGCCCCGGGCTTCAAATTCATAACTGGCATTCAGGAACGCGGATTTGCCCGAAGGGCTGCCGAGAATGGGTGGCTGACCACAGACACCACATTCAACGACCCTTATGAGATGACCCACAGCGACAACCTACAGCTGCGCGCATCCATCGAATTGTTCAAAGCTCTCAAAATCGAGCTTACGGCCCAACGCAGCAAGTCGAAAGACCTGAGCGAGTACTACATATACTCGGCAAACGGATTTGCGGGCGTGTATAGCACCATGGAGAGCGGAACAACGTCAATAACATACAACGCCATCCGCACGGCATTCAAAAAGCCTAAGAAGAGCGGGGCATTGACCTATGGTGTTTATGACAAATTCCTGGAGGCACGCAAGCAGATCTCGACCAGATTAGCCACCAACAGGGCGAGCAGAAATGGCGGCACTCTGGGAGCCCAGCGAGATGACGGAGGACAGGAAGGCTACGGACTGACTTCACAAGAGGTTATGATACCGGCCTTCGTGGCAGCCTACAGCGGCAAATCGACGGGCAGCGTGTTCTTGGACCTCGTTCCTAAGCTAAGCGCCATGTGCCCCAACTGGCGAGTAACCTTCAGCGGACTGAACAACATCAAGGCGTTGAAAGAGAAAGTGAGGAACATCGAATTGAACCACAGTTACACATCAAAATATACCGTGGGTCAGTTCACGACCAACTTAGACTGGGAGAAATCTGGTGATGGGCTTAGCTACATCCGCGACATCGATGACAACTACGTTCCCGAATATGACGCGTCGACAGTCTCCATAGCCGAGCAGTTCAGCCCATTTATCGGGCTATCGGCGACATTTGTGAACAACATGACCGCCAACGTCTCGATAAACAAAGGCAGGACACTGACGCTAAACGTCTCCAACAACCAGATAACCGAGAACTACAGCAACGAGTGGACCATAAACCTCGGCTACCGATTTGACAACGTCAAGATATTCGTAGGCAAGAAGCCCAACGGAGGTTTCAACAACACACTGAATCTGACCTTGGGATTGTCGCAGCGCGACAGCTACACTATATTGCGACGCATAGAGGAGGCGACCAACGAGTTGGCGAGCGGCAACCGCAGCACGGGTATTAAATTCGCAGCCGACTACGCAATGACACAACGATTCAACATCCAGTTCTACTACGACCAGACACTGACCAACCCATACGTGTCATCATCCTACCCGACAAACAACATCAATGTCGGCCTCAGCTTCCAATTGCAGCTGACTGAGTAGAATAGAAGAAAAGCAATGAAAAGAAAGCCCCCGAGACTCTAATAGGTCACGGGGGCTTTTCTTGTATAAGAATGGGATGGAGGCACAAGCATAACATTGGAGCTTTGCTTCTTCTCATGCTACATTTTGTCCATCAATGATGAGGGGCATCTGAGATAGAGACTGCTTAATATATTCAGCTTGTCAAGCTATACGCTTGAATTTAGGGTATTAGAGAGGGGAGGATTTAACGCACCATAAATGGTTTGCACGTATTAAGCCGGCACATGGAAAGCCGCCCGTCTGTTTGGCAATGCTCATGACTAACGCAAAAAGCCCCGCCCCAAATGGGGCGAGGCTTAGTCATGAAGTGATTCCGTTGGGATTCGAACCCAAGACCCACAGCTTAGAAGGCTGTTGCTCTATCCAGCTGAGCTACGGAACCATCACATTTGCGGTGCAAAGATAGCGAAAAAAGAGGCACGTTAATACTTGGCAGTCTCTTTTATTTTCAAAAAGAGAGCAGCTATTATGCCGGGAATGGTCGCGAGGCATGCCACGACGAACAGCAGTTCATAGGAATCGCCAAGAATATTCTCCTTTAGATAGCCTGCCACCATTCCTGGAATTATCAGACTGAGTGACATAATGGATGTTCCGATGGCATATTCGGCAGCTTTGTATTCAGCATCCGCCACATAATTCAGCATGACAAGCATATAGGCTGTGAAACCGAACCCATAGCCGAATTGCTCAATCATGACAGCCGCGGGAATCCAAAGGCTCGTCGTGTCTGGCATGAAATGCGCAAGAATGACATAGGCGATATTGGGAACATTCATGAAAGCGATCATGGGCCACAAGGCACGACGAAGTCCAATGCGAGAAGCGAGGATTCCGCCAAGGATGCCGCCAGCCACAAGAGCTATGACACCATATGTGCCATAAATGATACCGCACTCCGCCACGTCAAGACCAAGCCCACCTTCCGCACGAGACGAGTTGAGGAAAGGCAGGACAGCCTTTGTGATGAGCGCCTCGCCAAGCCTGTAGACAAAGAAAAAAACAACAGCCGCGATGGCACCGGGGTGAGAGAAGAAAGAGCGCAAGGCGCGGAAGAATATTTGCAGACTGTCATCCTGCCTTCCGTTGGATTCGCTGATGGAAGGCATACCAATGCGGCACAAAACGGCCATAACGAATAAAATGAACGCAGAGAGGCCGATGCCTGCCGCCCAACCATAGGCGGCGGAAGATGACTGGTCTCCACTGCTATCCTTGACAAGCCCCACAACGAGCGGCACCAAGCCAGTTGTGGCGACCATGGCAATGCGGTAGAAGGTGGAGCGTATGCCGACAAAGAAAGATTGTTGGCTTTCAGAAAGAGCCATCATGTAGAAACCATCACAAGCTATGTCATGGCAAGATGAGGCCATGGCCACGACAAGCATCAGAGCCAAAGAGAGCGGATAGAAAACAGGCGTGAGCATGGAGAGCGCCAAAGACACAAACGCTAAGACAAGGACAACCTGTGAGAGTCTGACCCATTGGACTTTAGACGAATAGCGTTCCACGAAAGGAGACCAAAGTGGCTTGAGCGACCATGGGAGGCAGACAAGGCTCGTCCAAAAAGCAAAAGACGTCATGGAAACACCCATATCACTATAGAGCAAGGCGGATGTAGTCATGACAAGGCATGAAGGCACACCCTGAAAGACGTAGAGGGGCGGCACCCACCGCCAGCCGTTTGCGCCATTGTCTCGCTCTGCAGTTTCGTATGTATTGGTTAGTGCCATGTGGAGAAAATTTGTGATGTGGGATTGTGATAAAAAAGGAGGCGGGATTGCACAGAACCCCACCTCCTTGGTATTTACGTCATGGATGGCTTAAAGCGAGCCATACATATCAGACTAAGAGAGTTTACGAGCGACCTCAATCTCCTCGTAGGCCTCAATGATGTCACCTACCTGGATGTCATTGTAGCCCTTGACATTGAGACCACACTCCAGGCCAGCGACAACCTCCTTGACGTCGTCTTTGAAACGCTTGAGGCTCTCGAGCTCGCCAGTGTGGACGACAATACCGTCGCGGATGATGCGCACCTTGCTCTTGCTCTTGACCTTGCCGTCGTTGACAAAGCAGCCGGCGATGGTGCCAACCTTGGAGATTTTGAAAGTCTCCTTGATTTCGAGGTTACCAGTGACCTGCTCTCGGATTTCGGGCGAGAGCATGCCCTCCATGGCGCTCTTGAGCTCCTCGATAGCATCGTAGATGATGGAGTAGAGGCGGATATCAATCTTCTCACGCTCGGCCAGTTTACGCGCTCCAGAAGAGGGGCGAACCTGGAAGCCGATGACGACTGCGTTGGATGCAGCAGCGAGCATGATATCAGTCTCAGAAATCTGACCGACAGCCTTATGGATGACATTGACCCTGATCTCCTCAGTAGAGAGCTTGATGAGTGAATCAGAGAGAGCCTCGACAGAACCGTCCACGTCGCCTTTGACAATGACATTGAGTTCCTGGAAGTTGCCGAGTGCGATGCGACGTCCGATCTCATCGAGAGTGATGTGAGGAGTAGCACGCATAGAGAACTCACGCTGAAGCTGGTCACGCTTGTTGGCGACCTCCTTAGCCTCCTTCTCGTCCTCGAAGACATTGAACTTCTCACCAGCCTGAGGTGCGCCATTAAGACCAAGGACAAGGACAGGAGCAGAAGGACCGGCAGCCTCAACCTTCTGGTTACGCTCATTGAACATAGCCTTGACGCGGCCGTAGTTAGCTCCACAGACAACCATGTCACCAGTGTGGAGAGTGCCGTTGCGGACAAGCATGGTAGCAACATAGCCACGACCCTTGTCGAGCGAGCTCTCGATGACGTTTCCGCTTGCCTTGCGGTTAGGATTAGCCTTAAGCTCCTGAAGATCGGCAACAAGGAGAACCTTCTCAAGAAGCTTGTCAACATTAAGACCCTTCTTGGCTGAAATCTCCTGACACTGATAAGTACCGCCCCACTCCTCTACGAGATAATTCATCTGGGCGAGTGCCTCACGAATCTTGTCGGGATTGGCACCGGGCTTATCAATCTTGTTGATGGCGAAGACGATGGGTACATTGGCAGCCGAGGCGTGATTGATGGCCTCAATGGTCTGGGGCATGACACTATCATCAGCAGCCACGATGATGATGGCGACATCGGTGACCTGAGCACCACGGGCACGCATGGCGGTGAAAGCCTCGTGGCCAGGGGTGTCAAGGAAGGTAATCTTGCGGCCATTCTCAAGCGTCACACCGTAGGCACCGATATGCTGAGTGATGCCGCCGGCCTCACCTTGGATGACATTAGTCTTGCGGATATAGTCGAGCAGAGAAGTCTTACCATGGTCGACGTGACCCATGACGGTGACAATTGGCGGACGCTCCTCAAGAGAGCTCTCATCGTCCTCCTCCTCCTCGACCTCGTGGGCCTTGTCAACACTGATGAACTCGACCTTGAAGCCGAACTCCTCCGCGACAATGGAGAGGGACTCCGCATCGAGTCGCTGGTTGATGGAGACGAACATGCCGAGAGACATGAAAGTAGCGATGACCTTATTGACAGGGACATTCATCATAGTAGCGAGCTCGGACGCCGTCACGAACTCAGTAACCTTGAGGATGCTCTTCTCCTGCTCCTGACGCTCAGCCTCCTCGGCCTCACGCTGGCGGACAGCCTCGCGCTTGTCACGGTTGTGCTTAGAAGTGGTAGTCTTGTGGCCTTTGGCGGTGAGACGAGCGAGCGTCTCCTTGACCTGCCTCTGAACATCCTCCTCACTTGCCTCCTGCGACTTAGCGGGCTGGGCGTTATTGGCGCCCGACTTCTTGCCGCGCTGCTTGTCCTTGCGATTTTGCTGCTGTTGCGCCGCTGCCTGTTGCTGCTTCTGCTGCTGCTTTTGCTTGCTGCGCTCCTTGTTTATATCGCTGTTGACCTTATTGATGGTCGTGGGCGAAGATACATCGACCTTCTCACCCTTCTTATTGATTCGCTCGCGCTTCTTGTGCTTGCCACCACGTGAATCACCACCGCTGACAGGCAACTCGATTTTGCCGAGGACCTTGGGGCCAGTAAGACTTGGCTTCTCATTGAGACGGAAAACACCGTCTGCGTTAACCTGTCCCTCGGCAGCCTCAGCTACAGGCTCTTTGGGTGCGGGAGCCGGCTCGGCCGGCTTTGCAGTCTCAGTAGGCTTAGAAGCGACAGACTCAGCTGCTTTCATTTCAGCGGGCTTAGGAGCCTCGGCCTTTTGTTCGGCAGGTTTGGGTGCGGAGGGTGCGGGCTGGGGTTTGACATCAACCACAGGAGCAGGCTGCACTGAAGGCTTCTCAACTGGCTTCTCAGCAACCTTCGCAGGCTCCTGTTTCTTCACCTCGGGCTCTGCGGGCTTAGAGACAGGGGCTGCTGGCGCCGGCTGGGGCTTAACCTCAGCTGGAGCTGGTGCTGGCTTAGAATCGGCTGGTTGCTGTTTTTTAGCCTCAGGCTCGACAGACTTAACCTTGCTGTTCTTGTCAAGGTCAATATGTCCAACTACCTTGGGGCCTTTGGTTTCAGCCTTAACCTCCTTAACAGGCTTAGTCTCCACGACATCGCCATTCTCATTGATGCCGATAGACTTGTCAGCCTTACCTTTGGCCGAGATGCCCTCGACCATAGCCACTTGCTGCTTGGCCTCGCGGTCCACCTTAAACTCCGAGGCGATCAGCTTATACTGCTCCTCTGACAACTTGGTGTTATTGTCGAAACCAGTGACATCGACACCCTTTTTGCTAAGTGCATCCTTAACCCTGTCGACTCCGACGCCGCACTCCTTGGTGATTTTGGAAATTCTTATTCCTCCTGCCATATATAAATTTAGTACTCTCATGTTTTAGTCGCCACTCCAGACAGGGACAAGACTGCGGACCGGGGAAGAAGTCCGTCTTGTCCATACTTGGCGGGCGAAGGTTAAACAACTGAAACAGCGCATAGGACCTTTCGGGTTAGCGCCCTAATGCTACAAAAATCTCAACGGCATGAACACCTGGTACGACGTCGGCCTGCATCATGGCCGTGGCGTATATGTCAATGCGCCATGCGCATTGTCGCGCAGGCTATTGTGAGACAATTGTGGCTCCCGTCAGAGTTCTCATTGTTCGAACTCAGCCTTAAGGATGGCGAGCACATCCTTGATAGTCTCCTCCTCGAGGTCGGTGCGCTTGACGAGCTCGTCATAGCCGAGGTCGAGGACAGACTTAGCGGTGTCGCAACCGACACCCTTGAGGACGTCGATGATCCAAGGCTCAATCTCGTCAGAGAAATCCTCAAGGCGGACATCCTCCTCAGTCTCAGACTGCTCACGGAAGACGTCGATGTCATAGCCCGTGAGCTGGATGGCGAGCTTGATGTTGCTACCGCCCTTACCGATGGCCATGGAGACCTCCTCAGCGTCGAGGTAGACCTCGGCCTTGCGGCGGTCGTCATCGACAACGATGCGGTTGACCTTAGCGGGGCTGAGGGCTCGCTGTATGTAGAGTTGGATATTGTTGGTGTAGTTGATGACGTCGATGTTCTCGTTCTTGAGCTCACGGACAATCGAGTGGATACGCGAACCCTTCATGCCGACGCAAGCACCTACCGGGTCGATGCGGTCGTCATAAGACTCGACGGCCACCTTGGCGCGCTCGCCCGGCATGCGGACAATCTTGCGGATGGTGATGAGACCGTCGAAGACTTCCGGGACCTCATTCTCAAACATCCTCTCAAGGAAGACTGGAGATGTGCGCGAGATGATGACAAGCGGGTTATTGTTTTTGAACTCGACGCGTGCCACAACAGCCTTCACCTGGTCGCCCTTGCGGAAGAAGTCAGCGGGGATTTGCTCCGTCTTGGGGAGGATGAGGTCATTGCCCTCCTCGTCACGCACGAGCACCTCGCGCTTCCAAGATTGGTAGACTTCGCCAGTGACAATTTGGCCGATACGCTCCTTGTAACGGTTGAAAAGGTTATCCTTCTCAAGGTCCATAACAAGGCCTGCGAGGTTCTGCTTGAGGCTGAGGATGGCGCGGCGGCCGAAATCCTTGAGTTTGACCTCATCGGTGACCTCCTCACCGACCTCGAAATCCTCATCGACCTTTTTAGCCTCGGAGAGGCTGATCTCGAGGTTGGGGTCATTGAGCTTATCGTCCTCCACGACAGTGCGGCTGCGGAAGATCTCGAAGTCGCCCTTCTCGGCGTTGATGATGATGTTGAAGTTCGAGTCGGTGCCGAACTGCTTGACGAGAACGCCACGGAAGGCCTCCTCGAGGATTCGCACCATGGTTGCCCTGTCGATGTTCTTCAGGTCCTTGAACTCGGCAAAAGTATCAATCAGCGTGTTATTTTCCATTACAACTTTTTTTCTAAAGCCGGAAGATTATATGTCTTTGCTTATGGCACCGCAGTCGCCGACCAAGGCGTGCGAGCCATTATGCTTTCAGTTTATTGCTCTGTTAGAAATCGAGGATATCCTTGACCATCTTGACGTCGGAGAGCGCATAGTGCGTCACCGTCTTGATGATTTGCTTTTTCTTCTCACCCTCGACCTTCTTCTTCTCCTCTGTCTCGACATCGAAACCGTCCTCAGTGGCGTCGACGAGAATTCCGCGGATCCATGCGCCGTTTGGCATAGTGACCTCGACCTTGTTGCCGATATTCTTGCGGAACTGGCCGAAGACCTTAAGCTCGGTGCAGATGCCAGCGGAAGAGACCTCAAGGGAGTAGTCCTCCTTGTCTCGGTCGAGCTTAGTCTCAACAAGGGCGTCCAGCTCCTCGCAATATGAGATGGGTATGCCCTTCTCGCTGTCGACCACGAGCCTTATCTCATTTGAGGGGCCGACAGAGACCTCAACTATGAAATTGCCGTCGTCTTCAATCTTTTGGGCTACGGCATCGAGCACGTCTTGTTTAGTAATCATCTATTATGGAGGTTTATAACAACAAAATAGGGGACACGGAGTCCCCTATCCACGTTGCAAACGCCTATATGAACGCAGCAAAGATATAAACAAATCTTTAAACTGCAAAATTATTTGTATTTCACGACGTTATAAACATCCGCAACTGCCATTTGCTGAGCGATTATCGGACATCATGCAGCATTACAGAGCACTCATCGCAGAGCTTAACATAGATTTATTTTCTTATTTTACCAAATAATTAGCAATAAAATCCACAAACTGAATATTATTCGGTACATATAGACTTATCCGCCGATTTTTTATTGACAAACTCTTCATGAAGGGCGCATAACTCATCAATAGATATTCCAAGAAGGTCCATATCCTTGAAAAGAGTGGGCACCGTGTCTTTGACAAAAGTAGCCCTTCTCTCCTCTAATATTTTACCCTTGGCCCCGGGCGAGACAAAATATCCCATGCCACGCTTGTTGAAGATAACCCCCTCGCGCCCGAGGTAGTCATAGGTTTTGACAGCAGTGTTCGTATTGACCCCAAGCACGACAGAGTAGTCCCTCACACTCGGGACTCGGTCGCCCTCGGCATATGTGCCAATAAGAATGTCGTCGCAAAGGCGGTCGGCCATTTGAAGGTAAATGGCCCTGTCACTATTAAACCTAACCATAGGCTATACAGCTAAAAAACGCCCCTGCACAGCCTGCGACCGGCAGAAAAGACGGTAAGAGGCAAAAATGAGAGCCACAGTAAGAACGGAGTAGCCAGCCACGCCCCACCAGACAAGAGCCTCGGTGTTGACGACATATTCATTAAAGTCATATCTCTGTGCGACAAGCACAGAGACATAGCCGAGCACTCCGAAAAAAAACAGATGCAAGACAGCGCCCATAACAAACCTCAGGCGCGAGAAAAACGCCCCGCTAAAAATGAATGCAGAGAGCGAGCAGACGGGCGCGAGAATGCCCAGCAGCACTTCACCAAAACTAAACGCTCTAATGACAGATTGGCTTGCGTCGTATACATTTAGAACCATCTCCCCAAAATGGAACAGGAAGAGAGGCAACCAATAAGAGACAGCGAACAAAACCTGCGGGAGCAACACACACACCACAAATAGGGCGACAAACTTCTCAAGGTTGGACGCAGGGAGGACAAGCAGACTGGTATATGCCCCAGCCCGTTTACGACTTGAGTAAACCATCCTCGCACCGCAAGAAGCAGATAGCAAGGCAAAAAACAAGCCGAAAAAGCCAGCAACCGTTCCATAATCACAAGGATTTAACGTCAGACTTCCTCTATTCGAGAAGGTGTAGACGACAATGAGAAGGACAATGGCGAACGGGACGACGGCGGTCGTCAGCAACATTCGCCTATTGGAGAAGAAAAGGTATCTGACAACGCTGCGGAAACGGCTGAATGAGAAACTTTTCATAGGAAAGGCTCTTAATGTCGGGTTATAAATGTGGGAAAACTATTTTGAGACCCAAAACTCTATTTGTTGGGATTGGCCACTTTGAGTTCGTCATGGTCGACACTACCGGCACCACTCTTGCTGAAGTCAAAAGTTTCGGCATCGCCCTTAAGAGTGACATCGGCGGCACCTGATGTACGGACATAGACATCACCGCAAGAATAGAGATCAAGGTCAGCATCGCCAGCACCACTAATGCCAACTTTTACAGTTTGCGCATCATGAATTTTGGCATCCACATCGCCAGCACCGGACATATTCAAGGTGAACGACTTTGCGGTCAGATAATCCATGTCGGCATCGCCAGCTCCGCTGACAGACACCGTTACAGAGTTGGAAGCTACAAGTTTGTTGATTTTCAGGTCTCCAGCACCTGCAATGACGACATCGAAGTTATCAGTCAGGAGAGAATCCTTAACCGTGAAATCGTTAGCCCCGCTGAGAGCGAGTTTCACAAGATTAGGAGAAGCGAGATAGACAAAGATACGGTCGTCATTGCTCCAAAGGTTGAACTTTCTCGGACTGTTCTTCTTGCTGATAGAGAGCGCCTCCCCATCCTGCTCTACAGTCACGAGATCCACCAATTCCTTAGAGGCCTCGATGCGGACGCTGTCTGTCGGGCCTTGCGTGAAAATGATTTCGGAATAGCCAGAGACATAAAGTTCAGAGAATGGCTTGATGGCCTCGGAGCGACTCACATACTCACCATTTAGAGAGCCGTCGGAGGCATGACGCTTCTCTATGACACAAGAAGTGAGAGTGAAAAGGATGGCGGAAGTCGCCAAGGCATATATTGCTTTTTTCATGATTTTGTTTTTTATCAGTGATTGATTAATTAGATGTAGCAGAGTACCCTATTTGACAAAGCCCTTAGTCACGGCATTGAAAAGCAGCTCAATGTTGACTTGGGTCTCGTCTTCGTCAGGCGACTTACGTCTGAGAGCGAGGACCCCATAGGGAGTCGGCTCGGAATAGATGGCATCAGTGGAGTTAGATCCTACGCCGATATTCTCAAACACATACATCTCTGAAATTTCAGAGATGCTCTTGTTGAGGAGGATTTGGCGATTGTCAACAATAGTCACCTGGTCAATCAAATTCTCCACATCGTGAACCTGATGCGTGGATATGACAAAAGTGCGTTCTTCCGTCATGGCCGAAGAGACAATTTTACGGAAGTTAGCCTTGCTTGGAATGTCAAGACCGTTGGTAGGCTCATCCATAAGAAGAAGCTCCGTGCCAGCGGCAAGGGCGAAACTGAGAGCCACCTTTTTCCTCTGTCCGAGAGAGAGTTTGCTGATGTTGGCTATTTCTGTCGGCATGTCGAAATCAGCAAGATACTTCTCCAACGCATCATTACTGAACTTAGGATAGAAGGGAGAATTGACGCGCACGTAGGTCTTCAGGCTGAGAGAAGGCAGCGCAACCTCGTCTGGCAAATAATAGATTTGGGACAGGACACCAGGATCACGCTTTGAAATCTCGACACCTCGAAAGCTGACATGTCCGGATGTAGGTCGCAAAATTCCACACATAAGTCCAAGCAGCGTCGTCTTGCCGACACCATTCTCTCCAAGCAGCCCATATATCTTGCCTACCTCAAGAGACAAAGAAAAAGAGTCAACAACATTACCACGTCCGGAAGGATAGGCATATGTAAGGTTTTCTATGGTCAACATTTGGTATTGCTTTAGTGTTATACTTTAGTAGTACACTGCAAATATAAACAAGTTTTGCTCAACAACAACACATTCCCTAAAAAATAAAATGTTTTGTCGTAGTTTGCTTATCTCTTTAGCAACTTGACTATTATGAGAGCGAGAGAAAAGAGAGCCGTAATAATTGCTCCGGAGGGCAAATCGAAAGCGAAAGAGAGGCAAAGACCAGCGACACAGCCCATTAAAGCTACAAGGCCAGACACAACCATGATACGTGGCAACGTTTTGACGAAAGACATGGCAATGGCTTGCGGCATAGTGAACACAGACAGGACAAGAATTATTCCGACCGCCTTGATAGACAAAGATATGGCGAGCGCGACAAACACAGACGCGACAGAAGAGACCAAGGTGGGCCGCCAGCCTGAGAGGCGCGCATAAGTAGGGTCGAAAGAGCAGTAGAGAAGTGGACGATAAAAGACTGTCACGCAAACGACGCAGACGAGCGCAGCGACACCATTGGCAACCACATCCGCAAAACTGACGGCGAGAAGATCACCAAACATGAAACCCATGAGGTTAGGAGCATAGCCTGGCGCCAGACTTAAGAAGATTACTCCAACAGCCATTCCAAGACTCCACAGCATGGCTATCGCACTGTCGTGGCGCACGTTACCACGTTCTGAGACCCAATTGACACTGAGCGCGGTGACAACAGCGAATGCCAACGCGCCCAACGTTGGGTTAAAGCCAAAGAAATAAGCGAGACCAATACCGCCAAAACTGGCATGAGTTATGCCACCCGCGGCGAAGACCATCCGGCGCGAAACAATATATGAACCGACCACACCGCTAAGCACGGCCAAGCAGAAAACACTGGCAAGCGCATAGCGCACGAAAGCGTAACTGAAAAAAGAGGTGAGATCCATGATATGGGCGAAAGAGCTATGAGTGGGGAAGTTTCAGTTACCTCAGTTTAAAAGAGCCGCCGAGGGGAGACACCACCTCTTCCTTGACAGGAGCGAAATTGAGAGTTTGGGTCGCCACATTAGCAAGAGCACCATGATCGTGCGTCACAATGACAATGCCTACCTTACCCTTTAGCTCGGCGAGAAGGGTGTAGAGATTGGATTCAGAATCGCGGTCGAGGTATGTCACTGGCTCATCGAGCACAAGAATGTCGGGACGCGCCATCAGGGCGCGGCAAAGAAAAGCTCGCTGCCGTTGACCACCAGAAACTTGACCAATGGTATTATGAGCCACAGAGTCAAGCCCAGCGAAAGAGATAAGCTCAGCGGCACGCGCCTTATCCTCCCTATTGTGGAACAGAGAGAAATGTTGTGGTGCGCCCATGAGAACAACATCAGTCAGAGTTATCGGGAATTCAAGGTCGGCAGAAGAGACTTGTGGCACATAGCCTACGGTGAGGCCGGGGTGACGAATGACATGGCCATGCATAGGTGTCAGCAGGCCAAGCAGAACCCTCACAATCGTGGTCTTGCCGCTGCCATTAGGGCCTTCGAGGGTCAAGAATGTTGACCTGTCTACCTCAAAAGAGATATGGGAGGCCACGACTCGACCATCGTAGCCAGCCGAGACGTCATGGAAAGTGACGAGAGCGTCCTTATTCATTTTAAAGCCTCTGTAATCGTATTCATCGTCGCGAGCCAGTCTTCAGACTCGGGTTGGATGTGGACGATAGCAGTCCCCATCTCAGCGGCTGAGGCCTCCACCCTGTCGGGGGCAAAGCCTTGCTGGATGAAGAAAACCCTTGCTTTGGCGCGCCGGGCACTATCGGCGAGCATTGCGAAACGCCGTGGTTGCGGAGAGACGCCCTCTGATCCGACAGAGAGTTGATTGAAGCCATAGTCGCGGGCCAAATAGGCCAAAGCCGGGTGGTAGATGACAAATGTCTCACCCTTATTTACACTTGCCACCTTTGCGAGAGCCGAGTCGGCAATTGAGACATCAGCAAGAAGAGCGATGAGAGAGGAGTCTATAGATTTGGCGTCGTCAGGCATGAGAGACTTAAGCGCATCCGCAATGTTGCGAGACATAAGAGCCGCCTGTTTTGGAGAGAGCCAGAAATGGGGGTCGGCGGAATGAACGTGCTGTGACATTGCGTCGGTTTCTGTGGAGTGGTGGCACTCGGAGGATGCAATAAGTTCTATTCCGTTTGAGACATCAATCCATTTAATGTTAGGAGCGGCGGCCTCAATGCGGTCACGCCATGTGAGTTCAAATTCGAGGGGGCCAAACGCCACATAGGCCATTGAATTGGCGAGAGAGGTCATTTGGGTGGGGCGCGGGGTGTAGGAATCGTGATCAGCGCCCTGCGGTATCATGACATTCACAGAGACATCCGCGGGTGCGAGCCGAGACACGAAAAAGCGCATGGCCGGGTTAGAGACCGTTAGGCAACGAGTGCCATCGCCTTGCGCAGACTGCGAGCAAGATGTGAACACGGCAGCGACTCCGAATAGAAGGCATAGACAGAAGGCGGCCACCGCACTCCGCTTATTTGCCACCAAAGAGTTCAAATACATCTTGCGCATAGTTTTTAGATACCGGGATTTGCATGGGGGATGCGGAGTCGAGCCTTACGACAAAACCAGAGGGTGTTTTCTCGAAGAGCCTCACGTGGACACGGTTGACCATATAAGACCTGTGGCAGCGGATGATCCCTCGCTGCCTCATTTCATCCTCAATGGCTTTGAACGTGCCGCGGACCATAGTGGTACCCGTCTTTGCCCCATCGACATAGTGTACAGTCAGGTAATTATCCGCACCTTTGATGTAGAGCAGATCCTTGCTTGTTATGGCCAACTTAATCTCACCCTTCGGGTCGTAGAAGTTGACCATTTGGATGTCAGACACGTCGGAGGAGGAGTGGTTGGTACGGTACTCGCTGATGGCCTTAAGACGGCGGTCCTTGTCTCGCCAAGAGAAATAGAGCCAAGTGGCTGCATAGGGCAGCAGGAGGATGCAGAGCGTGTTACGGAGCGAGATTTTAATGAGGTCGAGGATAGGGCGCTGGTCAGAGAACATTTGCACCTCGAGCATTGTGAATGCGAAAGAGATGCACACAATTTCGGCTGTGATCCAGACAAGATAAGCCCACAGTTGTATGGGCCTGCGGAGGCGCACGCAGTGATGATAGAGCATCAATCGGCTGATAGTCACGACCACCATTCCAATCGCCACAAGGAGGGACGACAGAAGGAAATAGCGGGTATCAGACATTCCGTCCTTCAGCCAATCACGCGAGCCATAGGGCTCAAAGAGGTTGATGAAGAGAAGAGAGAATGCCGCCGTGAAGAGAACCTGACGAAAGAGGTTCGCCTTATCGACAAGATATTTTGGTATGTTCCTTCCGAAATCCATAATGCTTTGCGAAGATAGCTAATTCCGCAGAATAAACCATCAGAGAAGACACGCGCGTTAGACGTTCAGCCACGGATAGTCAACGAACAGGCATCTTTTGCCTACAAGTACCTCTTGCGAAGTCGGGGGATGAGCAGGAAAGTAGCGAGTGACAGGCCCGCCACAAAGCCACACCAAACACCGACGGGGCCGAGACCGACGACAAACGCGCAGATGAAACCGACAGGCACGCAAGTGGCGGCGTAGGCTATTGTCGCGACCTTGGCGGGGAAAGTGTAGTCGCCGAAACCGCGCAAAGCTGCTATGGAAGTAGCCTGCAGCCCGTCGAAAATCTGAAACACCGCGCCCGCCACCATTAGATTCGCCGCAATAGCGAGAGCGTCGGGGCTATCGATGACGCAGCCAGGCAGAATGTTTCGGACAAGGACAAGCATGACACCAGTGAAAGTCATAAACGCCCCGGCGAAAAGCAGGCCGGTGACGGCATAACGTCGAGCGAGCGTCATATTGCCTGCGCCCACATAGATAGAGACCTTGATGGTGACAGCAGTGCCGACACCGCTCGCCATAAGGAAAGTAGTGCTTGTGAAAAGGTTAACCACCTGATGGGCGGCAATGGCCGCCGTACTGATCCACCCCATCATGATGCCACCGAAGGCGAAGCCGAAACATTCGATGACCGTCTGCATCCCGACGGGCAGACCCGTGAAAAAGAGTTTGCGGGTAAGACCTCTCCTCATGCGCATAGGAGTTATGCCCATACTCCTTAACCGCCTACGCAAGACAACCTCCATGGCCGCCCACATGAGCATTCGCGCAATGAGCGTGCTGATGGCTGCACCATAGGGGCCATAGCCTTCAAAGTCTCCGATGCCAAATATAAAGACGTAATTGAGGATAATGTTGAGAATATTGGCCACGAGGCCGATAATCATAGGCGAGGCCGTGTCTTGCAAACCCTCAATGATGGTGCGCGAGCAGACGAACATCTGCTGTCCGACCATGGAAGCCGCATAGATGGCGAGATAGAGTTGCGCTATGTCGACCACCTCGGCAGGTTGCCCCATATAGGGCATGAGGATCGCGAGGAGGGAAAGTATAAGCACTTGAAAAATGACAATTCGCCAATGGAGAGAGCGGGCATGGGCGACAAGGCTGCCAATTGAAGACAAATCGCCGCGGCCAAAACGCCTGCCAACGAGAGGTGTTATTGCCGCACCGATTCCGATACCGAAAAACATGAACGGCACGGACAGATTACCAGAGAATGCAACGGCAGCCAATTCAACCTCACCAAGGCGACCGACCATAAAAGTGTCAGCGAGATTGACAAGCAGCGCGCTTGCCTGCGAAGCTACCACAGGCGCAGCCAGCCTGAGCAAAGGAGCCACACATTTGCCGAGACCGGAGTATGTGACTTTATCGCCAGAAAAAAGCATAAAGGGATTTTTACTACAAAAAGTATAACCTTTGTTTGGGCGCAAACGGGCAAACGCCCCACCCTTTTAGAGGAATTAAACCTGTATTTACACAGCGCGCACAACTCCAATCACCTTGGCGAGGCTTCGTATCTCCTGCTTTGTGATAGTGAACTCGGGCACATCGGGATTATCGGACTTACAGATAATCTTTTCTTGATTAGCTGGGTCAAGGAACACACGCTTGATCATCACACCCTGTTGACCATCTATGACATAGGCCTCACCATAATCCACCCAAGAGTTGGGTTCAAGTTTGCGACAAGCGACAAGGTCACCACTGAGGAAAGTCGGCGTCATGGAAGAACCTTGAATACGGATCAAGAAATCCGCTCCAGATTGCGCAAACTCGGGTACGAGGTAGTGCTGACAATCCTCAAGACGCACACCCGGCTCATCAATGCCATTGAAACCGGCGAGAGCCGTTATCGGGATGAGAGGGAGACAACCGGCAAAACGTTCATGAACAGGCTTGGCGGACTGCTTAGCCTCAGGCTTTATGGCAGGTGTTAAATCCCCATTCTTCATCATAGGGCCTTGCCCAAGAAGAATCCATTCAGTGGAGACGCCATAGCATTGCGAAAGCAGGGCGACATTATCAGTCGACGCATTTGCCCGCCCACCAAGAATGAGTGACAGGCGGCCGAGGTAAAGACCGAGACTTGCCATCACCTCGTTCTTATTCCGCGCCTTGCGGTTATCCAAAAGATAATTCACAGCCTCGCAGAAACGCTTATTGATGGCGTCGCGGAGGGATGAGGTCTCTTGCTCTTCGTTCATCATAAAACCAATTTAGCGAAATTCAAAATGCAAAATTAAAAATAATTGGAACGAAAGCAAAGCGGAGAAAAAAAGGCCTCCGCACACAAAATGCGGAGGCCGATAAGATTACAAGTGAAAGCCCTTAGTGGACTACCCATTGAGAGCAGAAGCACCACTGACAATCTCAATGAGCTCGTTAGTGATTGCGGTCTGTCGGGCCTTGTTGTATTGAAGCTCAAGCTCACCGAGAAGCTCAGTTGCATTATCGGTGGCCTTTTGCATAGAAGTCATTCGTGCACCATGCTCAGAGGCGAGCGACTCCTTGATGACAGAGAGCAGACGCGTCCTAATGGACTGCGGGATGAGGTCTGCGAGAACCTCCTCCTTGCTCGGCTCGACAATGAAGTCCTGCAGAGCAGATGAGCCATTCTCGTCACCAGTGGCAATTTCAAGAGGCAAGAGTTGCGCGCCACGGACATTTTGCACTGCGGCGTTTACGAACTCATTGTAGATGAGAATCACCTTGCTGTATTCCTTAGCCTCAAAACGCTTAGTCAGGTCGTCAGCGACATCATAGACCTTTGTGAGGTTGAAATTGTCGTAGAAACCCTCAACGTTTCGGATGGTAGCGGAGACGTGCCTTGACTTGACACCTTTGGCGGCTTGCTTGCCGATGGTGAGGACCTCAACCAGCCCCTGCTCTGCCTCACTCTTCAAATCGTTATTCAGGAGTCTTTCGACCTCCTTGACAACGTTAGAGTTGAAAGCGCCAGCGAGACCCTTGTCAGAGGCGATTGCCACGAGGAGAATCTTGCCGCCCTTAGTTTTGGTGCGGAAAGCGGGATAGTTGAGCTCGACGTTGGGCACCGACGAGCCGAGGAACGCGATAATCTGCGCAAGCTTGGCCTCGAAGGGCCTAACCTTGGCTACTTCATTCTGAGCCTTCTTGAACTTAGCGGCCGAGACCATTTTCATGGCGCTCGTCACCTGCATTGTCGAGGAGACGGAATGAATTCGGTTACGGATGTCTTTTAGATTTGCCATCAGCCTGCCCTCCGATTATTAAACAGCGAAACGCTTGCTGACCTCTGCTGCCGTTTCACGAAGGACGGCAGTTACATTGTCGTCAATCTTGCCGGCAGCGAGAGTATCGAGCACATCCTTGTGGTTGACCTCCATCTCGCCGAGGAACTCGTCCTCGAACTCCTGAACCTTCTCGCGTGGAACATCACGGAGCAGGCCATTGGTGCCACAATAGATGATAGCGATCTGCTTCTCGACAGTATACGGAGTGTGAAGGGGCTGCTTAAGAATCTCCACGTTCTTGCGACCCTTGTCGAGCACTGCCATAGTGGCAGGGTCGAGGTCGGATCCGAACTTAGAGAACGCCTCAAGCTCGCGGAACTGAGCCTGATCGAGCTTAAGTGTACCGGCCACCTTCTTCATACTCTTGATTTGCGCTGAGCCACCGACACGTGATACGGAGATACCGACGTTGATAGCAGGGCGGACACCGGCGTTGAAGAGGTTGCTCTCCAGATAAATCTGACCGTCGGTGATAGAGATGACGTTGGTCGGGATGTAAGCCGCGACGTCACCTGCCTGAGTCTCAATGATAGGAAGAGCAGTGAGAGAGCCACCACCCTTGACTATGGGCTTGATATCCTCAGGGAGGTCGTTCATCTTGGCTGCGAGCTCGTCATTCTCGACGATTTTTGCAGCGCGCTCCAAAAGACGGGAGTGGAGATAGAAGACGTCGCCAGGGTATGCCTCGCGTCCAGGTGGACGACGGAGCAAGAGGCTCACCTCACGGTAAGAGACAGCCTGCTTAGAGAGGTCGTCATAGACGATGAGCGCATGACGGCCAGAATCGCGGAAGTACTCACCGATGGCTGCACCTGCGAGTGGCGAGAAGTACTGCATGGCAGGGGTGTCAGCTGCAGTAGCAGAGACGACAATGGTGTAAGCCATTGCGCCATGCTTCTCGAGCGTAGACACAATCTGGGCGACAGTAGAGGCCTTCTGGCCAGTTGCCACATAGATGCAGTATACGGGTTCACCCGCATCGTAGAAACTCTTCTGATTAAGGATGGTATCGATGGCGATAGAGGTCTTACCTGTCTGGCGGTCGCCGATGATAAGCTCACGCTGTCCACGTCCGATGGGGATCATGGAGTCGATTGCCTTGATACCAGTTTGGAGAGGTCGTTTGACCGGTTGGCGGAAGAGCACCTGAGGAGCCTTGCGCTCCAGCGGCATCTCATAGAGTTTGCCGCCAATGGAACCCTTGCCATCGATGGGCTCTCCGAGCGTGTTCACTACGCGGCCGACCATCTCGTCGCCCACGCGGATAGAAGCGATACGCCCGGTGCGCTTCACCGTGTCGCCCTCCTTGACATCGTCAGCATTGCTCATGAGCACGATGCCGACGCTGTCCTGGTCGAGGTTAAGGACCACACCCATTGCCTTGCCTACCTCGACGAGCTCATTGCTCTCGACGTTGGCCAGACCGAACGCCGTGGCGATACCGTCGCCGACGGTGAGTACGGTTCCCACCTCTTCCAGCTTCGAGGAAGCGTCGAACTTTTCAAGCTGCTGCTTGAGGAGGCTCGACACCTCCGAGGCTTTTATTTTTTCCATTCGCTGTAGTCGTTAGAATAAAAAGAAATCATACCGTCAGCTGCCTCTCGAGAGCCTTGAGCTTGCTCTGTACGGAGTCGTCCAACTGCTTACCGTCGACGGCGAGTATAACGCCACCGATGATAGCTGGGTCGACCTTGAATGTGGCATCGACAGCCGCCACACGACGGCCTGTGCCACTGAGCTTTCCGGAGATGAGCGAGACGAAGTGCTGCTGCTGGTCGGCGGTCAACTCTTTGGCTGTCGTCACCGTTGCAGTGCAGATGTCATGCTCTTTCTTGTAGAGCATCTCAAAGACGAGGAGAATGGAGCTGACATAGCCGATACGCTCTTTCTCGACAAGGAAGACGAGAAATTGCAGCATCTCAGCTGAAACGCGTCCTTGGAACGTCGCCTCGACGAGAGCCCTCTTCTCAGAGGGTTTGTGGAGGGGCGAGTCGAAGAACCGCTGCGCTGCCGGCTGTTGTGCCATGGCCTCGCGCACGAGAGCGGCGTCGGCGTAGACGTCGTCAATCTTGCCGCGGTCGTTGGCGAAGTCGCGCAATACAGTGGCGTAGCGCCTTGCAATCAGTCCTGCGTCCATCTGGCTCGATTAATTAAAGTTGCTCTCCTGAAGGTACTTTTCGATAAGTTGCTCCTGACGGTCGCCGCTTTGGAGGTCGCTCTCGATGAGCTTGCCGGCGATTTGGACAGAGAGCGCAGCCACCTGACGCTTGAGGTCGTCGATGGCACCAGCTTTCTCCCTTTCGATCTGGGCTCGTGCCTGCTCAATAATCTTATCGCCCTCCTCTTGTGAGGTCTTGCGAGCCTCATCCAGCATCTGCTGGACTTTCTCGCGTGCCTCCTTGATTATGGCGTCACGCTCAGCACGGGTTTCAGCCTGCATCTGCGCCTTTTGGGCCTCGATGCGCTCGTACTCCTGCTGGGCCTCCTTGGCTTTGGCGAGCGAAGAGGATATCTCGTCCTCACGCTCCTTGAGCATGCCGAGGATAGGTTTCCAAGCGAACTTGGTGAGCAGAGCCAGGACCACCAGGAAGGTCAGACCGGACCAGATGACTAGTCCCGGTTCTGGATTAAGAAGGCCATCCATAGTGATTCGGATAGGTTAGTCTCCCTTACGAGATGAAAGCGATGACGATAGCGAAGAGGCCTGCACCCTCGACCATACCAGCCGCGATGAGCATTGCGCTCTGGATCTTGCCGGCCATCTCCGGCTGGCGAGCCATTGCGTCGACTGCCTTGCCGCCAACAAGGCCGATGCCGATACCGATACCAATAACGATCAGTCCAAGACCGACTGCGATCAAAGTTCCAGTCATAATAATCGAATTTTAGATTGTTGTTGTTGTTATTTGATTTTACTTGTTCAGATTGCTTTGTTGAGTGAGGCCGTCACAGGACAGCCTATTCATCATGTCCCGCATTGACTGCCAGGCTTATGTAGAGCGCAGAGAGGACCGTGAAGATGTAGGCCTGCAGAGCTCCGAAGATAAGCTCAAGGCAGAAGACCATGATGCCCAAGAGTACCGAGACGGGCGCGATGCAGAGCGTCTGGAGCATAAAGATGAGGGCAAAGAGGCTTATGACAATGATGTGTCCACCAGTGATATTGGCGAATAGACGGATGAGCAGCGTGAAGGGGCGCGTGAACATCGTTATGATTTCAAGAGGGACCATGATGACCTTCATAAGAAGGGGTACACCGGGGACAGTAAAAGTGTGAATCCAGTAGTGCTTATTTGCGCTGAAGTGTGTCACGATGAAAGTGAACACCGCCAAAATCGCCGTAAAAGCAATGTTGCCCGAAAGGTTGGTTGAGCCTGGGAAGAATGGGATAAGGCCGATGACGTTGTTGAACCAGATGAAGAAGAAGAGAGTGAGAAGGAAAGGGGTGAACTTTGCGCTCTTGGCCTTACCGATCTGCTCGTCAGCAATATCCTTGACAAAAGTTACGAGATACTCAGCCGCATTTGCCGCGCCGTGGGGAATTCCATTGGACTTGCGGATGGAGCGGGCTGCACCACCAAAGACGAGGAGGAGAAGCACACAGCTCATTATGCCAGAAGCCACGTTGCGAGTAAGAGAGAAATCGAACACGTCGTCGCGAGACCCGTTGGCGCAAAGCTTGTCGTGCTCATTGAAAGTATAGGTAACACCATTTTTCTCCACACCTTTCTCACCGAAAGAGGAAGAGAGGCAGAAAAGGAAATCGCCGTTCTTCTTATTGTAGGCCATTACAGGCAGAGGAATGTCAATTGACTTCTTACCGCCATCCCAAGCAAACACATTCCAATGGTGCGAGTCGCTGATGTGGTGGCTGATGACCTCAATCACATTTATACCTTCCTCCTCGGCTGCGGGAGCCGCTGACTCAGAAGTCTCGGCAGGCGTAGCGGACTTCTCATCTTGCGCCATGGCAGGCGTGAAGAGCGTGGCGAAAGCCAAGCATATAGTAGCTAAGAATTTAGACATAGAAAATATTTTCAATCTTGTATGTTGTCTGTCTGTGTTGATTTTCTATTTCCAAAAGAAGTGCGAGATGGCATTCCAACCAACGATCCGCAGGATAAGGAAGTCTGCGCACAGGATGAAAGCCCCGGCCCGGACGTGAATGGCTTCAGCATGGACTGCCAAGACTACCGCCAAGACGTCAATCAGGAGAGATAGCCCCTCGGCAACCATCAGTGGCGTCATGACATTTCCATCGATTGCACTGTGAAAGCGCCTGACAGCGAATGCAACCTTCAAGCCCTCGGCCGCAACCATCACCAAAGAAGATAGGAAGAGAGGCGTGGAAGCCAGCCCAAAACTCACGGCCACTGCATTGACGCCCAAGAGGGATAACCCAATAGCTGCGGAAACAGCGACCTTGACTGGCAGCATGATGCGCCTTCTTGCCGTTTACTTCTTCTCAGCAACCGCAGAGGCGGACGAGGCTGCGCCCTTGTCAGCCATGATGCAAGAGCCGATGAATTTGGCACCTGGTTCGATGCTGAGCTTGTTGACGTTCATCTCGCCTTTGAAATAAGACGAGGCTTTGAGAGACAGGATTTCAGAGACCTCCATCTTGCCCTCGAACGAGCCAGATATTTCAGCGCTTACACATTTGATGTTGCCTTTTACGGAGCCGCTGCCACCAAGAACGAACTTGCCTTGCGACTTGACATTACCCTCAATGACACCATCAACGCGGAGGTCGCCATTTGTCTCGATATCGCCGACGAACTTTGTTCCGTTGCCTATGATGTTAGGCAGCCTGTTCTCGGTCTCGAAATTCTTACTCATTCCTAAAGCCATTTCAAAGGTTTTATTCGGAGAGGAGCTTAACGCGCCCCCTCTTTTGTCCTAACAAATATAGGCAAAAACAATTCAAACAGCAATAAAGTGACGGGAAATGACAGATTTTTTTATCATTTGGCGCAGTTTGTGTTGAATTGCTTCGGGACTGCGAATATAGAAAAAAGTCTCAATAGCGTTATGTTAATTATTGCTATTCGCGAGTCTGGCCATTACCACGGACGAGCCACTTGTAAGACGTAAGCTCACGAAGCCCCATAGGTCCACGGGCATGCATTTTCTGGGTGCTGATACCGATTTCGGCGCCGAGTCCGAATTGGGCGCCGTCAGTAAAAGCTGTGCTGGCGTTGACATAGACACAGGCGGCGTCGACCTCATTGAGGAAGCGGTCGGCGGCCACAGGATCCTCTGTTATAATTGCCTCCGAGTGTTTGAGGCTGTAGTCATAAATATGTTGCAAGGCGGCGTCGATGCTAGAAACCGTCACCACCGCCATTTTCAGCGCGAGGTATTCGCACCCGTAGTCATCTGGGGTGATGGGGACGAGAAGGTGGTCGGGGTATGATTCCTTGAGCGCCGAAAAAGCCGCGGCGTCAGCGTGTATCTCGACATTTTTCTCGGCGAGGGGCTGGCAGAGGGCCGGGAGATCCGCCAAACGGTCTTGGTGAACGAGGACACAATCGAGCGCATTGCAGACAGAGACACGCCTCGTCTTAGCGTTACAGATGACCGCTTTGCCCTTTTCGAGGTCCGCGGCACGGTCAAAATAAGTATGGACCACACTTGCTCCAGTCTCAATGACAGGGATGCGGGCATTTTGCCTGACACTGTCTATGAGCCTTTTAGACCCGCGAGGGATGAGGAGATCTACATACCCCACGGCATTCATCAGTTCGTTGGCCGAGTCGTGACCGTCAGGCAAGAGCTGGACAATGTCAGGGTCAAGACCTTGGCTGCGAAGGACATCGTGAACAACATTGACAAGAGCCACATTGCTCTCGTGCGCATCACTACCGCCTTTGAGAACGACAGCATTGCCTGACCTTATCCCAATAGAGACAACGTCAATGGTCACATTTGGACGCGCCTCATAGATGACGCCTATGACACCCATCGGTACACGGACACGGCTTATCCTCAGACCATTGGGACGTACGACCTCATCAATCACCTCACCACAAGGGGCAGGCAGCGACGCCACATTGCGAGTGTCGGCAGCTATGCCACCAATGCGCTTAGCATCGAGTTTAAGACGGTCATAGCGATAGTCCGAGGGATCTATTTTTGCAAGGTCCAGGGCATTAGCCGCCACAATGGTTTGAGTATTTGACTCAAGTGCGTCCGCCAAGGCGAGAAGGAAAGAGGCCGTCTGCTCCGGGGTCACGTGGCTCATGGAGCGAGAAGCCTTCTTGACTGATACGAATTGCTGGTTCACTGTTTACGGGATAAGATTGTCAATGAGTGCGCATGGGCGCAATGTGGGATTTACTCCTTCACCTTGGGGTAGACATAGAGATAATCATAGTGGACAAGTGGCTTTTGCTTAGCGGCAAAGGCTTGGCGTGCAGCCGTCTCCTTATCCATGGCGGCTCGACCGACACCGATAGTAGCCCCAGAGGGGTCCACAATGAGGACAATGTCATCTTTGCGGAAGTCGCCCTCAAACTCACGGACACCGACGGGGAGCAGGCTGGAGACATGGCTTTGACTTTGCAGAGCCTCGGCAGCTCCTTTGTTGACAATGATGCGCGCAGTGGCGAAACCATCAGAGTAGGCTATCCATTTTTTGACAGCGGCACTCTTCTGGCCCGCCTCGAAATGAGTTCTTGGGAGAGTGGGGTCGCCATCGACAAGGCGAGTCAGGACATCATCCGCCGCACCATTGGCAATATAGACATCAATGCCGGCTTGAGCAGTCTTCTGCGCCATACGGCATTTGGTCACCATGCCGCCTCGACCGAAATCAGACTTTGTGGTACGGACATAGCGCGAAACACTCGTCCCATTAGCGACCTCGCGGATGACATGTGACGAGGCGTCGGAAGGGTCACCATCAAAAATTCCATCAATGTTACTGAGAATGATAAGCCTGTCGCAATCCATCATAGAGGCTATGAGGCCGGAGAGCTCGTCATTGTCCGTGAACATCAGTCCTGCGAGAGAGACCGCGTCATTCTCATTGACGACAGGTATGACATCATTTTGCCACAGCGTCTCGAAACAGTTTTTCATGTTGAGATAGTGCGTGCGGCTGCCGAGGTCCTGCTTCGTAACAAGCAGTTGCCCTATTTTGATGCCAAGCTTGTCGAAAATCTGCTTATACTGGTCAATGAGCTTGACTTGACCGACCGAAGAGAGCAGCTGGCGCTGAGCCACGGGGTTGAGATCATCGTAACCCGAAATCATGCCACGGCCGGCCGCCATTGCGCCCGAAGAGACGAGAATGACCTTGTGTCCGTCGGCACGCAGTTTGGCGATTTGGCCGGCGAGACTCTCCATGCGGCCGATATTAAGCTTTCTGTCGGCACCAGTCAGCACATTAGAGCCGACCTTTATAGTAATCTTGAGCATCCTGCTACTTGACAATCTTTTTGTAAGAACCCATCATACCCTCCATGACCGCGTGGGTGAAGCCGGCATGCTCCATAGCGTTGATGCCAGCAATAGTCACACCCGCAGGTGTGCACACCTTGTCAATCTCCACCTCGGGGTGTGAGTGGTTCGTCAGGATGAGCTGAGCCGCGCCCTTGACAGTCTGAGCTATGACCTCGGCTGCCACTTCGGCCTTCAGTCCCATCTCGATGGCACTCTCCTGACAGGCACGGACATATCGCAGCGCATGGGCTATACCGCAAGACGCAAGGGCAGTGAGAGCAGGCATTTGCGCCTCGTCAACAACAATGGCGAGACCAAGGGCAGAGAAAATGCGCTCAACAACCTCCAATTGGGGCTGGGAGACATAGGGGCCAGCCACAATGGCGGTCAGACTCTCACCCACCTCGGCAGCTGTGTTTGGCATGACACGGACAGCCGCCACGTTCTGCCCAAGCATAGCAGTGAGCTGGTCCACAGACACTCCAGTGGCGATGCTTATGGCAACGACCTCCTTCTTGAGAGACGGGCGCACGGCCGATATGACATCAGCAATTTGATATGGCTTTACCGCAAAGACTACCACATCGGCACCCTCGGCAGCCTCATTATTATTCGTAGTCACGGCATAACCGTCCTCCTTCCAAGGTTTAAGGGCAGCCGCATTTCGGCGCGTTATGGCGATATGGCCCGGCTTAGTGATTCCAGACTTAACGATTCCGCGGGCGATGGCCCCGCCCATGTTGCCGCCACCAATGATGGCAATCTTCTGAAGTTCACCCATTGTTATATTTCTTTTCAACTAAACGCAAATATAACTCATATTTTGAACATAGACAGAATGTATTAAACATTTAATACGGTTCAGGGCAAAACGCACATAGCCGATATTGCTTTAGGGCTATCGGCTAAGGGGAGCGGCACAACAATGCCCGGGCGACGCATAGTGGTGCGACCGCCCGGGCATCATATAATTCTATGACATATAAATCTTACTTGTTGAGACGGAGTCGGCTGGAACGCGAGCCGTCGGAATAGGCTGTGACCTCTATGACCATGCCACGCATTGAGGAGTCGCAGGGGCGGCCCGAAAGGTTGAAGTAGGATGTCGAGACAGCCTCGGCAGAGACGGACTTGACGGAAGTGACATCACCATCGACTTCTTCGTCCCCACCTTCGTCATGCAAGACAATGACAATGAGATAGAGGTTAATGCTATTATACTTCCCAACAGTGTGAGTGCCAGCGCCAAGCTCGACTGAATAGGACGTAGAAGAGCCCTTTACCTTCTGCCCATCGAGCAGGAGATTTGCCACGTCATCGAAATAGAATATGACCGTGGCTGATGAAGGCAAAGTAAACGACAGTTCAGTGCCAGACTCCATCTTAAGGCCGACAGAATAATCCTAACCATTGATGGTCACAGTCTTGCCAGTCTTTGCATTGAACTTTGACCCCGTTGACTTAAAAACAGAGGACGAGGTGCTGAGGGACTTATTCTCATACTCGAAATAGCACATAGCATCAGAGTCGACAGTTGGAGTTGTAGTTCCACTGCCACTGTCGTCAGAACCGGAGCTTGACCCACCAGTGTCAGTGCCGTCGCTCGAACCGGAACCGTCACCAGAATCGGAGCCAGACTCATTACTATCGGACGACAGTTCCCCGTAGAAATCGACGAGTGAGGAGGTGTAAGACACAATGGCGGACTTGAGCTCGGCGATGACCGCATAATTCTCGTCCTCAGTCGAGTTATCAAAAGTCCATTGAAAATCACCGTGCCCCATACGCCCAGCGCCGAGCCAACCCGTGACAATGCCTGGGACATCCTCTGGGGAGTCGGGGGTGTAAGAGTACATCAGGCTGGCGTCAGTGTCAAAATTATTATAAACATGGCTACCGCTCTTTGCTTTGACAGAATTGGGGACCTCGTCATTGCGTGATGTCACCTCGTAGGCGTCAAATTCGGTAGTAGTCGTAATATCAGCCGCCTGCTCGGTGCCAGACTTGACAAACTTGGAGCAGCCATAGGGGACATAGGTGTACTTGCCGACCATGACATTATTATATGCCTTTATGATGCCGCCGGGCTCGCTTGAGAAAGTGCCCTCATTGCCCCATGAGGTATCAGAGCCTTGAAGCGAGATGAGCATAGGGTATTTGCAATTGCGGAAATAGTTGCCCTCGACAAAGACATCCGAGCTCTTGGCCGCGCCGACGCCATACTTTGACACGCCGTCATAATAATTATTATAGACGTGGACACTCATGGTGCGGACGCGCGGGTGACGCGAGTCGGAGTGGTTAAACCAGTTGTGGTGGTACGTGATGTAGTTTGGGCCCGTCTCACTCTTCATTCCGCAGAGGCTCATCTTGCCTGAGTCCCAGAAAGTATTATAGGCATAGGTCACATACTGTGCATTATCCTTGACATCGATTGAGCCGTCGCCCTTGGCCTGGTCAGCGTCACCGCCCGTGCTGCCATAGAAGTAGTCATTATTGTGAACCCAGATGTGTTTGCTGGCCTTGATAGAGAGGCAGTCATCGATGACACACATGAACGCCACATTTCGGATCTCGACGGACTGCGTTTTCTCAAACTGGACACCGAAGCCCCAGATGGTGGCATCGTCGCCAATGCCTTCGATAGTGATATTGACAGTGACTGAGTTGTTCTTACCCTTGAGGTTGAGACCCTCCTCTTTACTCTTAATATAATCGAGATCATCAAGACTAAGCTTGCCGATGATACGGATGGCGAGAGGATCCTCAGTCTTTCCCTTCTCGTACTTATCCAAGATAGCCTGAATGCCAGTCTGCGTCTCGCCGTTAACAACAGCCGTCACCGTCTTAGCAGTCTCCTTTGTGACATAAATCACTCGTGCGTTCGACTTGAGAGTTCCGTCATTATTATAAGCTCCCACACCGCCATTCCAGCCGAAGTGCGCAAAGCCCGAGCGGTCGTAGGGAGAGACAGTCAGAAGTGAAGTCTCAGTGGCATCGGCCGTACTCTCCACACCATCCTTCTTGGGCACAACCTTCAACTGATAGTCACCAGCCTTAAGGCCGACCACATCTGCTCGGCCATAGGAGCCGTAGTTTCGGACAAGCATGGCGTCAATAAGCTTGTAATCGCCATCGGCAGGGCGGACATAGACATTATAGCCATCAAAATCGGCATCGTTAGTCCATTTGACATAGCAACTTTCAAACCATCCTTTTTGCTCAGTAAGCACAAGAGAGGCATCGGCTGCAAACGTTGACACAATCGTTGCTATTGCCGTCGAAATGAGGTGACGGTATTTTATCATAATAATAAGGTATATGGTTTGATGAATTTGGGTAGTGATGTAGGATGATTAACACATCCAAACGATTGAACAAAAATAGAATTGTTTTTTTTTTTATTACCAAATCAAAACACCGCTTTAACATTTCATCCATCGACAACGCAAACAGGCACATCCGTACCACCGAAAAAGAGTGGGCAGCCCCAACATGAGAGAAAAAACATTAAATTAGCAACGCGATGAAAACAATAGAGGAACTATATGACGCCTACCTCAGGAGCGCAGGCGTATCGACAGACACCCGGACCATAGGGGCTGGAACTCTTTTTGTGGCATTGAAGGGAGCAAACTTCGACGCCAACACAATGATAGGCAGCGCATTTGAGCGCGGGGCCTCCTATGCCGTAACGACAGACAAGACATATGAGGGCGATGAAAGGGCCTTCGTGTGCGACGACTCCTTGATAGCCTTACAACAATTGGCGCACGAACATCGCAAGCACCTGAAAATCCCCGTAATCGGCATAACAGGCACCAACGGCAAGACCACGACCAAAGAGTTAGTCACGGCCGTTCTTCGTAAAAAATATAAGACATACGCCACCGAGGGCAACCACAACAACCACATCGGCGTACCACTTACATTGCTCTCAATCAAAGAGGACGCGGAGATGGCAGTGGTCGAGATGGGAGCCAACCACCCCGGCGAGATAAAGACATTGGTGGACATAGCAAACCCGACAATCGGGCTGATAACCAACGTCGGGATTGCCCACATAGAGGGCTTCGGCTCATTTGAGGGCGTCAAAAAGACCAAGGGCGAGATGTACGACTACCTGAGAAGTGTGGATGGCGAAATAGCGATTGACACGACAAACAGCCACCTCGTCGGGATGCTCGGAGAGTATCCCCACACCCTGCCGTATGTGGAGGGCAAGGTCGAGAGGGATGGACGGGAGACAATCACCGTCAGCTGGAAGCATGGCGACACGAGCCTCACGGCCCACACAAACCTGACAGGCGAGTATAACATAGCCAATGTGCTGGCCGCTGTGACCATAGGCACACATTTTGGCGTTAGCGACCCAGACATAGAGGCCGCCATAAGCGAGTACAAGCCAACCAACAGCCGAAGCCAGATAGTGCAAACAGAGCGTAACCATCTGATAGTGGACGCATATAATGCGAACCCGAGCAGCATGGCGGCAGCACTTGACAACCTGGAGCATTTGGATTGCTCGGACAAAGCAGTCATACTCGGAGCCATGAGGGAACTGGGGCAGGAGCAAGATCCGCAGCACATTGCCATATTGAGCAGACTGAAGAGAATGGGGCTGAAATCCGCCATACTTATCGGCCCCGAGTTCAAAAAATTCGCGGGAGAATACCCCGAATTCAGATTCTTCGACCAAACAGAGGAGGCCCGCGACACCGCCAGGTCACTAAGCGGACTTAACATCCTCGTGAAAGGATCCAACTCAAACAAGCTGACCACACTGGTAGAGGACTTATAGAAAACAACGCAAATAACATCAAGAGAAACATATGAAGCAATTTCTGACAGTAGGAGACATAGGCGACCTCGGCAAAGCGATAGAGGAGGCCAAGCAAGTAAAGGCCACCCCGTTCGCATGGAAAGACTTGGGGCAGAACAAGACCATCATACTGGTCTTCTTCAACTCAAGCCTCCGCACCCGCCTGAGCTCACAAGTGGCAGCGCAGAACCTTGGCATGAACGCCATCGTCCTGAACATAGACAAAGACAGCTGGAAACTTGAGACTGAGATGGGCGTCGTGATGGACGGCGACAAGACCGAGCACCTGCGCGAGGCCATCCCCGTCATCGGCTCATATTGCGACATCATAGGCGTGCGCTCGTTCGCCCGCTACGAGAGCCGCGAGTTTGATTATCAGGAGACCATCTTGCGCCAGTTCATCGAGTACTCCGGGCGCCCCGTCATCTCGTTGGAGAGCGCCACACGCCATCCGTGCCAGGCCTTTGCCGACTTGCTGACCATCGAGGAGCACAAGACCGTCAAGCGTCCCAAGGTAGTCCTCACATGGGCGCCCCACCCTAAGGCTCTGCCCCAGGCTGTGCCCAACTCATTCGCCGAGTGGATGAAGGCCGCCCCGGACGTCGACTTCGTCCTGACTTGCCCCGAGGGATACGACCTTGCCCCTGACATCATGGAGGGCATAACCGCAGAGCGCGACCAGAAAAAGGCATTTGAGGGTGCAGACTTCATCTACGCCAAGAACTGGGCCAGCTATGAGCAGTATGGACAGATCTTGTCGAAAGACCGCTCATGGACAGTCGACGCCGAGCATATGAGCTGGACCAACAATGCCAAATTCATGCATTGCCTGCCCGTGCGCCGCAACATGATCGTGTCAGACGAAGTAATTGATGGCCCCAACAGCCTCGTGATCCCCGAGGCCGCCAACCGCGTATTCTCCATCCAGACTGTCATGAAAAGGATGCTGGAGGACTTGGCAAAAGGCAAATAACCCGTAGGTAGGGCATCATAAAAATCGGCATGGGCGACGTCTGGCGCTCATGCCGATTTTTATTTCAGCGGTTATAAAAGACCAAAGTCAACCATCTATAAAAGATAATGATAAGTTAATTTTGAGTGGCAGATTTTCGTTTTTAAATAGATAGGAGTATATTTGGGCTGCCAAATAGGCGCAAGAAGCGGCGGCACCTCCACCACCGTGCGCCCACACAGACAACGAGCAATGAGTGAAGTACTTTTAGAGGCTCTGATGCAGCTCTTCGCACTCCTGACCGACGCGAAACACGTGTCTCGCGCCACAGGCAAGGAGAAAGTGGGCGAATACCTGTCTCGCCAGTTTAATGCGGAGTACGTGCGCAAGTTCCTTACGCGATACGAATACTACCTTGACAAATTCCACAGAGACGCAGTTGAGGGAGACGAAAGTGCGAGAGAGGCGCAGACAAGCGAGAACCTGAGGCGGATGGTGGCCATCTGCAACGACGTGAACCTGGAGATCGGCCTGAACGAGAAGACCCTTCTCCTCTCGGCCATGCTCAACTACATAAGCAAGCCCGAGATAGGATTTGACGAGGAGCGTTTCGTCGACAAGTTAGCCGAGCTTTTGCGCATCCCGCCCGAGGACTATTGGAACCTCAAAACCTTCACCCTCGAATTGCCGGGCAACGTGGTGGACAAGAGCCGCCTGCTGATTATCAACGGCAAGCCGGAGAAGCTCCACCCTGACATCAAGCACATCTACATAAGCAAATTTGGCGTGTGCGTCTGGGTGCTGCACATAAAATCCACCAACACATTCGTTTTCAGATATAACGGGGAACGCAACCTTTACCTGAGCGGACATCGTTTAGACCCGGGCAAAGTGTACCCGATGTCGCCTGGCTGTGTGCTGAACACAAGCCACGTCCGCCCCGTCTATTATGGTCACATAGCCGAGAAGTTCATCACTCGGCCCGAGACCGGCAGAATCGTATACAAGGCCGTTGACATAGAATATAAATTCTCAGATGACAACATAGGCGTCCACCAGTTCAGCTTCCTTGGCAAGAGTGGTCAGTTGGTGGGCATCATGGGAGGCTCGGGCGCAGGCAAGAGCACCCTGATGAACCTGATGTGCGGCAAGTGCAAGCCGAGCCACGGCCGCATAACGATAAACGGGTATGACCTTCATGCTGACCACAAGGCATTGGAAGGCGTGATAGGCTACGTCCCGCAAGACGACATGCTGAATGAGGAGCTGACCGTCTGGGAGAACCTGTGGTTCAACGCCCGACTGCTTTTCAGCAACAAGAGCACAGCCGAGAAGAAGAAACTAATAGAGAAGGCGTTATTGGACTTCGACCTTGTCGAGGCGCGCAACCTGAAAGTGGGCAGCCCGCTGAACAAAGTGTTGAGTGGCGGTCAGCGCAAGCGACTGAACATAGCCCTTGAGCTGATGCGCGAGCCTTCAATCCTATTTGTCGACGAGCCAACATCCGGACTTTCAAGCTCAGACTCGGAGAAAGTCATGTCGCTGCTAAAACGCCAAGTGCTGAAGGGTAAACTGGTGATAATAAACATACACCAGCCGAACAGTGACATATACAAGTTGCTCGACAAGTTGCTCATCATAGACCAAGGCGGCTACATTGCCTACAACGGCAATCCGATGAACGCCATAGTCTACTTCAAGAAAAAAGCCCACTACGTCAACCCCGAAGAGCGCGAGTGCTACCTGTGCGGCAACGTCAAGACCGAGCAGCCGCTGCGCATCATCGAGGCGAGGATGGTGGACCCGTCTGGCAAGCTCATCCGCAAACGAAAAGTGACTCCCAAGGAGTGGTATCAGCAATACTGCGATGAGTTCGAGGCCAGCTTTGACTGGAAGGCAAAAAAGTCCACAGTGAAAGAGAAGTTGCCGGACAACCTCTACTCCATCCCGACACGCCGCAGCCAATTCGCCACATTCATGCTGCGCGACGCCCTCAAGAAGTTGAAAGACACGCAGTACATGCTACTCAACATCCTGGAGGTTCCCATCTTGGCCTTACTTTTGGCTTTCGCCACACACTATGTCGGCGAGAGCGGCGTCTACACACTCTACGACAACACCAACCTGCCGACCTACCTGTTCATGTGCGTGGTCGTGGCCATATTCGTAGGTCTTAACACCTCGGCCGAGGAGATAATAAAGGACCGCAAGTTGCTGATGAGGGAGCAGTTCCTAAACCTCAGCCGCACGTCATACCTGTCAGCCAAGATAGTCAACCTATTGGCCATGTCATTTGTGCAGACGTTGATGCTTGTGGGCATAGGTCACACGATCATGGGCATAAGCATGGACCTGTGGCCGGTTCACATAGGCGTATTATTCAGCACGTTCGCATTTGCCATAATCTTCGGGTTGAACATAAGCAGCGGACTCAAGACAGCGGTGTCAATCTACATATCCATCCCATTGGTGCTGGTGCCCCAGCTGGTATTCAGCGGGACGATGGTGGACTTCGAGCGGCTTCACCCCGCCTTGGGCAACCGCGAGTATACGCCGGTCATCGGCGACGTGATGATTTCGCGATGGTCTTATGAGGCTCTTGCCGTTGACCAATATGTCCGCAACCCCTACGAGCGCCGTTTCTTCGACACAGAGGTTGAACGCAGCCAAGCGTCATATATAGTCTCCTCGTGGCTTCCCGAGGTGGAGAGCCTGAGCCGGTTTGCGGGCAAGGACAAACAAAAGTCCCGCCTCGTGGTTAGTGAGTTGGGCAGAATAGCGAGAGCCATGGGCGTCACATTGCCAGACTCCGCAGCCATCCCCAAAGACGCAGCCGACGAGGCTCAAGCAGCGAAGACAATCAGCTACTTGAAAGCCGAGGCGCAGACGAGATTCCGAGCAGCCTCTGCAAAGAGCGACAGCATAGCCAACGCCATGGTATCCGAGCTTGGCTCCGCTGAGGCCCTGGCCGCACTCAAGCACAAGACGACAAACGAGGCGTTAGGGCGATTGGCTCAATCTAAAGACAAATTCGAGCAGATTGCCGTATACCCCGACAAGATGATTCGCAAGCGCCAACCAGTGTATGACATGCCAGAGAACACAATGGGGCGCGCCCACCTGTACTCAGCATTCAAACGCGTAGGAGACAAGATGATCCCGACGCCCCTGTTCAACGTCATCGTCATCTGGATATTCGTCGGAATCTTCTACGTCACACTCTACTTCGACCTGCTGCGCCGTCTGTTCGACCGCATCGAGAGTTATAAGAAGAGTAAGCTGAAAAAGAAATTAGAGAGCATTAGACTATAAAAACCCACAATGTCGACGAGTACAGTCGACATCATGGGAAGCGGACCAAGGTAAAACACCGAAGCCGCGACGCGGAATAACCTAACCTATTAATACAAAAGAATGGAAGAACTGAGAGAGCTGGCGGAAGCCGCATGGGCAGACCGCACTCTGCTTGAGAAAGCTGACGTCCGCAAGGGCATCGACCAGATTGTCGACCTGCTCGACAAGGGTCAGTTGCGCTGCGCCACACCAGATGAGAGTGGCGAGAACTGGACAGTGAACGAATGGGTGAAGAAAGCTATTATCCTCTACTTCCCCATCCACGACATGAAGACCATTGAGTGCGACCCGTTTGAGTGGAACGACAAAGTGCCCTTGAAGCATGGCTATGCCGACATGGGCGTACGCGCAGTCCCCCACGCAGTGGCTCGCTACGGCTCGTTCCTTGAGAAAGGCGTCGTCATGATGCCCTCCTTCGTCAACATAGGCGCCTATGTGGGCAGCGGCACCATGGTGGACACATGGGCCACCGTCGGCAGCTGTGCCCAAGTTGGTCGCGGCGTCCACCTGAGTGGAGGTGTCGGCGTAGGCGGCGTCCTTGAGCCAGTCCAGGCCGCCCCGGTCATAATCGAGGACCACGCCTTCATCGGCTCGAGGTGCATCATCGTCGAGGGCTGCCACATTGGCCACGAGGCCGTCTTGGCAGCAGGCTGCGTATTGACAGGCTCAACCAAGATTATCGACGTGACAGGTCCCGAACCCGTCATAACCAAGGGCTACGTGCCCCCCCGCTCCGTAGTGATCCCCGGCTCGTATGTGAAGAAATTCCCCGCTGGCGAGTTTGCTACATCAGCGACACTTATCATAGGCCGCCGCAAAGAGTCAACCGACAAGAAGACCTCACTCAACGACTGCTTGCGAGACTTCGGGTTGGGGGCATAAGACAGCCATAGAAGCCGCAAAGGCCCGCCGGCGAGCGGAGCGACGGGAAGATTGGCACATGCCACCGTAGCTCAGCGAGGCGCGCCTTTGCGGTTTTTCAACCTGCATCAATAAGTCTTAGCGCAGCCTGCCTCAATTGGAGACTACAAGCCTTTACGCCTAACGAGATAAGAGCAAAGCCAAGACATATTGGGCTTTGTCATGGCGATGAAAGGCACATGAACGTCAGGTGACAGAGTCGTTTTTTTTATATAAGGAAAAGAATGAATCAGCAAGAGAAAGAGAGATATGACGAGGATCTCCGCGCAGCCGTCAAGACCTTGCGCGAGGGAGGCATCGTCCTCTACCCCACCGACACGGTGTGGGGCATAGGCTGCGACGCAACTAATCCTGAGGCCGTCGCCAAAGTCTTCGCCCTGAAGCAGAGAGCGGAGGCGAAAAGCATGCTGGTACTGGTGGACAGCCCTATGCGCGCGCAAGCCTACGTCAGCGAGATTCCCGATGTCGCATATGACATGATGGAGCTTAGCGACAAGCCCCTCACACTCATATTAGACGGGGCGAAGAACTTAGCACACAACCTCATAGCTGAAGACGGTTCAGTGGGCATACGCGTGACAAACGAGAAATTCAGCCATGACCTTTGCTACCGTTTCAGCAAACCCGTAGTCAGCACCTCGGCCAACATAAGCGGACATCCGTCGGCTGCCACATGGGCGGAGATAGAACAGGAGATAAAGAATGGCGTGGACTACGCGGTAAACTACAGGCGCGACGACAGCACCAAGGCAAAGCCGAGCAGCATAGTCAAGCTCAAAGCTAACGGCGAAGTAACCGTCATCAGGCCATAGGAAGCGCACAGCGCCACCCATAGAAGGCAAGACGACAGACAGCGACAGGATGAAAAAAGAATACCCGATAGACATAGAGCATTACGACTTCAAGGTAAGTGCCGACATTCAAACCCGCTTCAACGACTTGGACGGCTACGGTCATGCCAACAACGGCGCCATGCAGGCTTATTTCGACATCGGGCGTGCCGAATATCTGCGGCTGTGCTGCGGCGAGGACTTTTATAAGGGCGACTCGACAATGCTCGTCGTGTCATACACCACGGACTTTCTCCAGCAAGTCCACTTAGAGGACCACATTGAGGTGCGCGTGGCCGTCCACAGGATAGGCTACAAGAGCATCAGCATGATTATGGCCATCGTGGACAAGGACAGCGGCGCGATAAAAGCCGTCTCAGACTCCATCATGTCTGGTTTCAGCAAAAGGACCCAGGCGAGCATACCCATCTTGGAGCGATGGCGCCTCAAGATAAATGAGATTGAGGGCCACGAATTTTAAAAAAGATTACAAAACACAAAAGAGTTGATTTGTTGTGATGTAGATTTCAACTCTTTTCGTATCTTTGATAAGACAAGAAGAACTAATGCTTTCGGTAGACAACATACTAACAGACGTAGACAAGTGGCTGTCGGAGATTGACTATGGTCAGAATCCGAAGAACCTCTACGACCCCATAAGATACGCCATGTCACTTGGCGGCAAGAGGTTACGCCCAGTCTTATGTCTTTCGACGTGCGCACTTTTCAAAGACGGCTACGAGCAGGCCAAGTGGCCAGCCATGGCGATTGAGGTGTTCCACAACTTCACACTCCTGCATGACGACGTGATGGACAACGCCGGCATCCGTCGCGGCAAGCCGACCGTCGTGGCAAAATATGGTTTGAACACCGCCATCCTGAGCGGAGACGCCATGCTGATTGAAGCCTACCGTCTGCTACAAAAAACCGACTCCCCATCATTCTCGCTTATTGTCGACACGTTCAACCAGACGGCGCGTGAGGTGTGTGAGGGCCAGCAACTCGACATGGACTTTGAGACCCGCGATGACGTGACCGCGGAAGAGTACATAGAGATGATAAGGCTCAAGACGGCGGTGCTTCTTGCCGGAGCCATCAAGATTGGAGCATTGGCAGGAGGGGCGACGGCTCAAGACACGCAGGCTCTTTATGACTACGGGATTTTGATAGGTCTCGCGTTCCAGCTTCAGGACGACCTCTTGGACAGTTTTGGCGACCCCGCCACATTCGGCAAGGCCATTGGTGGCGACATCATGGAGAACAAGAAGACGTACATGCTCATATCAGCTCTCGGGCTTGCGGACAGCGGGCAGAAGCGCGAGATGTTGGCATGGTTGTCGAACCCTGACCCCGTACGCGAGGAGAAGATTGAGGCCATGCGCGACCTTTTCGAGGCGACAGGCGCACGCGCAGCCACCGAGAAGAAAGTGGAGGAATTGTATGACAAGGCGATGTCCAAGCTCCGCGAGATGGAAATTCCCGCCGAGGGCAAGCGCTACTTCATTGACTACGCCGACAAGCTATTCAAACGTAACAAGTAAGACAACAACATAAAACAATAAAGAACATATCGATAATATGGCAAAGACAGGCAAGATTATCCAGATAGTTGGTCCTGTGGTAGATGTCACTTTCGACACGGCCGAGGGCGAGCTGCCAGAGATTTACGACGCTCTGGAGATAACGCGCGACAATGGAGCCAAGCTCATCATCGAGTGTGAGCAGCACATTGGCGAGAACACCGTAAGGTGCATAGCCATGGAGTCCACCGACGGCCTCAAGCGAGGCATGGACGTGGTTAACACTGGTTCCCCTATAATGATGCCAAAGGGAGACAACTCCCGCGGCCGACTGCTGAACGTCATTGGCGAGTCAATTGACGGCATGCCAACCCCGAGCAAAGAGGGCGGCAGCCCTATCCACAAGCCGGCCCCCTCTTATGAGGAGTTGACGACCGAGGCCGAGGTGCTCTTCACCGGCATCAAGGTCATCGACCTTATCGAGCCTTACGCAAAGGGTGGTAAGATTGGCCTCTTCGGTGGTGCAGGTGTAGGCAAGACTGTGCTTATCCAGGAGCTCATCAACAACATCGCCAAGGGACATAACGGCCTCTCCGTCTTCGCAGGCGTCGGCGAGCGTACCCGCGAGGGTAACGACCTCCTCCGCGAGATGATTGAGAGCGGCATCGTGAACTATGGCGAGGCATTCAAGGAGAGCATGGAGAAGGGCGAGTGGGACCTCTCTAAGGTTGACCACGAGGCCTTGGCAAAGAGCCAGTGCACCATGGTGTTTGGTCAGATGAACGAACCGCCTGGAGCACGTGCACGCGTAGCACTCTCCGGTCTTACTGTTGCAGAGAGCCTCCGCGACGGCGATGGCAAGGGCGCAGGTCGTGATATCCTCCTCTTCATCGACAACATCTTCCGTTTCACCCAGGCTGGCTCTGAGGTATCGGCACTTCTCGGCCGTATGCCTTCAGCCGTAGGTTACCAGCCGACCTTGGCATCTGAGATGGGCGCCCTCCAGGAGCGCATCACCTCGACCAAGCACGGCTCAATCACCTCTGTCCAGGCTGTCTACGTCCCAGCGGACGACCTTACCGACCCTGCACCAGCCACAACCTTCACCCACCTCGACGCGAAGACCGTCCTTAGCCGTAAGATTGCCGAGCTCGGTATCTACCCCGCAGTGGATCCACTCGACTCTACATCTCGAATCCTTTCGCCCGAGGTTGTCGGCAAGGCTCACTATGAGTGCGCAGAGCGTGTCAAGCAGCTGTTGCAGCACTACAATGAGCTTCAGGATATCATCTCAATCCTCGGCATGGAGGAGCTCTCAGAGGAGGACAAACTCGTTGTCGCACGCGCACGCCGCGTCCAGCGTTTCCTTTCTCAGCCGTTCTTCGTCGCAGAGCAGTTCACGGGTCTGGCAGGCGCATACGTGTCAATTGAGGACACCATCAAGGGCTTCAATATGATTATGGACGGTGAGCTCGACAAGTATCCTGAGGCCGCATTCCACCTTGTTGGCACAATTGAGCAGGCCATCGAGAAGGGCGAGAGGCTTCTCAAGGAGCAGGCATAAACCGACATAAAAAGGCAGTAACATGGAAACGCCACTCAATCTCGAAATCGTCTCGCCAGAGAAGGTAGTCTTCAGTGGCGACGTGGAGCTCGTAGAGATGCCAGGCAAACATGGGCGCTTCGCTATTTTGCGAAACCATGCACCCATCATTGCCACACTCTCTGTAGGGCAGATAAGGGTTAAGCCTGTGGGCAAACCCGAGGAGGCATTCGACTGCCAAGCCGGCTATGTCGAGTGCTCAAACAACAAAGTGTCGATTCTGCTGAACGCATAAGTAAGTTCAGATTATAGCGATACAAGCCAAGCGGCGGGTAGTCTTCAAGGGAGACTGCCCGCCGTTTGATTTTTGGGGATTAAGGCAAACACACCATAAATGGCAAAATAACTATTAGTGGGTATTGGAGAAGATTATATAAGCTCACAGAAATCAGCAGATGCAATTAAGACTCATTTAAAAATCACTGCAAATGGGTATTGCATGCGCCACGCATCAGCATTTACTTTGCAGTAGGAAATATAAAAGCAACTGACAGGCGAGAAACAGTCATTGCCCATATCGTCCGTGATGCGGCCCTAAGCGAAAGCAGGAGAAAAAGCCGCTCCGGAAGTGCTAGGCCCGACGTACAATTACTCCCGATCTGTACCACTATTATCCCCTTCCGTCATGGGAGGGGAACAATAATGATATGACACGAAGTAATTGTAACCGAGAAGTATTAATGTTATGTTGCATGCTGATGAGCGCATCGGCATGGGGCCAGCAAAAGCGAGACACCATACTTATTAACGATAACCAGCGGATTGACGAGGTCGTGGTCCGCGGGAATGCCGTAAGCAGAGTAAACACATCGGCGTTTAGCGTCACCGCTGTTGACACAAGGCAGTTAAGGAACACCAATCAGGACTTAGGGAAGATTTTGGACAAAGTATCCGGTCTCAAGGTCCGTGAAGATGGAGGCGTAGGCTCAAGTGCGAGCATCAACCTTAACGGGTTCACAGGCAAGCATGTAAAAATTTTCTTGGATGGCGTGCCGATGGATGGTGCGTCGTCAAGTTTTGGCATCAATAACATTCCATCGGGGTTTGCGAGCCGCATAGAAGTTTATAAGGGCGTCGTGCCAGTCAACTTTGGCGGTGACGCCTTGGGCGGCGTGATAAACATAGTGTCAGACAGGACGCCGCGCACATATGTAGACGTCAGCTACAGCTATGGCTCATTCAACACACACCGCACAAACATATCGGTAGGTCTCTTCCGCAGCAATGGCCTAAGCCTTAGGCTCAACGCTTATCAGAACTATTCTGACAACGACTATAAAGTCAAGACGCAATGGACAGACCTCAAAACCAATGCGGTAAGCAAGGAGGAGCGATGGTTCCGCCGCTTCCATGACAAATATCGCAACGAGGCCGTCATAGTGCGCATGGGTGTCGAGAACAAGCCCTGGACAGACAGATTAATAGTTGGCGCTAATTACAGTCAGGAGTACGCCCAGATTCAGAACGCCAACCTCATGAAAATAGTCTTTGGCGGTAAACACAGGACTGCACACGGCGTTGCCCCGTCATTGCTCTACGAGAAGCGCAACATAGTGGCGCAAGGGCTAAACCTGCGTCTATCTGCCCGATATGACATAGTGAGGACTAATAACGTTGACACACTGAACAGGACATACAGTTGGACAGGTGAATATAAGGAGAAGTCATACCAGGGAGAGGGAGTAGCCACATTGGCGGAGTATAAGGGTTACACATTAGCATGTGTCGGCAACCTGACATACAACTTAGGGGCAAAACATTACCTCACAGCAAACAACACATATAGCCACTACAGGCGACGAACCACAAACAGCGCAGCCAACAGCGTCCAAAGCAGCGCAGCCACATTCATGCGCAGGATAAGCGTCAAAAATGTATTGGGCGTCTCATACAGATATATAGGCGATGCGGACTGGGATGCGCAAGTCTTTGTCAAGACTTACAACAGCAGAGTCACAGGGCCAGTCAACATATCGAGCACAGGGCGCGTCGAATATGAGGAGCAGAGCCGCTACATCAGTGCCATCGGCTGGGGAGGGGTCGGCACACATCGCTTACTCTCCGACCTTTTGCAACTCAAATGGTCATACGAGCGGACATATAGGATGCCATCGGCCCGCGAATTATTCGGAGATGGGGACTACGAAGAGAGCAACGCCACACTCAAACCGGAGAAGAGCGACAACATCAACCTTAACATCAGCCTGCGGTTCAGATTTGGAACAGGACATGAGATTGATGCGGAAAGTGGCTTCAACTACCGCCTTGTCAACGACTACATAATCAGGACTATCGGTCAAAGCGGTGTAGCAGTTAGCACAAACCATGGCAAGATGCTTGGGCTTGGAGCAGACATCAGCCTACGCTATGTGTACAGAGAAACCGTCAGCGTGGGCGGAAGTTTCACGAGGCAGAGCATGCGCGACAAAGAGAGGCTGAACTCAATAGGCGCACCATCCGCCACATATAACGACCAGGCGCCAAACCTCCCCTTTGAATTTGCCGAGGCTGACGCGAGTTACACATTTAAAAAGGTGGCCAAAGAGGGCAACAGACTCACCATCGGATGGAGTCTGCACTACGTCCACAAATTCTACAGGTCGTGGGCGAGTGAGGGAGCCAAACTTTATGTGCCAAAGCAGCTTAGTCAAGACATCAACATGGTGTACTCAATGAGAGACGGACGATATAACGTGGCATTCGAGGCCAACAACTTGACTGATGCCTTGCTATATGACAACTACAGCCTCCAGAAGCCAGGAAGGAATTTCGCTCTCAAACTGCGCTATATGTTTTTCAAGAAAAAAAGCAAAACAACACAAATAAACAGATGACTAAGATACACATAACCACACATCTCGCAATGATGGCTCTGGCACTCTCAGCCAACATATTCACATGTTGCTCTGACGACGACGGCGCAAATGGCGGCGAAGCAGCGAACCAGACCGCCAAGGGATCATACTTCATTGCGGTCAAAACGGACAATGGCACAGAATACGTCATGCAAGCTGAGAGTCTGACAGAAAAAGACCTCAACATAAGCGACAACATATTAGAGTTGCCTCAAACCGAGTACACATGGATATTTCAAAATCACGATGCCATAGGATTGGTGTATCAGCAGCAGTTCGCAGGCCTCGGATATGCGACGAGGTGGACATCCGACGATGAGCAACTGAGTGAATTGGGCGAGTTCAGGATAGAGACGCGTTACTCGAACTACGGATTCTTTGAGGGTCAGCTGGTAACAAGCGTTTGTGGACAAGTTTCATCAGACGGGTCACGGAACGATGGTGCCACATTCTGTTTTTGGAACATTTCTGCCAATGGTGTCGAACTCGACAACACAAAAACCATATGGACCGAGGACATCACAGGCAATGGCCAGCAAGTGACATTCTCGAGCATCATAGACAATGGAGACGGGACTTTCCTCACATCCATGGTCCAATCGGCATTTAACCAGACAGGCACAGGCAACGGGTCGAGCGTCGGCGATGTAGCATACCCAGACAGCGTATGGGTTGCGATGATGGACAGAGACCTAAAAATCAAGAATATACATCGGGACGACCGGATCAGTTACTCAGCGGGACATTACCGTTCGCAAGTACTCCACGAAATGTATAAGACAGACGATGGCACAGTATATGTCTTCTCAAACGCCTTCAATTCGGCTACGACACGCCAAGCCGGCGCATTGCGCATCAACAAGGGCGAAAATGGTTTTGACAAAGACTACTACTATAACCTCCAGACGCCAGCCGACGGCTACAAATTCCGCCGAGTCTGGCACATCACCGGAAACAAGTTTCTGCTTGAGATATACAACGAAAAGAGCATAACAACGATTTCACCCGGTCATCAGTTCGCCATTGTAGACATGGCTCTAAAGACTTTCACATGGCTGAGCGGCATTCCAGCCAAAAATCAGATAACATCGGGAGCGGAGACTGGAGGTGTGCCACTTTATGCCGATGGCGTCATCTACTTGCCAATAACACAGTTTGGACAAGACGCGGCCATATACATCGTCAACCCCGAAACCGGAGTCGCCACAAAAGGCATAACTATCAAAGGCGCGACAGAGATTCGCGCAATAGGCAAACTAAGTTAAGAGCCCATCAACACGAAACAATAGAGTAAAGAACTTTCAATCAAATACATAACAACTATAAACAAAAAGGAAATGAAGAGACATCTGACCCCCGCTTTGGCAATCGCCATGACGGCCTGTGCAGCCCTCACCGCTTGCTCTGACGACGAGACAACGCCAGAGAGCACCGCCACAAACTTCGTCATCACCGCAGGCGACCCGGAGAGCGACCTCACAGGCGGAGTCTACCTCAAGGTCTACAGTGACAAGGACAACTTCGAGGCAGAGGAGAACGTCTATGGCGACACAGAGGCTTTGAAGAGCGCCGACTCGTTCACCCAGGTAACATACAACAAGAGCTCAAAAATATTCACGGGATACATCTACGCCCGCGGAGCCTCAGCCGAGGGTATCGGCACCAAGAAAGCCGGACTGCGTTCTTATTCCACCACAGGCGGAGTCCTCTCTGAGGTTGCGGACCCTGTTCTCGTATCAGCCTTCGGCAACACAGGTTGTTTCGGAACTTACTCTTACGCCGCCCAGATAAGCCAGCCATACGCCATGGTGGTTGACGCCAACGGCGCTGGCAACAACATTGCCGTAGGTCTGACAGACTATGCCATCGACGAGGTTAACCCCAACATCTCAAACATTGTCGACATGGGCGACAATCAGGTGGCCATGGTCTTGAACTACAGCAACTATGATGCCGCCGTTGTGGCCATCTGCGACTACGACCTGAAGATTCAGAAATTCATCAAAGACACTCGCATAGGAACATCAGTCGGTGCGCAACGCTCTGTACGCTACACTCAGAGCGGAGCTGACGACAATGGCAACATCTACGTCTTCTGTGGATCGAGTGAGACAGACAGCAAGGTCGGTGCACTCAGAATAAAGAAAGGCGAGACAGAGTTTGACCAGGACTACCAGTTTGACATACTCAGCGCATCTGACGGATATCGCTTCCGCAAGGCATTCCACATCAGCGGGGACAAGTTCCTTTTGGAGTTCTACACCTCAAAGGAGAGCTACGGGAACATGGACGCCTCAGGCAAAATGGCAATTGTCGACGTGACCGCCAAAACACTCACATGGGTAAGCGGACTGCCAGACGCTTCGACAGTCTCTTTTGGATGGGGTGACGGCCTCAACGGCTACTATTATTTGCCGGTTTCAGCCCCAACGAGCATGAGCGGCGGCTCAAGTTCAGAGTCATCAAGCGTCATCCCCACTGTCTACAAGATAGACGCCAACACAGGCAACGCAATCGCCTTCATGACTTTTTCAAGCGGCAACCTGCTCAAAGCCATCACATTCTTGAAATAACAGAGATTAGCATCCATTCAAGATGAGCATATTCAAGACCATCACTTTGACAACTCTTGCCACAATGTTTGTCGCATCGACCACGGCACAGACAGACAGAACAGTCAATGAGACTCTGGACCTTGCGACAGAAGGCAACAGCAACAGCCAAAGCGCGATAGAAAACATCCTTACTCGCACAAGTGTCCGAAAATTCAAGGCTCAAGCCGTCGAGGACGCCAAGATTGAGATTTTGTTGCGCGCAGGCATGGCGGCCCCGACATCAGGAGACAAGCGGTCTTGGCACATGGTCGTACTCAAGGACAAGGCAGACATTGAGACTTACGCAGCCTCAAACAAGCGTCACGCCGATGACATTCGCCAGACCCCACTCTTCATCTTCGTTTGCGCAGACTCAACGCGTATGACGCAAGGGATGGGGCGAGACATATGGGTGCAAGACCTGTCCGCAGCTTCCGAAAACATATTGCTTGCGGCTCACGCAATGGGTCTTGGAGCTTGTTGGACAACAGTCTACCCTATAGAGAAAAAAATCAAAGGAATATCAAGCACCCTCAATTTGCCGGGGAACCTCATCCCGCTCAACTGCATCATTGTGGGCTACCCAGCCGAGGCGGTTACCCCGAAAGACAAATGGGACCCGTCAAAAGTTACTTATGGCATACCAAAGTCAGAATAGGCCAAAGTAAAATGTAGGCACTTAGCTATAAACAATAGCCAGTCTTACTTGCGACGCAAGTAGGGCCGGCTTTATTTCTTTTGAACAATTCATCATTTATCGGCCGTCACGGGGAAGTCTGACACATAAGTTCCGAGACGACTCAAAGCACGCAATGTCCTGGAACGCCGGTCTCGCCCCAGAAGTCTCAGAAGCACATTATCAGGGGATGGGAGTACTAACTCTTCGGGGAGAGGCTTTCCTTGGGATAACCCAGTGCAAATAAGCCTACGGCCTATATAATCATCTGCCGAGACAGTAATAAGGGCGGACACGAGCTCTTCTGATGAAGAGAAAAGGTGAGGCTTTTGATTTATATCATTGGCATTCAGTCCGAGATTTATCATAGAGTCATCTACTATGAGTCCAGAGCAGACGACAGAGACGTCAATCCCTCTCTCATACATCTGCCAAGCCTCCATTTCGGCACGAAACAGGGCCTTTTCGCACTCAGTACGCCTATTGTCAGAAAGATAGGGCGAAGAGACATCAACGGGCGAGCCATCCTGATTATGACCAAGCGACAAGATGGAGCCATGAGCGACAATGCGCTTAACCCCGGCCTGCTCTGCCGCAAAATAAACGGCACGCGTGGCATCAACATTCATTCGCCACACATTTCGCCTGTCGTCACGACAGAAAGAGATGAACTGGCCTACAAGGAAGAGCACATCAACACCCGCAAAAGCCACATCCAACTCACCGACAGAATTAAAGGGCGAGACTTGATCAAAGATTGCAACGACCTCCGAGCCGACTTTTTTGACAGACTCAATGAGCTTTGCTGCCAAACAATTAGGATTAAGGCTTTCACGAGCGGTAGACGATACGCCAATCACGACCACGGCGCAACGCTTGCCCCGTAGCCATTCGCCTGCGCCATCAACAACTGGTCGCACACTCGACACGTCTCTTTTCACTATGACAAATATAGGCAATATTGCTAAATCGGGACTTCGAGATTACTATAAAGAGAGTAAAAAGAAAAAGCCCCGAGACTCTTTTGCAGAGCCACGGGGCGGTAATTATGCATGAACTTAAGGCCTTAGGCCGCTAAGCCGCAGTTGACGCGATTAAATCCACTTGAGGAGTGGGAAATCCTGCTTGTGGGGAAGAAGAGGATTTGAAGGGAAGATGCGCAGACCGAAGCGGAACACGCCAGGGTAGTTGAGCGACAAGGACACCTTGTAGGTGACCTGTGAGCCGTTGCGCTCAGCAATCTGGAAGGGCTCAGCGTGAACAATCTTCATGTTGCTCTCGTCTGCACCACTTGCGAAGACAAGCTCAAGACCGAGTTCGACATCGGTGTCGACCTTATCGAGGGTTACAGAGATCGGGTATACCTGACCAATGCCGAGCTGCTCCTTGGCGATGTCTGGCATATCTACATTGATAACCTGAATCTTGTCCCAGATGTTGCAGACCTTGCTCTTCCAAACCGTGAGGTCCTTGGCAGCCTTGAAATCCTCAGCCTTGAGGACAGCACCGCGCTTGGCCTGCGGGATGTAGAAGCGGTTGAGATAGTCAGTTATCATGCGCTTCGTAGTGAACTCGGGCGCGATCTGGCAGAGAGAGTTCTTAATGTACTGAATCCAGTGATGAGGGATTTCATCCTTCTGGTCGTAGTAGAGCGGGATAATCTCTTGCTCGAGCATGTAGTAGATTGTGCTGGCGTCAAGCTCATCCTGATAAGCAGTCTCCTGATAGGTGATCTTGTCGGTGAGGCACCAGCCAGCGCCCTCCTTGTAACCCTCATACCACCATCCGTCAAGAACAGAGAAGTTGAGGACACCATTGAGCTCGGCCTTCTGACCTGACGTGCCAGATGCCTCAAGAGGACGGGTTGGCATATTCATCCAGACGTCAACGCCTGAGACGAGACGGTGAGCCAACTCCATGTCATAGTTCTCGAGGAAGATAATCTTACCGATGAACTCAGGGCGATGAGAAATCTCAACAATGTTCTTGATGAGGTTCTGGCCTCCCTGATCGGCGGGGTGCGCCTTGCCTGCGAAGATAAACTGCACTGGGCGGTCAGGGTTGTTGACAATCTTGGCGAGTCGGTCAAGATCCGAGAAGAGGAGGTGCGCACGCTTATAAGTAGCGAAACGGCGTGCGAAGCCAATAGTCAGAGCGTTGGGCTTGATTCCCTCAAGGACATCGAGCGTACGGCTTGGGTCATTGGTCGCATAGAGTGTGCTAACCTTGCGGTCATGGACATAGTCGAAGAGTTTCTTCTTGAGAGCGCGGCGGACGCCCCAAATCTCAGCATCATCAACAGACTGGATTCTCTCCCAGTAAGAGTGGTTAGACACATCACTGAGCAAATCGGGATCGAGCACCTTCTTGAAGAAGCGTTGCATCTCACTTGACGTCCAAGTGCCGAAGTGGACACCATTGGTTACATAGTTGATATGCAACTCATCGGCAGTGAAGCCAGGCCAAAGGTGCATGAACATCTTCTTAGTGACCTCACCATGCAGCCAGCTGACGCCGTTCATCTCCTGCGAGGTGAAAGCAGCAAGAACGCTCATAGAGAACTTGCCATCATTCTCGCGGCCGAGCTTGATGAACTCCTCCCAAGAGATGCCGAGAAGCTCGGGCACGTGACCGAGGTATTTGCCTACGAGACCCTCATCGAACTTATCATGGCCTGCGGGGACAGGAGTGTGCGTGGTGAAGAGAGAAGAGGCACGGACAACCTCAAGAGCCTCACGGAAGTTGAGACCCTTGTCGGTGAGGTCGATGAGACGCTGGATGTTGAGGAGTGCGGCATGGCCCTCGTTGCAATGATAGACATCAGCCTGAATGCCAAGCTGATTGAGGAGGCGTACGCCACCCATGCCGAGGATAATCTCCTGCTTGAGACGGTTCTCCCAGTCACCACCATAGAGCGAGTGGGTGAGAGTGCGGTCCTCGGGGCTGTTGAGTGGATGGTCAGCGTCAAGGAGATAGAGGGAGACGCGTCCAACATTGATGCGCCAAACCTTCAGCTGAACCTGACGGCCAGGGAAGTTGATGGGAACGTAGACCTGCTTGCCGTCGGGAGTGCGGACCTCGTCAATGGGGAGGCTTTGGAACTCAGAAGCCTCATAGATGGCCTGCTGCTCGCCATTGATGGAGAGGCTCTGCTTGAAATAGCCGTAGCGGTAGAGGAGACCGACTGCGGTGAGGTTGACACGGCTGTCTGAAGCCTCCTTAAGGTAGTCGCCAGCGAGGATGCCAAGGCCACCTGAGTAAATCTTAAGGATGTTGGCGAGTCCATACTCCATGCTGAAATAAGCGATGGAAGGCTCGTAGGCGAAAGGCTCCTCAAGATAAGACTTAAACTTGGCATAGATGCCATTGAGGCGTGAGACGAACTCAACGTCCTTGGCGAGCTCATTGAGACGGGTGTAAGAGACCCTCTCAAGAAGGAGAATAGGGTTCTTCTCGACCTGATGCCAGAGCTCCGTGTCAATCTCATTGAAAAGTTCAGTCGCCTCGTAGTTCCACACCCACCAGATGTTACGAGAAATCTCGTGAAGGCAAGAGAGCTCAGCGGGAAGCTTCGATTTGACGATAATCGACTTCCACATTGGCTCGGCGGAAGGCGCGAAATTGGTCTTAATGTCCATTGTTCGGTTCTAAGTTAAGTTGTACGCTGCTATGTCTGTGCCTGAGCCGTCAGGGCGCGGGGGGCGCTGGCCGTTGAATTATTGAAATGCAAGGCCTTAGGCAAGCGTCAGGAGGGCAGTCGTCACATACACTTTGGCATGTTGATAAGGTTACGTGTCCTTTTACGTTTCTACTTCTCTTTCGGTTCGCTCTTTTTCCTTGTCGTAGTTTTCTTTACGATTTTTTCAGAGTCTTCAACCTTTGCCTTCGTAGTCTTGGCTGCTTTTGTAGTCTTGGCCACAGTCTTGCGCTTGGCTTTAGTTTCAGGCTCAACTCCGACCTTAACGAGCTGTTTTTCAAGGGTGGAAACCTCCTTAGAGAGTTTAGCGTTCTCAGCCTTGAGAGTCTCAACCTCCTGATTTTCATCATCAGGCACGGCTGCGGAGAGGCGTGCAGAGAAATCCGTCAGGATGTTCATGAAATTGATGAACGCCTCATACGGTGTCTGATATGGCGAATTGTATGTGCGGTTAGCTCCATTGGCGAAGAACTTAGTGCCCATGTAGTAGACATTCTCAGAAGACTGGAGATATTGCCAATCCTTGAGAATGGCCGAGTCAGCGCACTTGGCAACCTTGGGAGCTAGGGCGTAGAGCTTGTCTACAGCCTCAGTCTGCATCTCATTGCCGAGCCAAGGTGTAAGGTCGCGCTCCTCGTCGCGCCAGCTGGTGGCCGAGGGTACGTGGATAGCCGAGACTGACTGTAGTTTCTGGGCAGCCTTGGCGGGGGTGATGAAAGCATAGTTGGGGTCTTCGAGCATGACTGTCGGCAAAGCACGAAGGAAATCGAGAATGCCGCTCTCAACCGGGTGTACGGCGCCAAACGTGTCATAGCTCATGAAGAGATTGATAACCTCCTCGCTCTGGTCGAGACCATCGCACCAGCTCTTGAACTTCTGCGCAGTGAGAGGCCACTCACTCCAGCCTTGATTAGAGAAGCGGAGCGCGATGTCATCACTCATGTGATAGTTGCGGGCAAGAACCTTGAGGCGCGGCTCGATGGCGTTGCAGTACATATAGTTAGGGCTCTTCCAACCGAGAGTCTGCTTTGCGCCCTCGGCAAGCATGACCTTAAAATTCATCTGCGCGACAGCCTCGCCAATCTCATCAGAGTAGATGAGGTCAGTGTTGCGGAACGAGACAGGGGTTTGGCCGAAGGTCTCCTCAATCAGCTTGACCTGCTCCGCCACCTGACGCTTGAACTCGTCAAAATTGCGGGTGGACGCGAGAGAGTGCGACGAAGTCTCGGCGATGAACTCGACCGAACCCGTCTTGGCCATGGCCTTGAAACTCTCAATGACCTCCGGGGCGTAGACCCTGAGCTGGTCAATCATAGTCCCGCTTATGGAGAACGCCACGCTGAACTTGCCTTTGTATTTCTTCAGCAGTTCGGTAATAATCTTGTTGGCGGGCAGATAGCACGTGTGGGCCAGCTTATTGATGTTGCTCTCGTTGGCGTAGTCGTCATAGTAATAATGGTCATTACCGATGTCGAAAAACCTGTAGCGACGGAGCTTGACAGGCTGGTGGAGCTGGAAGTAAAGGCAGATATTTTTCATGACTTGTTCTTTCATTTAACGACCGAGTCGTAGACTCTCTTAATTTGCTTTGCGGAGTTCTCCCACTTGAGAGAGTTGACCTCCTCCATTCCGTATTTGGCAAACATTTTGCCGAGCGAGGGGTAGTTGAGCACGCCGTACATGGCGTCGGCCATGGCATCGACATCCCAGAAGTCCGTCTTGATGGCGTAGGTGAGAATCTCGGCCACGCCGCTCTGGTAGGAGATGAGCACAGGCACATTGCTCTGCATGGCCTCAAGCGGCGATATGCCGAACGGCTCAGAGACTGAGGGCATGACATAGAGGTCACTCATGCGGAGCATCGAGTAGACGTCCTGACCGCGGAGGAAGCCGGTGAAGCTGAAGTGGTCCATGATCTTGAGGCTCGCCGCGCGGCGCACCATCTTCTCCATCATGTCGCCATTGCCAGCCATGACAAACCTCACATTATCCATTTTCTGAAGCACCTTGTGGGCGGCCTCAATGAAATACTCCGGGCCCTTTTGCATGGTGATGCGCCCGAGGAAAGTGACAATCTTCTCATTGACACCCTTGTGCGCATAGTTGTTATAGTCGGACCTAATGGGGTCGACAGCGTTGTAGACAGTCACAACCTTGTCGGCAGGTATGCCATACTTGTCGATGACAGTGTTTCGCGTGAGGTTGGACACCGTGATGACCTTATCGGCAGCCTCCATGCCTCTCTTCTCGATGTCATAGACCACAGGGTTAACGCGGCCTCCGGAGCGGTCAAAATCAGTAGCATGGACATGGACGACGAGAGGCTTCCCTGTAGCCTCCTTGGCAGCTATGCCGGCGGGATAGGTGAGCCAGTCATGCGCATGGATGACGTCAAACTCATTCTCCTGCGCAATGATGTTGCCGATTATGGCGTAGTTGCGGATCTCATTCATCAGGTCGGCTCCATAGCCACCTGCGAAATGGAACTTGCCGCTCTCGTCAGTTTGGAAATACTTATATCCGTCACCGACATTGAGAGTCCTGAGCTTATAATACTCCTCGGGGTCCGTGTAGGGCACGAGCTTTGAGTTCACCTCGATATAGTCGAGTTGCTTGCTCTGCTGACTGTAGCGGATTTGCTTGTTTATTATGGAGATATTGTTAGCTCCTATAATGTCCTCAACCTTACTCTTGTCCTCATCGCCGAAAGCTTTCGGGACAACAAAGAGTGTCTTCAGGTCGGGGATTGTCGCCAGGCCTCGCGTGATGCCATAGCAGGCCGTCCCGAGTCCTCCGCTAATGTGAGGTGGGAACTCCCATCCAAACATTAATACTTTCATGTGGAAACAGATTATTTTTCGGTGAGTTTGATGAGTTTAAGGACGGCAGCCACACTGCAGGCCATAGAGATCGCCCCTTCGGCCTTATAGGGCGGGTTGCCGTTGTAGCTCTCGCTGATCGAGCCGACACCGTGATCCTTCACGACATCATCGAAGCCGTCGACGATGCGGCGGAGTTGCGCCATGCACGAGTTGCGGTGGACATCCATGAGAGCGTCGGCGTAGAAGCCGAGAAGCCACGGGAAAGCCGTGCCCTGATGAGCGCAGATAGCGCGCTCGTCCTCATTGCCAACAACGGCGCCATGGTAGTCCTCGCTATCGGGAGCGATGGTGCGGAGACCATATGGGATGAGGAGTTTGGCCGTAGCCACATCGGCAATGGCCTTTTTGTTCTCGCGCGAGAGCGGGGTGTATTTGAGTCCGGCGGCCACGACCTGATTTGGGCGGGTCTTGGGCGAGCGATATTCGCCGTCGACGCGGTCGTAGAGAGTTCCGTCCGGGCGGAGGAAAGTGCTGAGGAAAGCTTGCCCGACTTGTTCGAGGCGTGGCAGCCATAAATCAACGAAGCCTTGGTCTTTGAGTCCCTTAGCCACATCAAGGGTAGTCGCTATAGCATTGAACCACAGCGCATTCACCTCTACGCAGCATCCGTAGCGCGGAGTGACCATATGACCGTAGGACGTCTGAGCGTTCATCCACTGCTGCGGATGTCCCTCATTTCTGGCATATATAAGGCCATTATCGAGCCTATGCATCTTGCCGGCCACCCCGACCCAGTAGTGTTCAAGGATGGTCCTCATGGCGTCATAGTACTCAGCCGCCTTGAAATCCTTACGGAAACGCTCCATCTCATTGACGCAGTGGAAGAACCACAGGGGGATGTCGCACGACGTGTTGTTGATAGACGCCTGCTCGACATAAAGGCGCAGGAGGTTAGGGATGCAGGTGCGGAGTATCTCATCAACCGACTTCTTGTCCTTCTGGAAAATAGCGAGGCCGGGGAGCGACATGAACGTGTCACGCAACTGCGGCCCTTTCCAGTGGAAGCCGGCCTTGAGCATAAGGCTTCCATCGGCCTCGCGCTCCGTAAATTGCTGCGCGGCGTTGATGAGGACATTCTTAAGGCTGTCCTTGGGAAGCCTGTTCTTCTCCTCGCGGGTGAACTTTGCCTTGAGACTCTTTGGCGCGGCAGGGGTCAAAGAGGCGGAGACCACGAAAGAGTCCCCCTTCTTGACCTCAGTCTCGAAATAACCGGGGACATAGAGGTCCTCGCGGAACCCATAGCCGCGGTAGCGTTCCTGCATATACTCAACATCGCGGTACCAGTCCGGCATGGCCACATAGTCCATATCCTTGCTCGACTGGATGTAGAGATTAGGGAAGCCATTGTAGAGGCAGAACGCCACCCCCCCATCCACATTCGTGTAGTGGGTGTCGACATTCATGTTCTCATGAGTCAACTCGTGCACGCTGCGGAAAGCGAGGAAAGGCTTAAGCCTCATCTTGAACTTCTCGGGGGCTTCGACCACCGTGTAGCGGATGAGCGTCTGGCTCTCGTTCTCAGAGAGCACGAACTGCTTCTTTATGACAACAGCGCCGACGCGGTAGGTGAAAGTCGATGTAGGGGCGGCCTCGTAGCCAATCATGTACTTATGGCCCTTGGGTTCGAAGTAGTCCCCCTTATACTCCTGCACGCCAAGGTTGAAGGGCTTCTCGCCGACGGCGATGCTGCACTGCAAGGATGACAGCATGACATAGGTCTTGCCGCCGAACTCCTTGAGGGGACACACAAGCAGCCCGTGATATTTTCGGGTATTGCAGCCGACAATTGACGAGCTGAGGTAAGCCCCGGCCCTGTTCGTCTGCAAAATCTCCCTGAAGAGCGAGTACTCAAGGTTTGGGAGAAGAGTGCCGTCAAACTGAATGTAGTTCATAGGTGAATATCGTACGTGTCTATAAGTTTAAGCCCCGGAGTGCCGGCGGTCTCGTGGGGAGGGAAGCGAGAATGGCAATTGGCGGCAAGCGGGCCTGCGTTGTTCAATATATTCGCTGCAAATATGGGCCTTTGAGCCTCTTCTATCGTGCAACGGTACAAACATAGTGATTTTTTCTTAAAATTTCAAGACGCCATTATGAAAATAGCGTTAATAAACGGGGTCTTAACGAACAGAAGCCCCTTCTCGTAAGTGTTACAACTATTCGATTTTAAGCGATTTATATACCAAGCAACGCCGCTAAAATATACAAATAACATATTTTAAACTTTTTATACTTGTCAAGATAAAAATTCTCTCTAATTTTGCATCGCATTTGAGAGACAACCACAGACGCTTAAAGATATATTGCGGGATGGAGCAGTGGTAGCTCGTTGGGCTCATAACCCAAAGGTCAGTCGTTCGAGTCGGCTTCCCGCTACTAAGTAAAGGAGTTTACTCCACTAATGCAAGCGTTTGCTGGTTGAGACATATTGCGGGATGGAGCAGTGGTAGCTCGTTGGGCTCATAACCCAAAGGTCAGTCGTTCGAGTCGGCTTCCCGCTACTAAGTAAAGACGCCGGACTTTCTATAAAAGAGAGTCCGGCGTCTTTGTTTTTGATATTTTTTCGCCACATTTGGTTATTGCGGACAACCTGTCTCAAATCATGACACACATCACCATTAACTTAGCACCGCAAGATTAGCGACAGGGACACCTCACACGTTAGACATCCCACCGAGGAAACGGAGACAAGACCTGCCGACAAGAGACAAAAAACTCACAGAAAGAGACCTCACCACAAAACCATGACATTCCCGGACTTATTCAGGCTGTACACTTGGCTGATTGACACGATCCGCCAGTCGAACGGCATCACACTCGAAGAGATAAACAAATTGTGGGTTCGCACAGATTTAGGTGACGGAGCACCAATGTCACGCTCCTCATTCATACGCCATAAAGAGGAAATAGCGGACATATTCGGGGTCAACATCGTGTGCGCGAGAGACGGTGGATACAAATACTTCTTGGACGACCGCGAAATCCTGAAAAAAGATACAGTACAAAACTGGATGATATCGACACTCTCGGTCAACAACCTGCTGCATGACGGGATGGCACTGAATGACAGGATATTGATAGAGAGCACATCCTCATCGACGTGGCTACGGCTGATAATCGACGCCATGAGGCGGGGCTGCGTGCTGGAGATCAGCTATAAGAAATACACCGCATCAGAGGCCAAAAGCTACAGGGTTGAGCCCTATTGCCTGAAACTGTTCAAGCGCAGATGGTACATGTTGTGCGCAAAACGCCCCGAAGGAGGCTTCCGCACCTTCTCGCTTGACCGCATAGTAACGGCCGAAAAGACCGAGGATAGATTCGATTTGCCTGGCACATTCTCAGCAGCGGAGTTCTACCGCGAGAGTTTCGGCATTGTGCATGACGACACTGTGACCGAGCGCATTGTGCTGAGGGCATACGGCAACGAAGTCCTGAGGATGCGCGACCTGCCCATCCACACAAGCCAGAAAGAGATAGGGTCAGATGGCGACAAATGGACAGACTTTGAGTTCTACTTGCGCCCCACTGGCGACTTCGCCGGACACATAATCAGCCGCGGCTCAGCAGTCAAGGTAGTTGAGCCATTGTGGCTGGCTGACCAGGTGAGGGAGATACATACCAACGCGGCAAAGCTCTACGACAGGGAGGATTGACGATATACGCACAAGCCCACCCACCGCGCCCGCGCAAAGGAACAAAAGACACGAAAATCCGTATAATGGCGCAGAATTAACACACTCACACAACACATGGAAAAGAACACGCCATACAACTGGAAGTTCACCAAACTGGGCGGAGTGACGCGCATAAGCATAGAGACAGGCGCAGACATAGCCCACCTTGGCGAATTGGACCAGAAAATGTGGACCGTATTGAGCTGTCCGACATCAGGATTGGAGTTTGACGAGCACACACTGCGACTGATGGATGAGGACGGCGACGGCAAAATCCGCGTCAACGAGGTAATTGACGCCACACAGTGGGTCACCAAGGTGCTGCGAGACCCAGAGATTCTCATCAAGCCTCAGGAGGAACTACCCCTAAGCGCGTTGAACCAGGAATACGAGGACGGACGAAAGCTCTACGTGAGCGCTCGACAGATACTCGCCAACCTCGGCAAGGAGAAAGAGACAATATCGCTTGACGACACAGCCGACAGCACCAAGATTTTCGCAAAGACCCAATTCAACGGTGATGGCGTAATAACGGCTTGCAGCACAGACGACGCCGACCTGAAATCAGTCATCGCCCTCATTGCCGAAAAAATAGGCACTCAACCTGATCGCAGCGGAGAGGATGGAGTGAACGCTGAGCAGATAGAGGACTTCTATAAAGAGGCAAGTGACTTTGTGGCTTGGCAGTCCAAGGCGAACGAGGCCACCCTACCCTATGGAGATAAGACACCAGACGCCCATGCAGCCTACACGGCCATCAAAGACAAAGTGGACGACTACTACGTGCGATGCAAATTAGCAGCGTATAATAAGGAGCAGAGCGCCGCTTTGGAGATGACCGCAGAGCAGACCGCCTCAATCAGCGGGATGAACTTAGCCACTTGCATTGACGAGCTGGCAAAATACCCCCTCGCCCATCTGACCGAGGCTTGCGCAGTTCCTTTCGGAGCAACCGTCAACCCCGCATGGCGCGCTAAATTGGAGACATTCAAGAGCCTTGTCCTCGATGTCAGATACCCCGGGAAAGACCAGATGGCGGAAGAGACTTGGCAAGAAATAGTAGAGAGTTTCAAACCCTACGAGACTTGGGTGGCAGAAAAGGCGGGCGGCAAAGTGGAGAGCGCAGGTGTCGACACCATTAAAGGTATCGTGGAGAAAAATCGCAAAGCGGACCTCCTGAGCCTCGTGGAGCAAGATTTGGCACTTAAGGACGAAGCTGACGCTATTTGCCAGGTGGACAAGTTGCTCCACTTGTATCGCGACATATTCGTCTTCCTCCGCAACTTTGTCACATTCTCCGACTTTTATTCGAGCGACAGGAGCGTGCGGGCCATTTTCCAAGCTGGCACATTGTTCATTGACCAGCGAAGCTGCGACCTCTGCATGCGCGTGGCAGACATGGCTAAGCATGACGCCATGGCGGCAGCCAGCGGCATGTATCTCATCTATTGTGACTGCACCTCGAAAAAGAAGAATGCCAGCATGAAGATTGTAGCCGTCATGACAGATGGCGACGTAGACAACCTCATGGTGGGCAAAAACGCGATATTCTATGATAGGGACGGCTCTGACTGGGACGCCGTGGTGACCAAGATTGTGGACAACCCAATATCGATCCGTCAGGCTTTCTGGTCGCCCTACAAGAAGTTCGGCAAATTCATCAACGAGCAGATTAGCAAATTCGCTCAGGAGAAAGACAGCAAAATGACCGAGGAGGCCACGGCGAAAATAAGCGAGGGCGGCAGCAAGATGACAACTGCGCCAGACGCCGCCAGCGCAACCGAGAAGCCAGAAAAATTCGACATCGCCAAATATTGCGGTATATTCGCCGCCATCGGCTTGGCCGTAGGCTACATAGGCGGTTTCCTCGTAAGCATCTGGGAGGGATTCATCTCTCTCACAACCGTTGGCATGATTTTGGCACTTATTGGCCTCGTGCTTATCATCTCAGGTCCATCGATGCTCCTTGCGTGGATGAGTCTCCGCAAGCGCAACCTGTCCCCCTTGCTCAATGCCAATGGATGGGCTGTCAACGCTCAAGCATACGTCAACATTGTCTTCGGCGCCACCCTGACCAAGATTGCGGCATTCCCTGTCCTGACCATGACTGACCCGTTTGCCGACAAGGGCGTCCCCAAATGGAAAATAGCACTGAGCATAATCATTATGCTTGCCATAATATTCGCTTTGCTATATTTCAACAACTTACTGTCAATCTTTGGGCTTCCATATGACGGCGCAGGTTTTTCTGACTTAATCGGTGACATAAACCTTACCAAGCCAGTTGAAGCTGCGACAGACAGCATCCCTACCGAGGGTACACTTTAACGCCTTATTTAAGATAAACCGCCCCGGCAGAACATCACTTCTGCCGGGGCGGTTTATCTTTTTGCCATTAAAGAACTCAATACCGAGGCGTTACTCACCAAATCTACCTTAGCGAGAAAAAGGCGAAAGTACTAATTGGCACGGGGACACAAGCACAGCGACACCTTCATATTTGTATGCCTAAGATGTTCGTGTAATTTGGCATACTTGATTTGCTGACTCCGTGTTTCCCACATGATTGCCGCCAGAACCTTTAACGAGCAGTTGATGTTAGGAGAAAGCTAAAATGGATTTTAGGGCAAGTCGACATCACATAAAAGGAAAACCGCATCCATCATGAGATGGACACGGCTCACAAACATTAACTTATGAAAAAAGCCTTTTGCCGAAAGCTATTACTGGTAAATCAGCTTTGATGACAAATCCTTGCGCCATTGGTCAGCACCCCAAGAATATGACGTGCGGCGCACTTGGTTGTTACCCTCATACTCATACTCCTCTTTCTGTAGGCCGACCCTCTTGTCACCATTGTAGACATAGGTTGCCTGCATCACAATGTTGCCATTGGCATCGAAGACAAGATCATCAACGACATCATCATCGCTGAGGTCAGCCTCATCAAAGTTAGCAGCAATAGACCAATGTCCAGCCGCATCTGCCTCGTAGTAGGTCTTGGTGGCATCAACGCCATTGACAGAGACTGAAACGAGGCGAGAGACTGGCACCCACGTGCCGTTCACCTTGTCGTATGTAGTAGTCTCGACCTTATTGTCAGAGTAAGACACCTGCTTCATAGATGTCTCTCTCCACTCCTTGCCATTGATTGCCAAAGTCAGCTCATTGGTCACGCGGCCATAGATGTCACGAGATACAATAGTCTTACCGACAAGGCAAGCATTTTCATCGCACGACTCGTTTGTGAGAGAGTCGCAAATGATGGCGGCGCAGATAATGGACAGAGCCGACAGGAATGTTACAGCGAGAGTCTTCATGGTGTGAAGTGTGTTATGTCGTTAGGGGATAACGTTTGTCTTAAATTAGCTTGTGAGATTTTCCAACCATCTCACATTGCCGATTTACGACACACACATTCAAAAGTTACAATGTCAAATTTGAAGACTATAGTTTCAGAAGGGGGCTATAACACTAAACAACACTCAAAAAAGACATATACCACCATAAATCAGCCTATTGGCAGTGACAAAAAGGCGAAGAAAAGTGACAAAAGCCCAAAGAGTTAAACAATCATAAAATGGGCAAAGTCGTTAAATCAGCAACAATTTGATGTCGAAATACTCTAACCCTGAACTCTTTGCCAGAACCTTGTTTGTGACAGTCCCCTGATACATTGCGACAGCTGATGCCAAATTGCGATGGAAGCGAGCCGCTTGGTCCACTCCACCCTCTTGGGCAATAGTCGAGATGACAGGCGTCACCATGTCGCTGATGGCGATTGATGCGGTGTGGGGGGCAAGAACAGTGATATCGGGGAGGCAATGCATGATAATGTCATGCTGGCAATAAGTAGGACGCGCTATTGAAGTGGACCTTGAGATGTCAGTGCGTCCACCTTCTATGGTATCGAGATCAACCACCACGGCGTTTCGCTTGAGAAACGACAGGTATTCAGTAGGGATGCAGAAGCATTGTTCAGCCGGCCGACGACGAGTGCAGATGACCACATCGGCCGAGCCGAGAGCCTTAGTGAGAGCCTGTGGATGAAGCACCGAAGTGAAAACCTGCCGGGGCATCTGCCATGCGAGTTCATGGAGGTGGGACAGACTGGTGTCAAAAACCTTGACATTCGCCCCGAGAGCTATAGCTGTTCTCGCAGCCGACATGGCTGCGGTATCAGAGCCAATAATTACAATGTCGGTTGGCGGGACTCCTGTGACACCACCTATGATGACACCTTTGCCACCATCGGAACACTCCAAAAGGTTTGCGGCCGTTGTGACAGCCATCATACCCTCCATCTCGCCCAAACTACGGGTGAGGACAGGGCCTATGGCATCAGGGTCGTTCATGACATCGACAGCCACCATAGTCGCCTTCTTTTCAGACAAAGCCAAATATACACCTCTGTCCCTGCTGTGCCGGCTTGCGAAACAGACCACGGTTTGCGCCTTGCGCATAAACGCGACCTGAGCAGATGTAGGTGGAGCTACCTTTAAAATGACATCGGCATTAAAAACTTGTGCCTCATCAGCCACCACATCCGCGCCAGCCATGGCATAACGCTCATCGGCAAAACGGGCCGAGATGCCCGCCCCGCGCTGAAAGAGAACCTTATGGCCCTGGGCCACAAGAATCTCAACCCCCTGCGGAGTGAGCGGCACGCGAGTCTCCTCGGCCGCGTCCTCGGCAGGGATGCCGATTGTCAAGACGCGTCGCACCGTGGGAACCACGAGCCTCTCAGCGCAGGGGGTGAGTTGTTGCTCCATAAGGATGCGGGTATTAGCTGACGGTCACAGTGCGCGACCCGTCGGGGTTGACCACAATCTTCAGGATCTTAGTGTCATCGGGCAGAATATCCTCGGCAATGGCCGGCCACTCCACGAAACAATAGTTACCCGAGTAGAAATATTCATCGAACCCCATGTTGAAAGCCTCCTCGATGTTCTTGAGCCTGTATAGGTCGAAATGGTAGACCGCCTTGCCATCTGGCAACTCATAGTCATTGATGATGGCGAAAGTTGGGCTATTGACAACACTTGGAGTGCCAAGCGTCTTGCAAATAGCCTTGACGAGGGTCGTCTTGCCAGCACCCATGGGGGCATCCATGGCCACCACCCGGCTATCGCCTATCGCCTTGAGGATTTCGGGGGCAATGACCTCCATGTCTTGTGCGGAATGCGCTGTAAAAGAGGGCATCTTGAGATGAATTAAGAGTTAAGAAATGCGAGTTAACCGTTAATCTTTTACGACCAACTCGTTGATGAGGTTATGCGCACCGCCCACCTTGTCGATGATGAAGAGTACGTAGCGAATGTCGACGCAAATGCACCTTTGGACGGCCGGCTCAAAGATGATGTCACCGCTCATGGCCTCCCAGTTGCCGTCGAAAGCCAAGCCGATGAGCTCACCGTCGCCATTAATGACAGGGCTGCCGGAGTTGCCACCAGTGATGTCATTATTCGTGATGAAGCAGACGTGCATCTTGCCATCCTTATCCGCATATGGGCCAAAGTCCTTAGCGTTATAGAGAGCCTTGAGTTTGGGGTCAACAACGAACTCCCAGTTATTGGGGTCTTCCTTGGCCATGACGCCGTCGAGGTCAGTGAAATAGCCGTAGGTGGTGTCAGCAGTAGAGTAGCCGCCCACTTGGCCATAGCTGAGTCGCATTGTGAAATTGGCGTCAGAGTAGAAAGAGCGGTCAGAGGCCATCTTCATACGAGCGGCCATGTATACACGCTCGGCATCAGCCTTTTGGTCGCGCAGCGCGGATGACTCATCATTTATCTTATGGAAATAGATGTCAACAATCTGCTTGGCGTAGGCTACAGCCTTGTCTGAAGTGATGGAGTCGAAGTCCTTGTCAGTGGCTGCTTTGATGAGGCGTGCCGAGTCGGCCATGATGCTCTCGTCAAAAAGTTTGTCGATGAAAGGCGTGAAAGCAGCCTCATTCGCCACCTCCTTGAAGAAAGCCGGGTGGAACTTGGAGTCGATGTGGCTTGCGTAGTAGGCTAAGAGCGCGGCTGTGGCGCGGCGGTCGGTCTTGACGCTATAGTCCTTATAGAAATTGCGGACATAAGAGGCCAGCTCTTCCGACTTCTTATCGCCAGCTAATTTAGAGACGCGGCTTGCGAAACTGAAGATTTCGGGTCCGCGGTAGAGGCACTCACTCCAATAATAGGTGCCCTTGACGTAGGGCTGAAGAGCCTTGTCGAGTTTCTTAAGTTTCTTTAGCACAGACTTCTGCTCGTCAGTGCCATTCTTCTTGGCCCAAGCCTGATAAGCCTTCTCCTCTGCCTCTTTGCGCTGGATGACATTGAGATTGTTAATGCCCCTGTTCATGCCAATGCTATTCTTGTAATAGTTGGTGGAGCGGGAGTATTTGCTGGCGTACTTGATGTAGATGGCCTGATCGGCAAGCATATCTTCAAGCCATATCTTCTGCTTGATGTCACGCGGCTCAATGCGTGCGGCGTTCTCAATGTCGCGGCGCGTCTTGACATCCCACGAGGTGGCGTAGCGGTCGGTGGACCCAGGGTAGCCGATGGTCATGGCATAGTCGCCAGTCTTCATGCCTTTGACAGAGACCGGGAGAAAATGGGTTGGCTTGTAGGGCTTATTGGACTCGGAGAAGTTGGCTGGAGCGTTGTCAGCGCCGGCATAGACACGAAAGATGGAGAAGTCGCCGGTGTGACGCGGCCACTGCCAGTTGTCAGTGTCATGACCGAACTTGCCGATGCACTCGGGCGGGGTGCCTACGAGGCGCACGTCCTTATAGACCTTATACTTAACAAGGAAATACTGGTTGCCGTCAAAAAAGCTTTCGACAGAGACATCGCAGAACTCGTCGCCTTTCTCCTTAGTCTCAATCTCCTTGCAGTGCGCCTTGATGAGATTGACACGGGCTTCGGGTGTGAGCTTTTCTGTGACACCATCCATGACAAGCGACGTCACATCCTCAAAAGAGGAGAGGAAACGCACCTCAAGGCCCGGGACTGGCAGATCCTCATTGAAAGCGCCAGACCAGAAACCGTCGCGGAGATAGTTATGCTCGACCGACGAGAGCTGCTGGATAGAAGAGTAGCCGCAGTGGTGGTTGGTGAAAATAAGGCCATTGTCAGAGACAATCTCGCCTGTGCAACCGCCACCGAAAATGATGACGGCATCCTTGATGGAGCCGTGGTTGACACTATAGATTTGCTCGGGCGACAGTCTGCAGCCCTCTTGCTTCATCACGTCGATGTTATGTTTGCTCAGCAGACTGAGAATCCACATGCCCTCATCGGCAAGGGCTGAAGTGGCGACGCTGAGCAGCGCGGCCACCGAAAGTAGTGCTTTCTTCATTAAACGATACTTAGTGTGTCAGGTTAGGGGGGCGTGAGAGTCCTCGGCAAGCGCCAAGTCGGCACGCTCAAATGATGGCAAATATAGTGAATTAGACCCAAAGGCCATCCCCGAGGGACACTCTTAAATGCGCAGAGTCTCCATTTAGACCATTTCACCCCCACAATCTATGGGATAGGCGGCAGAGTGGCCACCCGACAAGGTGGTTATACACATTTCTGAAATCCGTGCCAGCGGGGCGGAGTGTCACACCATTGCCACGCGGGGCTTCGACATCCATAAGGTCCGCATGATTGGCTATGAGACGAAAAATGTTATACGTGTCAAGCACAAGGCTTCGGGCGGTGAGCAAGGCATCAATCTCACGAGCATATGGGTCTTCCGCCAGCAAGGCGTCAATCATCTGACGGGCAGAGACAAAATCGTTTATGTCAATTGGCGTTATGGGAGCCGATGGAAAATAGTCAGACACGTCAGTCGCCCCATAGTAGACAATGTGGCATCCGGCAAGCATGGCGTCAGATAGTTTCTCCGTCCAATAGTGTGGGGCTTGGCAATTCTCAATGACGATGGTGTATTTATAAGGGGCGATAGCTTCCCATTTATCCCCTACACTTTTGAAGCCTCGACCAAAAACATCGACAGAGTCTCCATAGACTTGCTTAATCTTGCGGACAAAGCGCAGACGGTCCACATGTCCGCGGGTGAAAGACTTATCGGACGTGATGAGAGAGATGGACTTCGTCTTAGTCGGGAGTGGCGAGGCTGAAACGTCGTCATATGTGAGGCTGAACTCCGTCTGCTGACCTTGCGGGCGGACATACCCGACGAACCAAGGCAAAGCAGCCGGTCCATAGGACACATTGTCACCCTTTATTCCCGTTTGGCACGAATGCACACGTCCAAACTGCCTCACATAGTCACTGGGGAAACAGCAGACCGACGAAGGCTCGCTAAGCATGAGCAACGTGTTGGAAGGAGCTACGTCAAAATGTGTCGGCTGCTTAATGTAACGGTTACGCACGACCACCACATCGGGGCGCGCGTCGACGGGCATCGAGTTGAAAAAGAAATGGTACGACCGCTCACCAGATTGGAGCATCGGCTTGCCTCCGGGAAGTTGGCGAGGCGTGAGCGGAGTCTGCCCTGTAATAATCAGAACGTTAACCGCCTTAGTCATTGGACCACGATATTACTCGTCCAGCTGACTGATTGACGGAAGGAAGGACGGGGTTTAGGACATGGCCGTTAAGCACCATCTCATATTTAGTCACATAACCTTTTGCCATCTGAAGAGCCGAGAACCTTTCCTTGGCATATTCGTGGCAAATGCGCGGGTTGAAATCAGCGTGAGCTATGTCATAGGCCATTTGCGACACGGACTCAGACATCACACCGACCTCGGGCGTTACGATCTCAGGCATTGCGCCATAGGGCGTGCAGAAGACAGGGCAACCCATATAGAGACTCTCAATCACAGCCAAACCGAAAGGCTCGTGCCACACGACGGGGAACACAAGCCCAGATGACTGCCGCAGCAACTCAGCCTTACGATTGCCAGCCACCATGCCATGGAAAGAGACCTTAGTCGAAAAAGTGAGACGCAGCCCCATGTGCCAACTGAAACGTCGTCCGCCCAGCACATCCATCTTGCAACCATCGGGCAAGGCCTTCGCCACTCGTATGGCGCCGTCGAGGTTCTTGACTTTCCAATCGGCCTTGGCAAGGAAATGATAGCGGCAGTGATTTCGCGAGGCGAGATTAGGATTGGCGTACTCGGAGTCATCCCAGTCTATGCCGTTGTAGACAAAGTGGGAGCCGCCATGGCGTGCTGCATGGTCTTGAGAGACGAATATGGCGTTGTGGCTAAATGACTTATTGAAATTGCCATGAATGGTCTCAACATACGGATGCGGGAAATTGGCTGGCGGAGCCGAATTGAAATGCACAACATCGACATCCTCGGGAATCTGTTCCTCTAAGCTTTTGCTGGGGTCAAAATACAAGACTTGAGCAAAAGGGCACACAGAGCCTGCCGCACAAAGGAAAGAGACTCGGTGGCCAAGTGAGACAAGCGCTCGGCCAAGCCCCCAGACCATTCGGTGTAGTCCGCCGTAGCCTTGGGCCGGGAGTATGGCTTTATGTGCTATAATGAGGATGTGCATGACGATTCGGGAGGAGAATTAAAGTTGGAGGTTGTCCGATTTCTTCTCAATACCGAAGTCGGTCCAGTGGAGATGTCCTTTGCGCACAGAGGCACGAATGGCATTATTGGCCATAATGCCCTCGGAGGTCCGATAGGGGCGGGAGTGGTCAAGATGGAGGGCGGCGATTGCGTGGCGCATCTGGATGGGGCGTATGCCAAAATTGACAAGTCGCTCACCGAACTCGCGATCAAGGCCGCCATAGGTCATACGTTCATCAAAACCATTGACAGCCAACGCGTCAGCGCGCCAGCAAGAAGAGTTACAGCCGTTGAACGAAGCCCGAGCCGTGGTCAAGTGGTCCAAGACGAGTGCGAATAGTGGGCTGTTAGAGAGCTTAGTCATCTTGAGCGACAACGGTTGCCCAGCCTTACGCAGCCACTTGGGATTGAAAGCGTCACCCGTCTCCACGTCAGCCTGCGCCAAGGCTTTGCTCACAAAGGGAGAGAGACGGAAATAGCCGGCGGAGACAAAGTGACCTGGCTTTGCCGCCGCCTTGTGAGCCTCAATGAAATCACAGCGCGGGATGCAATCCTGATCCGTGAAGATGAGGTAATCGGCTGTGGCCGCACACAGAGCCATGTTGAGGATGACGGGTTTGCGAAACCCATGGTCGGGATGCCAAAGGTGGCGAATTGGCAAGAGTGGGCGGAAAGAATCGACCACGCGCCTTGTCTCTGAGTCAGATCCGTCGTCGGCTATGATAATTTCATCCGCCGGGACCGTTTGCCGGGTGTAGCCCCAAAGCGTCTTCTCGAGCCACGCCGGGTTATTGTATGTCGAAATAATTACTGCTGTCGTCAACTGCTTTGTCTATGGTTATCAGGTAGTGTATGAGTCGAACAGAGGGTTGACGGGCTCAACCTCCGCGGCTGCTGTAAACAATTTAGGGTCGAAATTACTAATATATCAATCACCAAAGCGCAACATGTAGCAATCTTTGCGACAAACAAGATAAATTTATCGACACATAAATCAAAAGAGTAGCGCACGGAACTGTAGAATAGGCTTCGTCAGTCATAATTCCCACACCAGACACAGAAAGGGTCTGAGCACCGCTGCTGTACCAACCGGACAAAAGCATTATCTTTGTGAGGAGCGGACAAATTGGAAAAAATCGGGCTATGCAAACAACAATATCACGGAAACTGCCTGTTGGCATTCAGACATTCTCTAAAATTAGAGAGGAAGGCTATATCTATGTAGATAAGACGGATTTAGTTTGGAAGCTTGCCAACGAAGCAAACCAATATAACTATCTCAGCCGTCCGCGCCGATTTGGCAAATCGCTGCTTGTCACCACACTGCAAGCCTATTTCGAGGGGCGCAAAGAGCTCTTCGAGGGACTTAAGATAATGGGGTTGGAGACGGAATGGATTGCAAGGCCAGTTATCCGCCTCGACATGAGCAAGGCGGGCGAGACGCTTGCCTCGCTGAAATCATACTTGAACCAGGCTTTCGGAGAATACGAGAAGAAATTCGGCGCGCACATAGCCGAGGGAGACACATTCCAGACCAGGCTGCACAACATCATATCCACAGCGCACGAGGCATCGGGGCTGAAAGTCGCCGTGCTTATTGACGAGTATGACTTCCCACTCCAACATTCATGGGGCACACCCGAGCATGACAGGTGTGCGGCGACATACCGCGAGGTCTTCACCATCCTCAAAGCCGACGATGAGCACATTCGCTTCGTCTTTATAACAGGAGTAACCAAATTCACGCAGATTTCACTATTCTCGGCACTCAACAACATGGTGAACATCAGCCTCGACGCTGAAGTTGAATGCATTTGCGGCATATCACAACAAGAGCTTGAGGAGAACTTCCAGCCAGAGATAGAGGCGATGGCCGAGGAAAATGAATGGACGGAAGAGGAGACCATAAAAAATCTGAAAGACCATTATGATGGCTACCACTTCTCAAAGAAGTGCAGGACAGACATATACAACCCATTTTGCCTAATACAGGCATTCCGCAGCCGAGACCTGAGGAACTACTGGGCCTCGTCAGGCTCAAACACGCTGATAACGAAGTTTGTCAAAGATGCGGAAGTACGCCTAAGGGAATTTGACGGATGCCGGGTAGACGCCAGCGTCTTCGAGAACTCTGACATCACCAGTGGAGGCTCAGAGCTTTTCCTTTATCAATCCGGCTACCTGACAATCAAAGGATACAGAAATGGGGTCTACACGCTGGGCTTCCCTAACGCGGAGGTTCGTCAGACCCTCTACGAGACCGTACTCCCCATCTTGGCGATGCGAGTCGAGAACAACACGCAGAATGCGCAAGGCGTCCTGAAGACGGACCTCATGGACGGCATCCTACCCGAGGCGATGGATGCGCTGAAAGCCCTGATATCAGACGTGCCATACAGCAACAAGAAGTTGGAAAGCATGGACATGGAGGAGCGTTACCGACTCATCATCAGCACCATCCTCAATGCCATAGGGCTTAATGTCGAGGTGGAGCGCATGCTCGCCACTGGACGTATCGACTTAGTGGCCAAATCGTCCAATTTCACCTACGTGATAGAGCTCAAGTTGCAGAAGAACGGTGGTTTGAAAGCAGCCGCCGACCAGATAAGGGACAACCAGTACCTTGAGCCATTCCGGGGGACGGGGAGCAAAGTCATTGGCATCGCCATTGAACTGGATGACCTCGGGAAAGGGATGACTGGGTGGCAGGAAGTTTCTGGGGAATAAGGAGAGGATGAGCCGATAATGCCTAAAAGCTAAGACTACTCAGAATTTCCGCGCAAACAAGTAAATTTCAGACAAGAAAAGGGTCTGAGCGTCGCCACTGCTCCAATCGGACAAAAGCATTATCTTTGTGAGGAACGGACAAATTGGAAAAAATCGGGCTATGCAAACAACAATATCACGGAAACTGCCTGTTGGCATTCAGACATTCTCCGAAATCAGGGAGGAAAGGTACGTCTACGTGGATAAGACTGACATAGTTTGGAATCTCGTTAACCATGGTTCCAAATACAACTATCTCAGCCGTCCGCGCCGATTTGGAAAATCGCTGCTTGTCACCACACTGCAAGCCTATTTCGAGGGGCGCAAAGAGCTTTTTGAGGGACTTAAGATAATGGGGCTGGAGACGGAATGGACGGCAAGGCCAGTCATCCGCCTCGACATGAGTAAGGCGGGCGAGTCACTCGCCACGCTAAAATCATATTTGAATCAGGCATTCGGGGAATACGAGAAGAAATTCGGCGCACACGTGGCCGAGGGAGACACTTTCCAGACCAGGCTGCACAACATCATATCCACAGCGCACGAGGCATCGGGGCTGAAAGTCGCCGTGCTTATTGACGAGTATGACTTCCCACTCCAACATTCATGGGGCACACCCGAGCATGACAGGTGTGCGGCGACATACCGCGAGGTCTTCACCATCCTCAAAGCCGACGATGAGCACATTCGCTTCGTCTTTATAACAGGAGTAACCAAATTCACGCAGATCTCCCTTTTCTCGGCACTCAACAACTTGGCGAACATCAGTCTCGACGCTGAAGTTGAAAGTATTTGCGGCATATCGGAAAAAGAGATGCGGAATTATCTGATGCCAGAGATTGAAGAGATGGCAAAGAGAAACTCCATGGACAGGGAAGTCGTCATAGCAAAGTTGAAAAATCTATATGATGGCTACCATTTCAGTCCGGATATGACTGCGGACATATACAATCCGTTCAGCCTCATAAACGCACTTTTCAAAAAGAGACTTGGACACTACTGGGCTTCATCAGGCTCAAGCACCTTGATTACAAAGTTTGTCAAAGATGCGGAAGTACGCCTGCGGGAATTTGACGGATGCCGAGTGGACGCCAGCATCTTTGAGAACTCAGACATCGGCAATGGAGGTCCAGAAATTTTCTTGTACCAATCAGGCTACCTGACAATTAAGAATTTCAGAAACGGGGTCTACACGCTTGGCTTTCCAAACGCCGAGGTTCGTCAGACCCTCTACGAGACAGTCCTTCCCATCTTGGCGATGCGAGTCGAGAACAACACACAGAATGCGCAAGGCGTCCTGAAGATGGACCTCATGGACGGCATCCTACCCGAGGCGATGGACGCTCTAAAAGCCTTGATATCCGACGTGCCATACAGCAACAAGAAGTTGGAAAGCATGGACATGGAGGAGCGTTACCGCCTCATCATCAGCACCATCCTCAACGCCATAGGGCTTAATGTCGAGGTTGAGCGTATGCTCGCCACGGGACGGATTGACTTAGTGGCAAAATCGTCAAACTTCACCTACGTGATAGAGCTCAAGCTGCAGAAGAATGGAGGTTTGAAAGCAGCCGCCGACCAGATAAGGGACAATCATTACCTTGAGCCTTTCCGTGGGACAGGGAGCAAAGTTATTGGCATCGCCATTGAACTGGATGATTACGGGAAAGGGATGACGGGGTGGAAGGAAGTTGCAGGAGAGTGAGGCGCCATGTCGACACGCCGTGGCTGCGCTTAGGGTGGCTCTGGAGTCGCCACCCTTGAACACAAGCGCAACTATACTATGTCAAAAAGCAAAAAATAATATCACTGTGGCATCGTCTCCGTGATGGAGGCATCGAGACGTGTTTATTCAGAAACCATGCGCACAGCACGTTAATGATTTTGGGTCTAAATTACTAATATATAAGCCACAAAAAGGCCGCATGGAACAATCTTTGCGACAAATGGGATAAATTTGCCGACACACTAATCAAAAAAATATGCCGCACGTAAGCGTAATCGTACCAAACTATAACTACTCCCGGTATCTCAGGCAACGCATTGATTCTATTCTTTGCCAGACATACCAAGACTTTGAGCTCATCCTGCTCGACGACAAAAGCACAGACGACAGCGTAAGTGTGCTGAGCACGTACTCGGAGAATCCCCACGTGTCGCACATAGTTGTCAACGAGAAGAACAGCGGAGGCGTGTTCTTCCAGTGGGAGAAGGGCATCAACTTGGCCAAGGGTGACTATATATGGATTGCGGAGGCAGATGATTGGGCCGAGCCCACATTCTTAGAGAAGTGCGTCGGCGTACTCGATGGGAACAAGGATACTGTATTGTGCCAAACTGGCTCGCAACTAATTGACAGTAACAACAATAAGATAAAGGCAACATGGGACAGGTTTGACAATTATGATGGCAAGCTCCTGTCATTCAAAGGAAGCACATACACCAGAAAATTCCTAAGATACAGCAACTTCCTATATAACGCATCTGGCATTGTATTTCGGAAATCAGCAGTAGGCGAGTTCCCCCAAGATGTCAAATATTTCAAGTCCACAGGGGATTGGCTCTTTTGGATTTTGCTTGCGCAGAAGGGAGGCGTTATCATCATCAAAGAGCGCCTCAACTACTTCCGACGCCACGCTGGTAGCGCGTCAGCCGGAGTAAATGTGTGCGAAGCCATTTCGATCTTCAAGGCGCTCGTCGGCATGCACATATTCAAGCTTGGCCTCTGCCATTCTACATACTTAATGGAGGGCGTCCTCCAACGCCACATTAAGCACATACAGGACGAGCCTCTCAAACAGTCGCTGTCTCAACGACTTGAAGAAGTGACACACAGCAACACTAAACTGCCTTATCACTACTCCCAATTTTGCAAACTACTTAACAGGTTTCTGCCCGTTTGCTTATTCTCACCCACAAGAAAGTATTAGACTTCAATAAGAGGTGACAATAAAAACTGATGATCACCGAGAGGTTTAGCTTATCGGAATCACCATAGAAAACAGCGTAACCGGCAAAGACATGACACGTCCAGAGGGCGCTTGCCATCTGCAAGCACCCTCTGAGTTTTTATGCCTTAAGGTGCTTACCTAAACCATTAAGACACCAAACAGACTGCTCTTTTATGACCTTAGCGATGGAGTCGTGATGCGCCTGCTCATTACTCTTAGAATTCTCGTGGTGATACAAATGGTAGCAGACACCACCGAATTTCAAGAACTTCTTTTGCACGCCAGCGAAATGCAGACGCAAAGCTATCTCACCATCCTCATGCCCCCAGCCTGACAAATCCTCATTGTAACCATTGACTTTGATTAAATCAGACCTCCAAAACGCCATGTTGCACCCCCTAAGGTGAGTTATCTCACGACCATAACGCTTTGCGAGCAATCTGCTCAGCAACGGGATTCGCAATGAATTGAGGAAATCCCTCTCAACAAAGAATTTAGCCTTTGCTTGTGACGAATCACAGAGGAACAGCCGCTTTGTCTCATCGTCAACCAGCCTCACACGACTTCCGCACACAAAATGGCCAGGCTCACACATCATCAAATGGTCTTGGATGAAGTGGCGAGAGAGGAGAATATCCCCATCAATTTGAATAATATAGTCGCAAGAAGATTTGGCAAACGCCTTATTTCTGATAGAGCTTAGCCTAAAACCCTCATCGGGATGCCAGACATGATGGAGTGGGACTGGCGACTCTTCCTTAAGTTTGTCTATCAGCTGTCGAGTCTTATCACCGCTGCCGTCATCAGCTATTATAATCTCCGTTGGCAAAACAATTTGACGAAAAGCGCTTCTCACGCAAAATTCCAATGCCGTCTCCCAATTGTATGTAGCAATAACAAGGGACACGGAGGGCCAATCTCTCCTATTCATTTAGACTCTTTATTTAGTTGGGTAGACAACACATCCTCATAGACCTTGACCAGTTCGGACGTCAACCTGTCCTGACGGAAATTTTGCGCATAGGCTCGTCCCTCCTCAATCATCCGTGAGCTCAGCCCAGGCTCTGACGACACACGCCTTATGGCTTCAGCAAGAGCCGCATCATCATCAGGAGAGACGTAGAGCGAGGACGGGCCTCCAGCCTCCTCAAGGCATGAGCCTATGCAACCTATGGCGGGGATGCCACTCACAATGGCTTCGAGCAATGGTATGCCAAATCCCTCAAAGCGTGATGGGTAGACCATCATGTCCGCCATCTGATATATGGCAGGGAAGAGACCAAATGGCACACCGCTAATCATGCGAAAGCGACCCTCGAGACCATTATCAGCGCAAAAACGGGCAACCTCGTCGGCATAAGGAGTACGTTTGCCCAGCGCCACCACCTGTGTGTCAGCAGGCAGGCGCAACAAGGCCTTTGCGAGCAACATGAGGTTTTTGCGTCTCTCGATGCTTCCCACGTAAAGAATGTAATGCGCAGGCAGGTTGTATTTGCGGCGTGCTGAAACCTTGTCAGCCTCTGCCGCCTCGTGCCAGAACTGCTCATCGCAGCCTTGGTAGACCACATCAACCTTGTCGGGCGAGACGCCATAGAAATTGACCACATCGCGCTTAGTGCACTCACTGACAGCGATGACGCGGTCCGCGTTTCGGCAGGCTCGGCGGAACTTGAAATCGTATATGGCACGGTCAATCCGTCCATAGCACTCCGGGTGTCGGAGAAAAATAAGGTCATGAATGGTCACTATGCTTCGCACTCCCCTTGCCTGACGGATGTTAAGAGGCAGCTCATTGCTGAGACCATGGAAAAGGCTTACTCCATCAGACGACAGTCGGCCTGTGACACCCATCACGCGCCATAGTGATTTGGCGGCGCGAGACAGTAGGCTATCCGGATAAACCATCTTTACACCTTTCTCTTTATCGACCCCGTCGAGACAGTTAATCCTCTTGGGCGAGGGGGCGTAGACAAGGAGAGCCGAGGCGTCGGCATAGCGAGCTAAGCCACTGATGACAAAGCGGCTGTAGTTGCCGAGACCTGTTCTGTTTTGAGCGGCGCGCTTACCGTCGAAACCTATTATCTTGCTATGGATTGACACCTTGCTCTTGTAATGGGTTCTCTATTTCTCGTTCGGGAAATCCTCATGCTTCAGTTTCCATCGGCGGTGACTGAGCAGCCAGAGCTGCGGAAACCTTTGCAGGTCATCCTCAATGAATGAGGAGAAACGTGCCGTGCACTCCTTTTCGGGCAGCGAGGCCGGCGAGTCTGATATCAGTTTGAGTTCAACCTCGTAATATCCGCGGCGGTATGCCACAAACGACGGGTAGAAGAGCGCTATGTCCAATTTGCGCGCAATGTGCTCAGGGCCGACGAGGAATGGGGTATCCTTGCCGCAGAAAGGCAGCCACATCTTTTGCGCACCATGGTGGGGACATTGGTCACCAATGATAAGCGTGAAACCCACCTTGCCGCTGCGGACGCATTGAGCTGTATACCTGAAACCGCGCTGACTCTCGATGGCTGTGATGCCTCGGCGTGTGCGGACCTCGGTGCTAACGTAATTGGCTAAGTTGTTTGCCTGAGGCTGATAGAAAGTCCTGATTTCAAACTCCTTGGATAATACAAGAGGAAAAACAGTGAACCACTCCCAGTTGCCGAGATGGGCGGCATAGAGAAAGACGCTCTTGCCCTGCTTCATAACCTGCTCGGCAAGTTCGGGGTTGCGGATGACCATTCGACGTCGCAACTCTTCATCCGAGATGGTCAGAGCCTTGATGGTCTCGAAAAAATAGTCACTGAGGTGGTGGTAGAACTGACGTTCTATTCTCTTCTTCTCCTTGTCCGTCTTGTGCGGGAAAATGGTCGATATGTTCTCCCTCACAACTTTGATGCGGTAGCTCAGCACCCAATAGAGGATGAAGTAGACCACATCAGCGAACACATATAGTACACGGAGTGGAAGATGCGAGACCGCACGTACACACTTGCGGCCGATTCGCTCCAAAATATTGAGATGGCCAAGGTTACGGCCATCTCGGCTAACACCTGCCGGAAGGTCGGCAGGCTGCCCGTTTTTCAAGTCACTACTTGCCACGTTAAAAGTAAAAGATAGTGTTCTATGATAAGTCAAGAAAATAATCTCGTCCTCTGTCGGCCAACACGCAGTTCAGCCTTTAAAGTGCTTGACAATCTTCTTGAAGAAATTTTTTATTTTCTCTGATGGCGACATATGCCAACTGTGCGCGCAATAGTGTATCGCATAGGTATGGGGCGTCACCTCATGGCGATTGCCAGCGATGTGGGAAGATGGGTATATGTGCACACCGCCGTCAAGCTCCTGGTCCTCGTCCTTGTAGAGGAAGCCTCTTTTCTCCGCCACATAGGCGTAAATCTCCGGTGAGACCACGTTCATTTTCGGGTTGCCATCGGAGCCGACAAAAGACTGGTCGGCGTACCAATCGAGGACCTCACGTGCGAATGGGCAGCCTTTCTCAGCCCCCATCACTGCGGCCTGAATCATAATGCCCGAGACAAACCCGGGCTTAATGCGCCGCCCGTCAGCATCAATCATGTCCCATGCGCCATCCCTGTCGGCCTGGATTTGATGGAACTCAATGGCCGAGAAGAAATTATGGTTCAAGAAAAAGTCAAGGGGTTTAAGGACCAGCACGTCCGAGTCAAGATAGACGCCACCCTCCGTCAGGAGTGCATACATGCGGACATAGTCGGCCACGAATGCCCATTTCCTATGAGCGAGAGCCTCTTGCGCATAGGCCGGCAAATCGATATTCTCAAGATCCTTGGCTGTCCACAGACGGAACTTATAATCGGGCAAATGGCGTTTCCACGACGCAATGCACTTTTTTATCTTGCGAGGGTATGGGTCGCCACTGAACCAGCAATAGTGAATAACCTTGGGAATCATATTATGTGTTTCTGTTTGGGAAATACCAGCCCACCATTTTCGCATCCCGGACTAAACGGATGGTGGGCAAGTTCCAAATTAAAAATTCTATGTGAAAGAAGACAAGCGCGACTACAGAGCTAAAAGTGCTTAGACACAGCCACCGCGATCGTCATACTTAATCCTTTTCTCGTCACGCTCAACCATCTTGGCAAGGACGAGGAATTTGTAGAACGCGTCATTGCACGACATGATGAAGCCGAACTTGCCGAGCCGGAAGCCCCCCTTTATCACGTAAGACTTGAAGAATCGGAAAAAGGGCGAGAAAATGAGCTTAAGCATCCCTACCTTTTCATCCTTGCGCCTATCCACCTCATTGTCTGAGTAATTATTCAGTTTGGAGACGTATTTGTTCTCGGGGTCATCGGCAAGATGGATGAAAGCCAACTCGGTACGGCTCTTGGGGATGCGCTCCGTTGTGCCTTGGACAATTGGAGTCGCATGGATCAGTGGGGGCCACACAGTGCCCTCGCGACGTAAGAAGCGCAACTGATAGTCGGGGTAGGAGGACTTGACAAAAAGTCCAAACATGTGATTTTTGCGAGGAATGTAGATGCCGGCTGGGCAATCAGACCTCTGTGTCTGCGCATATAGATATGTCCGCAGCTCAGGAGTGACGACTTCATCCGCATCAACCACCAGCACCCAGTCACAACTTGCCGACTGGATTGCGAAATTGCGAGCCGGCTCACAAAAAGTCAGACCATTCTTTGGAAAAGTCACGACCTTGCATCCAAACTCATGCGCGATATCAAGCGTAGAATCCGTGCTTTCCATGTCACAAATGACAATCTCGTCAAAAGAGCTGACGGATTCGAGAACTCGCCTCAGTCGCAACTCAGCATTGTAAGTGTTTATTACTACGGATATCGGCATAAGATAAGTTTATTCGCCAGCCCCTCACCTCCATGTCGCCACGGCAGAATGAGCAAGACTGCAAAAGACTGCCAAATTTAAGCAATTCCGCCGAAACGGGGAGCAAGCGGCGGCGGAGCGAAAGGTGAACAAGACAAAAATCGCTATTTTTGTGATGATTTGGCTTTCTGTGCAAAAATTGGACGACTATGCAGACGACAAATTTCAGAAGACTGCCGGTTGGCATTCAGACCTTCTCTGTAATCAGGGAAGAGGGGTACGTGTATGTAGACAAGACTGATTTGGTATGGAATCTTGTAAACAGGGGGAATAAATACAACTACCTCAGTCGTCCGCGTCGTTTTGGCAAGACATTGCTCGTCACCACACTCCAGTCCTATTTTGAGGGGCGCAGGGAACTATTCGAGGGATTGAAAATAATGGAGTTGGAAAAGGAGTGGAAGGTTAGACCCGTTATTCGATTGGACATGAGCCGCGCCGGAGAGTCTTCGGAAAAGCTAAACTCATATCTAAATCAGGCTTTTGGCATATACGAGAAAATGTATGGTGTGAACATCGCACCCGAAACCACTTTCCAAACCAGACTTGATAATATCATAATCGCAGCCAATAACGCAACCGGGCAAAAAGTAGCCGTACTGATTGACGAGTACGACTTTCCCCTCCAACACTCGTGGGGAACGCCAGAGCATGAGAAGTGCGCGGCGACGTACCGGGAAGTTTTCACCATACTCAAGGCTGACGATGAGCTAATAAGGTTCGTCTTCATAACAGGCGTCACCAAGTTCACGCAGATTTCGCTCTTCTCTGCGT
>CAVFBC010000002.1:0-48002 GCA_963620575.1 Alistipes putredinis | reverse complement strand
GAAAGGTTATCGGTGTCGCCATCGAGCTCGACGACCTCGGAAAGGGGATGACGGGATGGCAGGAGATCAACTAAGAGTAAACTAACCCATAAGATGAAAAAAGCTCTTGCGGCAGCTGTCGCAATCCTCTCCGCAGCCACAACTGCGACCGCTCAGGCAAGCCGCGACTCTATTAACGCGTCGGCGCAAGCGTGGGCCTCAGTAGCGACCAACAGCAGATTGCGCCCATTGCTCAGCTATAGCAACGAATGGGGGCGATACACCCAATATGAGCAAGGCGAGGGAGGCATTGAGGCACATGCGGATTATGCGCACACATTCAAGAACCCGAGTATATCGTTCCGCGCGGGTGTGACAGCGCAGGCCTCGACAGATGGGGACCGGACTCAGCTCAGCGAACTGTATGCCGACTTCGACCTCTGGATGTTCGACATCCGCATGGGTTTGGAGAACTACACCCCTGTGGAGAGCAACACAGTGACGTCTGTCGGCTCATATATAATGAGCAATAACGCGCGCCCCGTACCACGCGGATGGGTTGGCATATTAGACTACTGGTCATTGCCTTTGGACAGGCTGCCGTTCTCATTCGCCAAACATTTGAGCGAACTTATCCAAATACGCGCCGGGTTCTCACTCGGCATGATGGATGATGAGGGCGTGGCGGAGTATACAGACAACATGCTGCTGCACGAGAAGTTCGCATATGGTCGCATAGGCCAGTGGGTTGTGAAGCCTTATGTCGGACTCAACCACAGCGTCATTATGGGCGGACGCTTGCCCGATGGCACAAAAGTCCCAATTGACTTTTGGAACTCAGTCATGGCAAAAAATGGCGACCCCAGCGTATTTGGGGACCGGTTCCGAGCCGAGTGCACAAATGCCGCAGGTGGACATCAGGGAATGTGGGATTGCGGCCTCGACCTCGACTTCGGCTCATTCAGCGGTAAAGCATATTACCAACGTCCGTTCGCCGACTCAAAAGCGAGAGAGTTATTCCCAAACACGTCGGGTGGGCATGGCGCAAAAGATTACACAATCGGAGCGACCATCCGCCTCAAGAAGTGCACCATCCTGCGCGAGATATCCGTAGAGATGGTAAAAACCGCATGGCAAGGCGGCGAGGGGCTGCCCGACCCATACGTCCCACTGCGGAACGGCAGCAGCAGACTCTTTTGGCCAGGCGACTACACCGAGAGCAACTTCGACAACATAAAGAATACCCAGTTAATAGAGGCCGATGTAAAGGCATGGGAGCAGATGACTGGTGAGATTCTCAACTCGAAAAACTTCCTGCGTTTCTGCATCGACACATATGACCACGGGGAATCCTACGGTGGGCGAACGACATATCTGAGCAATTGGCTTGCCGAGCAGGGTTGGACACGCTACGGGCTGTCTATGGGCAACGCGCTCATGCACACCAAGAGAACCGTGGCAATCTATGCGCCAGATGGCACCATGTCAATGACGGAAACATTCCCGAACACACAGGTGCGAGCCATAAACGCAGGCTTGGCTGGCGACCTGATTCCAAGCATGTTGACCTATTGCCTCCGCCTAACATTCACTCGCAACTACGGCAACATCAGCGAGAAATATGGCGACAGAAACATCAGCTGGGACGAAATTCCCAACTACTTTTTCTCGACACCGAAGAATGAGGCGTACACAAAGCTCGACCTCAACCTGATGTTGCGCCACGGACTCAGCGTCAACACGAACCTCGCTTACGACTTTGGAGACCTGTATCACAGCTTCGCTATCAGGGCCGGAGTTAAATACCAGATAGGTTTGCGGCTCTAAAAGAGCCACTTTTTTAACGAGCGGAACCAATCTTCAACCTTTAGACAAAGAAAGGCGAGACAAGACATGCGCGGCTGCCAGTCACATCAGAAAGATGGATTGGCAGCCGTCTTTTTACGTATTAATTGCTAATAAAACTAAAAACTCGAAAACGGTTTTGCGTTTTCGAGTTTTCTGAATAATTTAGCGCAAAGAAAAACTAAAAACCTGTAACTGATTGATGGAACTGAACGAGAAGATATTGCACGCCTCTACGGACTTATTCTTCAGCAAAGGAATAAAGGCCGTGTCTATGGACGACGTGGCAAAGAGCGTCGGCATCTCGAAGCGCACCCTCTACGAGCACTATGAGAGCAAAGACGCACTGCTCGTGGCTTGCATAGAGAGCATACTCAAGCAGCGGAACAGCTGGATGTATGAGTTGATGGATGGCTCAATATCATTCATCGAAGTCATCGTCAGGTCTATTTATGAGGCCCTGAGTTTTGCCCAGAACATCAACCCTCAGTTTTTCATCGATTTGGACAAGTTCAACTACTCGGCAGTAAAGTCGTCCGTGGAGCAAAGCTTTGAGGAGTTGCGCAAGCGCACCGAAAGCCTCATAGAGCAAGGCAAGCAGGACGGACTCTTGCGCAAAGACGTGGATAGCAAACTGATATCGCACATCATGGTGGGCGGAGACAAGAAAAGCCTGAACGACTGCATATATGCGAACGAGTATGACCGGACATATGTGCTCAAGCAACTAAGCTCAATCTTCCTGCGGGGTATGGCGACGGAAAAAGGCGCAAAGCTTTTGGACGAGTGCATGCTTAAATTAGACACTGTCGAACCATCACTTTAAAAGGACACAAAAGAAAACACAAGATAGATTTTAAACAACATGAACTTGAGAATTGCCACTTTGGCCATAGCCTTCGCAGTGAGCATGGCAGGCCAAGCGCAAGAGCTACAGGGATCCACCATGACGGTGGACCTGCAGACAGCCATCGACAAGGCACTGCAGTATAACAAGCAGCTCAAGAACAGCGCGCTCGACCGCAAGACTTACTACCAGAAAGTACGCGAGGCGCGCTCGCAAGGGTTGCCACAGGTCAACGCCAGCTTGGCAGGGACCACCTATTTCGGCAAGGAGATGGACTTTGGCGGCATGCCCATCAAGATGGAGAACTCGCTGACGCTCGCCGCCACAGCCTCATGGACATTCTCAATGCAGCAAGTCGCCTCGGTTAAAGTGGCAAAGATTGCCCAAAGGCTCACAGAGCAGACAGTCCGCCAGACCGAGCTGGATGTCAAGGCGAACGTGGCCGACACCTATTATGCCGTCCTCACCTACGAGCGCAACATAGACATCGTCAAGGGCAACCTGAAGGACATGGAGGACATCGCAGCCCACACGCAGCACTGCTATGAGGCGGGCACTGTGGAGAAGACCGATGTCGACCAGATAAACATAAACCTATCTACACTCAAGAATGCGCTCCTTTCGCTCCAACGCAACCTTGAAAGCACCAAGAGGCTCCTCGTTTTGCAAATGGGAGTTGACATAAGCACGACCATCAAGACCGCCCAGACACTGGACCAGTTTCTCGCGGCCACCTCGGCGCAGATTGACACCACGACGTTAGACATCAACAACAACGTCGAGTACCAGCAGCTTCTCATCAACCGCGAGGTCACAGAGCAGACCGTCAAGATCCGCAAATTCGCCTACATCCCCACCTTGACTGCCAGCTATCAGTACTCCAATGCGCTTAAGGGAGGCTTCATGAACTTCGACCACGTTGGCAACCTGACGCTCACCATCCCCATCTTCAGCGGCTTCCAGCGCCACTCACAGCTCAAGCAGGCCCAGATTGACGTGCGCAAGAATGAGACCAACATTGCACTGATGGAGGACAACCTCGCCCAGAACGCAGAGCAATACGCATTTGACCTGCAAACGGCTCAAGACGCCTATGACCTGCAAAAGGAGAACCTTGAGGTGGCCCGGCGCGTGCTTGAGAACTACAGGAACAAATATAACCAAGGTGCGCTGTCGAGCCTCGACCTCACACAGGCCAACACGAACTACCTCAGCGCAGAGAGCACCTACGCCAGCGCGGCACTCGACCTTCTCATGGCTCAGACCAAGCTGCTCAAGCTCTACAATTTACTCTAAGAAACAACACAAGATAAATAAGACATAGTACCGATGAAAAAGAGTTTTGCATGTCTGGCCATGGCTGCAGCCGCCATGCCCCTCATGACGTCGTGCGGCGGGCCACAGGAGGCTCAGGCCACAGAGGAGGAGAGCACACTCGTACGCGTGGACACGATTAAGACCATCACTGTTGACCGCAAGATTGAGTATACCGCAAACCTTGAGGCCAATGAGCAAGTGTTCTACGCCCCCACCCTGTCGGGCACACGAATCAAGAAAATCAATGTCGAGGTGGGAGACCGCATCCACAAGGGCCAAGTGCTCGTCGAGATGGACTCAAACACCCTCACCCAGCAGGAGCTCCAGCTCAAGAACATCGAGACCGAGTACAACCGCGCACTCAAACTCATGGAGACCGGCTCCATCAGCCAGCAGAACTACGACCAGGCTGTGACGAGCTACGAGGTTGCCAAGAAAGCCATTGAGACGCTCAAAGAGAACACACGACTGGTTGCACCTTTCAACGGCGTCGTGACTGGCAAATATATGGAAGAGGGAGAGCTCTACATGGGCGGCGCCTATGGCGGGGCAAGCAAACCCTCAATCATCTCCATTGAGGAGATTAACCCGATGAAGGCCATAGTAAATATCTCAGAGAAATATTATCTCGAGGTCAAAAAGGGCATGAGTGTCAGCCTCAAGAGCGACGTTTATGGTGACCGCGAGTTCCCTGGCCACGTGAGCATAGTCTACCCGAGCATCGACGCCAAGACTCGCACATTCTCCGTCGAGCTCTTGTTTGACAACGCCAAGGAGGAGCTTCGCCCGGGTATGTACGGCACCGTCACGTTCGCCACAGGCAAGTCAGAGACAAAGCTTGTGCAGAGCCTCGCAGTGCTCAAGGTTCAGGGCTCAAACGACCGCTACATCTTCCTTGCCAAGGAAGGACGCGCAAAACGCCTGTCCGTCAAGATTATCAACCGATATGACGACAAGGTGGAGATAGAACCCCTTGACGGCGAGATACATGACGGTGACCTCATTGTGAGCACGGGTCAGGCTAAGCTCGTAGACGGTCGCAAACTGAACATCGTCAAGAACTAATCAAAAGGAGTCTAAAAACACTAACGGTTAGTCAAGATGAGCATATTCTCAACCGCGGTAGAGAAGCCTATCTCGACATTGATGGTCTTCGTGGCCGTCATAGTCATAGGCATCTACAGCTACATAAAGCTCCCAATCGACCAGTATCCGAAGATGGACCCACCGTACATCACGGTCATGGCCACATATCCGGGAGCCAACGCCACAGACATTGAGCAAAACGTCACCAAGCAGCTGGAGGACCAGCTCAACTCGGTGGATGACCTCAAGGAGATGACCTCGACATCGTATGAGAACCTTGGCGTGGTCACCCTCGAGTTCGAGTGGGGCATCAACCTCGACAACGCCAGCAACGACGTGCGCGACGCAGTGGACAAGGCCATGAACAACCTGCCGGACGACATCGACCGCCCGACCATCATGCGCATATCCACCTCCATGATGCCGACCCTCGTCTACGCCGTCACAGCCGAGCAGTCATACTCGGGCCTCTACAAGATTTTGGATGACAAGGTCATCATGAACCTCAACCGCGTTGACGGTGTGGCCTCGGCCTACGTGTCGGGCATTGCCGAGCGCGTGGTATATGTGGACCTCGACCCGAATAAACTCGACGCCTATAATCTGACACTCAACCAGATTGGCAGTGCCATATACGCTGAGAACAAAGACGTCTCGGCCGGCAACGTCAAAGTGGGCATTGAGGACTACTCGCTTCGAATTGAGGGCGAGTTCGACCAGAGTGACGAGATTAAGAACATCCCCCTCGCGGTGGGCGACCGCACCATCAAGCTGTCAGACATAGCCACCGTGCGTGACACACTCAAGGACATAACACTTGAGACCCAGGTCAACCGCCAAAACGGCGCCGTTCTGCTCGTCACCAAGCAGTCTGACGCCAACGCCGTGGCCGTGGCGAGCGAGGCGAGGGCCGAGATTGAGAAGGCCGCCAAAGAGTTGCCGAGCGACATCAAGTTCACGATGATCACAGACAACTCGGACTTCATCATCAAAGCCATTGACAACCTCAAGGAGACACTGTTCTACGCCCTCCTGTTCGTCGTCATCGTCGTGTTCGTCTTCTTAGGCCGTTGGCGCTCCACCTTCGTCATCGCGCTCACCATACCCATCTCGCTCATCGTGGCCTTCATCTACCTCGCTGTGGCAGATGGCTCGCTGAACACCATCACTCTCATGTCGCTCTCCATAGCCATAGGCATGGTGGTTGACGACGCCATCGTGGTCTTGGAGAACGTCACCAAGCATGTGGACCGCGGCTCACGCCCCAAGGAGGCCGCCAAGTATGGCACCAACGAGGTGTGGACATCAGTCATCGTGACGACACTCGTTACCATAGCGGTGTTCTTCCCCTTGACCATGATCCCTGGCATCATGGGTATCTTCTTCAAGCCACTCGGCTGGATTATATGCATCTGCGTCAGCACATCGACCTTGACTGCCATCTCGCTCACGCCAATGCTCTGCTCCAAGTTCCTCAAACTCCGCGACAAGGAGGAGGACGCCAAAGACACCCGATTCAGTTTCTACCGCTGGAGCCAGAAATGGCTTGACAAGATGGACAACGGCTACGAGCGCATCATCCGCTGGGTTCTCAACCACAAGACGGTGACAATATGCTCAATGACCGCACTCTTCGTCGGCTCCATATTCCTCACCCCGTTCCTGCACACCGAGTTCTTCCCCCAGAATGACCAGAATAACATCAACGTCTACGCCAAGATGCAGCAGGGACAACGAGTGGAGGTGACCAAGGCTATGGCCATGAAACTCGACTCCGCCATCCGTGTCAAGATTCCAGAGGTGACAATCATCTCGGCATCCTATGGTTCTGAGGAGGAGGCTTCATTCTCATCAATGATGAGCACCACGGGCAACAACGTCTTCAACATGCGACTTCGCACCGTCGACATGAAAGACCGCGACCGCTCCGTCTTCGTCATGGCGGACTCCATCCGCTCAATCATCAACACCTTCCCCGAGATTCTTGACTACGAGGTCACGACGGGCCAGAACGGAACGACGGGCAACACCGTGGACATTGAAATCTTCGGTCACGACTTCCCCGGCACGAGCCGCTTCGCAGCAGAGTTGAAAGACAGGCTCAAGAGCATCCCCGGCGCAGAGGACATCCTCATCAGCCGCGGAGATGACAAGACCGAGCTTCAGGTATACTTGGATCGCGAAAAGTTGGCTCGCCATGGGCTCACCACCTCGGGTGTCGGCGCACTCATCCGCACATACGTCTATGGCAACCGAAACTCCAAATTCAAGGAAGAGGGCGAGGAGTATGACATCATCGTGCGCCTTGAGGAGAAATATCGCTCCAAGATTGCCGACATAGAGAACATGCTCATCACCGACGGCTATGGTCAGAAAGTCCGCCTGAAGGAGTTGGGTGAGATAGTGGAGGGCTACAACCCGCCATCAATTGAGCGCAAGAGCAAGCAGCGTATGCTCAAGGTCTCTGTGACCCCTGCTTCGGGCTACGCCATGGGTGACATAGCCACCGAGTGCCAGAAAGTCATCGACTCAATGGATGTGCCCTCTGAGTACTCCACCTACATTGGCGGCTCATATGAGGATCAGCAGGAGTCGTTTGGCGCATTGGGTCTGCTCATCATCCTGTCGCTTCTGCTTGTCTACCTCGTCATGGCGGCTGAGTTTGAGAGTTTCGTGATGCCAGGCATCATCATGCTCGCTATTCCGTTCGCATTCACGGGTGTCGTCTTGGCACTCCTCATCTTCAACGTCAACCTGTCAGTCGTAGCAGCTTTGGGCGCCATGATGCTCATCGGCATCGTCACCAAGAACGGCATCGTGCTCATTGACTACATCAACCTCATGCGAGAGCGCGGCGTCAAGCTCTATGACGCCATCTCACTCTCATGCCGCAGCCGTCTCCGCCCTGTGCTGATGACATCGCTCACCACCATGCTCGGCATGCTCCCGATGGCACTGTCAACAAGCGAGGGTTCAGAGACTTGGCAGCCAATGGGTGTGGCCGTCATCGGCGGCATGGTCTTCTCAACCATAATAACCATGCTCATAGTCCCGGCGGTTTATGCCGCTGTAGACAAGAGTGGCAGCCGCGACAAGAAAAAGGGCGAGCGCAAGGAATATAAGTTCATGGCCGACTTCGACCCCGAGCGTGACCTTCCCGCCAGCCGCCGCCAGCAGATTGGCGACGGGAGATAAGCAAAGACACCAGACTTGCGGGGGCAATCACCAACCCCGGTTTTAGCCTCCGCAAGCCTTTCATTTAATCCATTGAAGAGATGAAGGCAGTATTCATATCATATAACCAGGCTCTCACAGAGCGATTGGAATACATATTCGATCAGCTCAAGATAACGGGCTTCACCAAGTTCCCTCTCGTCTTCGGCCGAGGCACAAACGGAGGCGAGCCGCGCATGGCAAGTCACGCATGGCCCGAGATGAACAGTTCAATCATCACCATTGTTGATGACGACATAGTGCCCCTCCTGCTCAAATATATCGAGAAGCTGGATCATGTGAACCTCGAGAATGGCATCCGCGCTTTCGTGTGGAACATTGAACAGCAGTACTAAAGCTTAATAGGCAACAAAAAAAACAGATTCTTCCTCACCGCTACTTCAGTTCCCTGCACCAACAGGACACACATCTACAAAGAGAAAAAATAATAGTTTGGTTTTTGATTAGTGAGAAAGTGAACCCCGCGCACGCCTTGGTGGCGACGCGGGGCACTTTTTTGCCCATGACTTTACACCTGGCACTATCAAGCCGTGTCAGGTCAGACTATCAATAAAGCATGCCCTCAAAAAAAGTGATTGCCACTAAAAACACCCGCCCCGAACCTCTCTTTTGCGAGGTTCGGGGCGGAATTATAAATTGGCTCGACAAAAAGGTGAGCCGAGCCTCCATTATATTGTAACTTCTACAGGAACAAGAGGCCTATACGATAAAACAGAGCCGAGACAACCCATGCCACAAGTGTTGTCTCGCCAGCAAGGAAGAGAGCCCATTTCCAAGAGCCTGTCTCGCCCTTGACGGCCGCCACGGTCGCAAGGCATGGGAAATAGAGCAGAATGAAGAGCAGATAGGCGTAGGCGTTGAGTGGCGTCATGCCATCGGCCTCCATCTTTTGGCGGAGGATGGTATACTTGTCATGATCCTCACCTCCAGACTGGGCAGCCTCAAGATTATCGTCATCGGCGAAACTGTCATCATCAGCATAAAGGACACCGAGAGTGGACGCCACAATCTCCTTGGCGCCGACTCCGGCAATGATGCTCACATCCTGTTTCCAAGAGAAGCCCTGCGGGCGGAACACAGGCTCGACAGCCTGCCCAATTCGGCCAATGAAACTCTGCTCCTGCTGAGTCTGACGGTCAAGCTCATCATTATGCGGGAAATAGCCGAGCGCCCACACAACCACACTCGCCACGAGAATAATACCACCCATCTTCTTGAGATACTGGCGACCACGCTCCCACGTGTGACGGGCTATGGCTTTTGCAGTTGGGAAGCGGTAAGGCGGCAACTCCATGACAAATGGAGTGTCCTCATCGCGCATGAAGAAACGGCAGAAGACACGGCTCAACAGAATTGCCACAAGAATGCCGACAACATAAATAGAGACAATAACGGGCGCCTGCCAACGCGTGGCGAAGAACGTGCCAACAATCATAATGTAAATTGGCAAACGCGCAGAACAACTCATGAAAGGCAAAACAAGCATAGTCACCAGTCTGCTGCGGCGGCTCTCGATGGTGCGAGTGGCCATGACGGCAGGCACATTGCAGCCGAAACCCATTATGAGAGGGATGAACGACTTGCCGTGAAGTCCCATCCTGTGCATAAACTTATCCATAATGAAAGCCGCGCGAGCCATATAACCCGAATCCTCCATCAATGAGATAAAGAAATAGAGAATGAGAATCTGCGGAAGGAAAACAATCACAGAGCCCACACCAGCGAGTGCACCATCAATAATCATATCGCGCACTGGCCCCTCGGGCAACATGCCGCCAAGCCATTCACCAAGCCAAGCTACGCCTGCCTCAATCCAGTCCATTGGGAATTGGCCGAGGGTGAACGTCACCTCAAACATTAGGAAAAGAAGGAGGAAGAAGAAAGGGAAGCCCCAAACACGGTGCGTCACGATAGCATCAATGATATGCGTCATCCGATAAGCACCGAGCTTATCTCCCATCTTATAGCCAGCCTCAGCCAATGCGCCGCGAATGAAGCCATATTTGGCATCCATAATGGCAGTCTCGCTGTCTGTCTGCAAATCCTCCTTAATCTGTAGTTCAGCCTTATCACGCGCATTGATAATCTGCTCATGGTTGGGAAGCTCACTGACAATACGCTCAACCTCAGAGTCGTTTTCAAGAAGCTTGATGGCGAGATAGCGTGTCGAGTATTTAATTCTAATTTGCTCATCAGCCTTGAGAGCTGATTGGACGTTTAAAATTGCCGACTCTACGTACTGGCCATGGTTGACATGAATATGCCTCGCTACATTCTTGCGCGCATGATCACCCGACGCAAAGTCCTCATCATGGTCACCAACCTCATTTTGGTCGCCAAGAGAGTCATGCCATTTGCGGATGTCCTTTGCGACGTCCGGGTTAATGTTGCCATGCTCATCAATGAAGTCAAGCCCCTCATACATGTTGATTATGACATGGAAAAGGGTCTTGACACCCTCGCCCGTCTTGAATACGGTGGGAATCATAGGGACACCGAGCAGTTGACCGAGTTTCTCCCTATCCAGCTTGTCACCGCGGCTCTCAAGCTCGTCATACATGTTGAGCGCACATACCACACGGAGGTTCATGTCAATGAGCTGCGTGGTGAGATAGAGGTTACGCTCAATATTGCTTGCGTCAATCACATTAAGGACTACATCAGGCGTCTTGTCCACAATCTGCTTGCGGACATACATCTCCTCAGGACTGTAGGCCGTGAGAGAATAGGTGCCAGGCAAATCCACGAGATTGAACTCGTAGCCCTCAAAACATGCAGTACCCTCCTTTGCGTCGACCGTCACACCCGAATAATTGCCAACGCGCTCATGCGCGCCAGAGGCGAAATTAAAGAGCGAAGTCTTGCCGCAGTTGGGATTGCCGACAAGGGCGACATTAATTATGCGTCGCTTCCTCATCGCTGCCTCTCGCAACCTCTCTTCGTCGGTTTCAATTCGTTCACAATCGTCTTGCTCTGCCGTTATAGTTGGTTGCGCCGATGAAAAATCCTCATGCCCCGAAGCATTTGCCTCGGCAGCCTCTTGCTGAGTCATCACCTCAATCATGTTGGCCTCGTCACGACGGAGAGAAATCTCATATCCCATCAATCTGTATTTGATAGGATCACGCAGAGGGGCAGAGAGAAGAACCTCAACCATATTTCCGCGGATAAAGCCCATCTCGACGATGCGCTTGCGGAAACCTCCATGACCGGTAACCTTGACCACGACAGCCTTGTCACCGGTCTTTAGTTCAGAAAGTCTCATAATAATATCTTACAGGCAGCTCAGCTTCCTTATTTGCAAGAAGCCAGCACACTAAGTACTGAGGGCAAAATAAGCTCGCTCTTTTAGCAATATAGTTGCAAAATGGGCTTTATTTTAATTCAGTACAAAATTAAGCAAAAAGGCTGTTAGATAGGATTAGAATAAGTGTAAATAGGGATTGGCAGGACATAAAAAAACTTCCACCCTGATTGGGGGTGGAAGCCTTGAAAATATCATTCAACAAACCAGCTATGCTACTTAGCAGAAGCCGATCGGTTCATGACAACTTTGATTAGGCATTCTTTGCAGCCTTGCGTGCCATAATCTCGTAGGCGATAGGCGTAGCGAGAAGCATTGAGCTGAAAGTGCCGACAAACATACCGATGAACATAGCGAAGACGAAGCCACGGATGACCTCACCGCCAAGCAGGAAGATGACGAGGAGGGTGACGAGGGTAGTAGCCGAGGTGTTAACGGTACGAGCGAGAGTAGAGTTGAGCGCGTTGTTCATGACATCAAGCGGATTAGCCTTAGGCATGACAGAGAACGACTCACGGACACGGTCGAAGATGACCACGGTGTTATTGATAGAGTAACCGACAATGGTGAGGATAGCGGCCACGAAAGACTGGTCAACCTCCATTGAGAACGGCATGATAGAGTAGCAGAGCGAGAAGATGCCGAGAGTAAAGAGGACATCATGAGCCAAACCTACAACTGCAGCAACGCCATAGGCAACCTTACGGAAGCGGGCGAAGATGTAGAGGAACATTACGATGAGAGAGAGGACGATACAGTAGATAGCCTTCTCGGTCATATCAGATGCCATGGTTGGGCCGACCTTCTGAGAGCTCATGCGATAAGAAGAGAGGAAAGTCTCCTTGTCAACATTCTCGGGGAGGAAGCTCTTGACACCCTCGTAGAGGCGATTCTCGATGTCAGCCTGAGCATCGCTTGCGGTATTGTCCATACCATAGCTGGTTGCGATGCGGAGCTGATTGTCATTGCCGTAGGTCTTAACCTCGACGGTTGTCTTATTAAAGACATTTAAGAGCGAGCTCTGGACGTCAACAGAAGAGACAGGCTGCTCGAAACGAACAACGAAGACGTGACCGCCCTTGAAGTCGATGCCTTTAGAAAGACCACGGAAGCAGAGAGAGCCGATGCAGATGAGCATTGCTACACCATAGACAATGTAGTAAAGCTTACGCTTGCCGAGGAAGTCGATGTTGATGTTCTGGAGGAAGTTCTCAGTGAACTTGGTGCTGAACTTCATATCCTCGTGCTTAGCAGCGAGGCGGTCAATGATGATGTGGCTGAGGAATACTGCCGTGAAGAATGAGCAGACGATACCAATCATAAGGGTGGTAGCAAAGCCACGGATTGGGCCAGTACCGAAGATGAAGAGGATGACTGCTGTAAGGAAAGTAGTGAGGTTGGCATCGACGATGGCGCTCATTGCGTTAGAGTAGCCAGTCTGCACGGCATTCTGGATAGAGTGGCCAGCACGAAGCTCCTCCTTGATACGCTCGTAGGTGATAACGTTAGCATCGACAGCCATACCAATGGTGAGGACGATACCAGCGATGCCAGGCAGAGTCAGGACAGCGCCGAAAGAGGCGAGGACACCGACAATGAAGAAGAGGTTGCAAAGCAGAGCGAAGTCGGCTGTGAGGCCGGCACGCATGCCATAGAAGACAACCATGTAGACGAGGACCGCGATGAAGGCGATGAGGAAGGAAATGAGACCAGCCTCAATAGCCTCCTGACCGAGAGAAGGACCAACAACGGTATCCTCAACAATAGTTGCGGGGGCGGGGAGCTTACCGCTCTTGAGGACGTTAGCAAGGTCCTGAGCCTCCTCGGTGGTGAAGTTGCCAGTGATTTGGCTGTTGCCACCAGTAATCTCAGACTGGACAGTAGGATAGCTATATACGAAGCCGTCGAGAACGATGGCGATAGAGCGGCCGAGGTTCTGCTTGGTGAGTTGAGCCCACTTGCGAGCGCCATCGCTGTTCATGCTCATAGAGACCTCATACTCGGCACGACCTTGCTGAGAGACCTGTGAACGCGCATTGGTGATAACGTCACCCTCAAGAGGTGCGCGGCCATTGCTGCTGTTCTGCTTGATGGCAATGAGCTCATAGAAAAGCTCCTTTGAGTTAGCCTGAATGCCATAGCGAGCAACTTCCTCGCCCTTGAGAGGCTTAACACCCCAAAGGAGGCGGAGGTCATGAGGCATGACGCGGCGAACCTTGTCAGAAGCAAGAATCTCGTCAACCTTGTTGCGGTCCTTGGCAGTCACAAAACCCATAAGAGGGCTTGAGCCCATCTGCACGGGGGTGAGATAGGTGAAAAGTGAGGTGTATGTACCAGTTGCGACAGAGTCAGAAGATGCTGCGGGAGCGTCATCAAGAAGGTCAGCTACATTGGCAGCAGCCGTGGTGTCTGCGTTGGTTGCTACTGCATCAGAATCAGTGGTGGCGGCGGGGGCTGAGGTCATTACGCGTGAAACGCGGTCAGCCTCTGCGAGCTTAGGAAGAATCTCGCTATTTGTGTAGGTCTCCCAGAACTCGAGGCTTGCAGTTCCCTGAAGGAGCTTGCGGACACGCTGAGGATCGGTGACGCCAGGGAGCTCAATCATGATGCGGCCAGCCTTCTCGAGACGCTGGATGTTGGGCTGAGCCACGCCGAAGCGGTCGATACGGGTGCGGAGGACATTGAAAGCGTTCTGGATGGCAGCCTCAGTCTCCTCGCGGAGGACAGATACAACCTCAGAGTTAGACATGCCGAGGTTAATGCGGTCCTTCATGTCCACAGTGGCGAAGATGGTAGAGAGCTGGCCGTTGGGGCTGAGCTTCTCAAACTCCTCGCGGAAGAGGGTGATAAAGTCGGAAGTAGAGGTTTTCTCACGCTCAGCTGCGTTCTCTACAGCCTGATTGAAAACGGGATCAGTGTTGTGGTTGGAGAGAGCCTTGACAACGTCGGATATCTTGACCTCGAGGATGAGGTTCATGCCGCCCTTAAGGTCGAGACCGAAGTTGATTTCCTTGCTCTTACACTCCATATATGTGAGGCCGAAATAGACGGGCTCATTAGCTACAGAGTCCAAATAGGCAGCCTCGACTGTGGCGTCGCCGGCAGATGCCTCTTTGGCAGCGCTCTCCACACTTCTGGTGACGAAGGTGAAGGACAATTGGTACAGACATACTAACGCCAGGAGGATGGCGAATATCCGTACGGCTCCTTTGTTTTGCATCTTTAGATTAGTTTATTGTGCTACTTTTGTTTTTTTCGAGCTGAGTGGAAGCGTCGCAATCAGGCGTCCGCCAGATGAAGGCGGGAGCGCCCACACGGCACTATAATCGCGCAAAGATAGTAAAACCATTCTTAAAAGTTTATCGTCAATTCACAATTATTGACGATTACACCAATATAAGACAAGAGTTCAACATCTGTCACGCGGACCGAGGCAGGCTTGCGGATTGCCTACTGCTATTTATTCATTTGCTGCCAGAGGAGATCCTTGAGTTTGTCCACATTGATGTTGGCGTGAGCCGAGAAGACGATAGAGGGGATGTCCTTTGGCAGTTTATCCTGGATTTTCAGACGATCCTCCTCAGTCACGAGGTCAGCCTTGGAGATGGCAAGGACTCGCTGCTTGTCAAGGAGTTGGGGGTTATAGCGCCTAAGCTCGTCGAGCAGAACCTCATAGGCCTGAAGAACATCCTCGGAGTCGGCAGGGACAAGGAAGAGAAGAATCGAGTTACGCTCAATGTGGCGGAGAAACCTGAGACCCAAGCCCTTGCCCTCTGCCGCACCCTCAATAATGCCAGGGATGTCGGCCATGCAGAACGAGCGTCCGTCGCGATAGGAGACGATGCCGAGGTTGGGAACGAGCGTGGTGAAAGGATAGTCTGCAATTTCGGGCTTCGCCGCAGACACGACGGAGAGCAGCGTACTTTTGCCCGCGTTAGGGAAGCCGACAAGACCGACATCGGCCAAGACCTTCAACTCGAAGATGGCCGTCAGCTCGATGCCATCCTCGCCAGGCTGGGCGAAACGCGGTGTTTGGAAAGTAGACGAGCGGAAATGCCAGTTGCCCTGGCCACCTCGGCCACCCTTGGCCAAAATCTTCTGCTCGCCATCCTCAGTTATTTCAAAGATGACCTTGCCTGTGTCAGCGTCCTTGACCACAGTTCCGAGAGGGACCTCGATAATCTGGTCCTTGCCGTCACGGCCGAAAGCGCGCTCACGTCCACCGCCCTCGCCATCCTCAGCGAAGACGTGGCGAGCGAACTTGAGGTGAATGAGAGTCCAGAATTGTCGGCTGCCACGCACAATCACGTGACCGCCACGTCCGCCGTCGCCGCCATCGGGGCCACCCTTCTCGATATACTTGACGTGACGGAGATGGGCAGAGCCTGGCCCACCATGGCCAGAGCGGCAATATATCTTGACGTAATCGACGAAATTAGATGCCATTGTTGCTTAATGAAATTGATAGGTGGCAGAAAACACACAAGACCCCTGTCGCCCAAAGCACCATGAGGCGCACAGAGGCGGCAGGGGTTGTGTGGAAGCGAAAGGCTTACTTGTTCTTTGCGTTGACAGCGGCCTTGATGTCGCCGAAGATGGCGTCAATGGAGCCTACGCCCTTGATGTTGACAGCTGTTCCCTCCTTCTTGTAGAAGTCGAGGACGGGCTTAGTCTGCTTATCGTAGGTCTCAAGACGGTTCTTGATAGTCTCCTCGTTGTCATCAGAGCGGCCAGAGGTCTTGCCACGCTCGATGAGGCGGACCATGAGCTCGTCATTGGGAACCTCAAGGTTGAGGCAGACAGTGACGTCGGTCTTGTAGGTTGCGAGGAGCTCCTTGAGAGCGCCTGCCTGAGCTACGGTGCGTGGGAAGCCGTCGAAGATGACACCCTTGACATTGGCCATGTTCTTGTCGAGGTAAGAGTCGATCATGCCAATGATGACCTCGTCGGGGACGAGCTCGCCCTTGTCCATGTGGCTCTTAGCGAGAGCGCCGAGCTGGGTGTTAGTAGAGATCTCCTTGCGGAGGAGGTCACCTGTGGATATGTGGGCGAGGTTATACTCCTTGATGAGGTTCTCGCTCTGAGTGCCCTTGCCAGAGCCTGGGGGGCCAAAGATGACGATGTTGAGCATTTTCTTTTTAATGAGAATATGTGTTGGGTATTGTGTTAAGCTTCGGGCACGAGAGTGTAAATCTCATGGAGGTTGCGGCCATAACCGTCATAGTCAAGACCGTAGCCTACGATGAAGTCGTTGGGGATTTCGAGGCCTATGTACTCGGGGCGTTTGGGGAGTTTGCAGCTTGCCGGCTTGAAGAGCATGGTAGCGATACGCACATCGGCAGCACCCTTTGCCTTGCACTGCTCGACGAGGCTCTTTATGGTGATGCCGGTATCGACAATATCCTCAATCAAGATGACGTTGCGGCCCGTGAGGTCCTCATTGAGGCCGATGAGCTCCTTGATGACGCCAGTAGACTGCGTGCCGCTGTAAGAGGCGAGCTTGACGAAAGAGATGCGAGAAGGGATGGTAACCCTCTTCATGAGGTCGGCGGCGAACATGAAAGCGCCGTTGAGGACGCAAAGGAAGAGTGGGTCTTTGCCTTCCATGTCTCGGTTGATGGCTTCTGCCACTTTACCTACGGCCTCGAGAATCTGGCTCTCGGGGTAGCTTGTCTCGAAGGTCTTGTCGAGGACTTTTATGCGTGCCATGTCAGTTCGTTGAGCTGGGAATCCTTTAAAATTGGAGGTTAGCTGTCGGTCCGCACAAGACTGTCTATGCCAATCCGCCACCTACCTTGGGCGGGGTTTCGGCATCACCAGGTGCGTGACTTACAAGCCGCAAAAATAAAACTTTTTGCTCAAAATGCAATTGCGCAGTGCCAAATGAAGTTATCTTTGCACTTATTAAAGAAAGGGCTCCGCCTTGGCTGAGACGGGTTCGAGACATCGGATAAAGCACACCTTATTATAGAACATTGGCACTACAGCGATGAAACCATTAATCAGCATCATCATGGGCTCCACATCGGACCTCCCGGTCATGGAGCCAGCCTTGAACTTTTTAGAGCAGCAAGAGATCCCCTTCGAGGTCAACGCACTCTCTGCTCACCGCACTCCACACCAGGTGCTCTCTTTTGCAGAGAAGGCGGCCGAGCGCGGGATTAAAGTCATCATAGCCGCAGCCGGCGGGGCGGCGCACCTGCCAGGCGTCATCGCGGCAGCCACCACACTGCCAGTAGTCGGCGTCCCAGTCAAAGCCTCAATATCCATGGACGGATGGGACTCCATGCTGTCGATGATTCAGATGCCCCCGGGAATACCCGTAGCCACAGTGGGACTCAACGCCTCGCAGAACGCAGCCATCTTGGCTCTTCAAATCATAGCCACAGGCGATGCCGAAATGGCAAAAAAAGTTGCGGCATACAAGGCAGGGCTCGAAAAGAAGATCGAGAAGGCTAACGCTGACCTCGCTCAGCGCAAGGATTGGAAATTCAAGACCAACTAAAGCGTAAGCTGTAATATAAAAGCGTGCGCCTCAGGTGTGATGAAATCACAATCTGAGGCGCACGCCTTTTATTTACACTCTTATTTCTCGCCTTTCAGTTTCTTAAACTCATCCTTCTCTTCGAGCCATTTTTGCACCTCCTTTGCCTGTTCCTCCGCTCTCGCCAATTCTAACAAGTCTACCTGACGGTTGAGCGAACGGACCTCCTTGTTCAACACCGCCACCAACGACGAGAGGTTTGAAATGTACTTGAAGCAGGTCGCTAAATCGGATTTCAGCTTTGCAATCTCATCTGTTGAGCCACGAGCCTCATCACCGACACCTCGACCGCCCTGCGCCTCTTGCGCGACAGAGTCACTGGGTTTTGGAGCAACAATGCCATCATCAACAGGGCGTCGCCTTGTAAGACGTTCAGTATTTATGGAATCGTCATCGTCCAATTCGTCAAAATCGGGAAGACGCATAGAGAATATCGTCTCTTCATTCTGCGCACCCAAGGAGGGCGGGACTGCCACACGGCGCTTAGTTTTGGGAGAAGGGGCTGGCATCGGAACTCCATCGGGAGTCATTGGCCCTTCTCCGCTCATCAGCCATTCGGGATTCACACCGCACTTTTTTATAATATTGAGCAAGACGGCGAACTTGGGCGTAGAGCGTCCTGTGCGATAGTTACGGATGTTAGCCTCGCTATCGCCAATCAGCTCTGCAAACAAGGTGTTCCGCCCCTTTCCAAAAGTGGCGACAAGTTGAGAAATTCGTTCGGAAATTTTTTCCTCCATATTTATCCAAATCCCGCATTTTTTGGCAGAAATCGCAAATATTAGCGATTTAAACACATCCTAATGCATTGACTTTCGCTAATTTAAGAAAAAAAGGCGACATAAAGAAAACAGCATTCCCATTAGTAGACCAAGCCATCATATCAACCGACAAAAGGGACTGATTGCCAATAAAAAGCAGATTACCCACATTTTTACAGAACAGCAAAGACATAAATCGTGCCATTCATATATGCCTAAAGTCAGTGGCGACATTCTCCGTAAAGAAATACGAAATATTAAATTTGGCGTAAATTTTTATTGGTAATTCGGAATTAATTCCGACATTTGCGATGTCAACATCGCGACACGACAAGAAAAACCAAGTTTTACCGAACAATTTATTCTAATCCATGAGAAAATTTTTCCTGACATTAGCCGTATCACTCGCAACGACCCTCTTCGCAAAAGCAGAGACAACAATCGACGAGACGACCACCGCAGCCCAAAAGACAGAGATGGCAACCGAGGTGGCAACAGAAGTTCCCACACAGAGACTTGGCGTTGTCGAGTACAAGCACGTCGACGTCAACGGCAAGCTCCGCAAGCGATATGTTTGCGGTGACGTGGTGATGACCAGCAAAGAGTTCACAGCCTATTGCAAAGCTAACTGCCCCGAGGCCTACAAGCATATGCGCAAGTGCAAGATATACAGCGCAATCTCAATGGCCACATGCTGGACATTGACTATTAACTGGGGCTTCCTCATAGCTTGCTACGTACAGGCAGACAAGGCCCTCCCTGCATATAACGAATATTGCGCAGTGAAGTAGCGCAACATAAACCCAAATACTATCAAGAAAAAAGAAAGCAAAGCAATGAAAATCAAGAGTTTCTTGGGCATGGCATTAGCCATGGCTGTAAGTGCGTGCTGCATGACATCTTGCAGTGATGACGAAGAGGATGACGTAGTGACCGATGTCCGCGAGCAGGCAGTAGGAAGCTACACATCAAGCATCACTCTCTTCTTAGAGGAGGATGGCGAACTGATCGACATAACCTCTAAAATTGGCGAGGACAACAGTTTGGGTACGAGCACAGTAACGCTGAGCGGGAACAACGGCATTGACTTGACCGTTGACGGAGACAAGATAACCATCTCAAAAATTCAGGGCGCAAGCAATGGATTCTGCGGCGACATTGAGGGAACTTATCAATTCGACGGAGTCAAAGTGGAAGGTTATAAGGGCGCTCAAATAAATGCGACCGGCTCGACCACAGAGAAATATGACGCTGTTTACATCACCGCCACAAAGACTCTCGACGTGTATATGAAGACTGCCTTTTCTGACTATGTCAGCGATGAAGACATGGAGAGCTTGGCAACTGCTTTGGACGTTACGGTAGAAGATCTTAAGTCAGTCAACCTCGTATTCTGCGTCACCTCAGTAAAGAAATAGGGTCGAGACAGAAGCTTGACAAACAAGTGGTGTCGTCGTGGATGATAAGCGTCCGCGACGACACCATTTTTCATTTCATGCCCATGAAGTCCACCTTGCGATGGGGAGTATCGGGCGAATTTTGCTTACTTGGAATGTTACGCAAGTAACAGAAAAAGCCATGCGGCAAAGAGGCTCACACCCCTTGCCGCATGGCTTTTAGCATTGTTGCGCCGCTTTGATTTGAACAAAGCGACAGGTTGTTTGTTTTTGTTGTTTACTTACCGACAATCACAGCTCCGCCATTAGCAGCGACGGTTATCTTGGCTGGTAGTTTGGATACAGGCATCTCACTGACTACGACATCGTCATTAGTCTTGCCGTCTTGATAAAATTTCACGGTTTCTGATGCGGCAAAAGGAAGCCCAGAGAGCTCTATCTTCATCTCCTTGCCAGATCCATTGATGATGGCCACGTACCACGTCACGCCGTGTTGACGAGCCAAGACAACATATTTTCCAGGGTAGCCTGCGATGATCTTAGTATCGTCCCACGTTGTCGGGACATCACGGAGGAAGTCGAGACATTCCTTCGGGGCATCAGTCAAGTTATTGGGAGCAAGAGCGAAAAACTGCATAGGGTTTTGGAAAGCCACAGCTGTCGCCAAAGAATAGGCATTACTTGTCAGGCGGAGATTGCCACTCTTGTTGTCCTTGCTCATATGACGGTTAAGGAACGAGCCGCCATACTCCATGCAGCCGGCCGCATTGCGGATGAAGGGATGGAGGGTGGCACTCATGGCCTCGATGTCGCAGTGGTGCTGCTCGAAAATGAGATTTTCAGAAGCGAGAACGGCCTCAGAGCCGACATAGTTGGGATACATGACCTCCCAACCGCGCGGCATGGTGGCTCCATGGAAAATGACAAACAGACCAGCGTCTGCGGCATCAGAGAGAATGTCCTCATAGAGCCTCATGGTCTCCTGCTTGTCACCGCCGAAGAAATCGACCTTTATGCCCTTTACTCCCATGCGGCTTATCTTTCGCATCTCGGCCTTACGGACAAAGGCGCGGTCCATTCTATTGACTGGGCCTTGAACAATATCATTCCAATATCCTGACGACGAATACCAGATGACAAGGTTGACATTTCGAGATTTGCCATAATTGACGAGTTCCGAGAGGCCGTCATAACCGAAATTAGTGTCCCACCAGTTATCGACAAGCACATAGCTGTAGCCCATATCGTGAGCTAAGTCTATAAATTTCTTCTGGTCGTCTACATTGATGCTGCCATCCTGCCAAAGAATCCAACTCCAAGTGCCTTTGCCGTAAGCGGGCTTCCAGCTCATGGCGTATTGGGGCTTCACCAGATCCCATGTTATAGTCTGCTCAGCGGCTACTCCCGGAGTTTTGCCAACTGATATGGTTCGCCAAGGCGTCTCACCAGGGAGGGCCATGGCGGGCTCGGAAGTGCCATTGCCATTGTTCTCTTCAGGCATAGGGTAAGCTATCTTATATGCGCCATTGGAATAGTCGGATAGATGCGAAGCGCAATATTTGCTCGTCACACCAGTCTCGGACAACAAAGCCCAGGCCTTGCCGCCATCGACATTAAAAAGGCAAGGGAAGGTGAATCCGTGACCGAACTTTGATTGGCGATTCATGGGAGCCTCAAGTTCATACTCCTCCTCATAAGATGGTTTAGTGCGCTTCCATCCGATCATTGCGTCACTCTGCGGACACATGAAAGTGGTAGTGGCAGAGGGGAAACGGAACTCTGTCGCCTCGTCCATAACACGGACACTGCCAGTCTCGCCTTGTTTGGGGACGACATAGCGGAAGCCGACTGAATTGTTCTCCACAACAAACTCGACGGCGAAGCGCTGCCCCTGCTTATTGCTGTACCAGAAGACAGACGTGTTTCCCTGAACATCTACGGAACTTCGCTTTATCTTGCCATTGTCATAGCCAGCGGACCATGGTTGCTGAAGCAGAAGACTGTCAAGCGAAAGGTTCTGCGACAGATCTCCGAAGTTAGCGACAAATCCGAGCCGTGATGGAAGAAGGACATCCGCCCCGTCATAGCTCAGTGAATAAATGGCGTGGCCATCTTTGACATCCGTTGTCAGGATAAGGCGGCCATCCGGGCTTGACGTTTTAAGCTCGTCATTTGCCAAAACTGTCTGCGAGATTGCAATGGCAAAGAGGAGGGATAGACTTGCGAACCTACTCATTTTCATATATTTCTGCGTGTAATTTGTTCATTCCTCAAGGATAGCGAAACCGACTTGCCGAAGGTCGTCCCAGAAATGCGGGTATGATTTAGACACTACCGCAGGGTCGGCAATCTTGACGCAGCCGAGCTTGATGGCGGCAGGTGCGAAAGCCATAGCCATGCGGTGGTCCTTATAGGTCGCAATAGGCTCGGACGACACGGGGCAGCGCGAGCCGTCCCAAGAAAGCGTGTCATCACCCTTAGCCTCAATGACAAAGCCAAGTTTCCGAGTCTCATTGACGAGAGCCGAAATGCGATCAGTCTCCTTGATGCGGAGCGTCTGAAGGCCTGTGAAACAGAACGGCACACCCATAAGGCAACAGAGAACCACAAAAGTCTGAGCCAAATCAGGCTGCTCGGCAAAAGAGCAATTGTATTGGCTGACAGGCTTTGCCGATGATGTGATGCGCACCCCTCCGTCAACAAACTCCGTGACCACACCAAGAGGCTCAGCTATTTGCGCCACATGAGAGTCGCCCTGCGTACTCACTTTATCAAGTCCCTTGAGGACGACAGAGGAGCCGGGGAAGAGGGCCACCATGGAATACCAGTAGGAGGAGGCGCTCCAATCGGCCTCTACGCTCATCTGGCGGTAGGCGTAAGGTTGCTCCTTGACAGCGATTATGCCACCCGTCCTTGCTACTTGCGCACCAAACAACTCCATGAGTCGCTGCGTCATGATGATATATGGCATCGAGACAATTTGCCCCTCGAGAGTGAGACGCAAACCGCCCTTGAGAGTCGGGCCTATCATCATGAGCGCGGAAATATATTGGCTACTCACACCACCAGGGAGGCATATGTGTCCGCCCGAGATAGCCCCACCCGTTATGCGGAGAGGCGGGAAGCCCGTTTCACCCATATACTCGATTTTAGCCCCAAGTTCACGGAGGGCATCGACAAGCAGGCCAATAGGCCTCTTCTTCATTCTCTCAGAGCCAGTTATGACATGAGTTCCCGGAATGGTGGCGAGATAGGCGGTCAGGAAACGCATAGATGTGCCTGCCGCACCGACATCGACAAGGCTGAGGTCCGAGTCAAGCGCGTCAAGAACCACGCGGGTGTCGTCAGAATCAGAGAGCCCGTCAGGCGTCATCTTGCTATGGCTGAGCGCAGTGAGGAGGAGCAGACGGTTACTGATACTTTTGGAAGTCGGGAGATTGACTATGCCGCCGAGTGACTTTGGGGGCTTTATGGTGTAAGTTGTCATTATATAGTGTGTGTGTGATTGGTGTGTGAGGGACAGTCGTTTGTCGGTATCTACTTGAGATAGGATGCCAATATCGACTTAATCTCCTCAGGGTCGGCTATTTGGTTGACGAGGACCTCACCGACTTGTGGCAAGAGGGTGAAATTGATGCCGCGCGAGTCGTTTTTCTTGTCATGTCGCATAAGCTCCACGAGTTCGTCAACATCATCAACATTTGCAGACGGCTTGCCATAGAGTTCGCCAATGCGATTGGCGATTGACTGAGTCATTGCGGCATCGAGACCTACACGTTCACGGCTTAGCATCAACTCGCAGGCCATGCCGTAGGCTACAGCGTGACCATGGAGGATGGGGTGTCCGTGGCGCATGCTGAAAGTCTCAAACGCATGGCCGAAAGTATGACCGAAATTAAGGGCCTTTCGCAATCCCTTTTCAAAAGGATCGGCTTTGACAAAAAAATCTTTTATGAGGATAGACCTCCCCACCATGTCGTGCAAGAGGTCATAGTCAACATGGTCGAAATCAAAGTCAAGCAGAGAGTTGAGCTCCGCAGCGTCATGAATGAGGGCGTGCTTAATCATCTCGGCGAAACCGGAGAGCAGGTTTTGCCTGTCGAGAGACCTGAGGAAGTCGGAGCAGATGAGGACGTGTGAAGCCTTGGCAAAAACACCTATCTCATTCTTAAGCGAGCCGAGATTCATGCCCGTCTTGCCACCGAGCGACGCGTCGACCTGAGATAGGAGAGTGGTGGGTATATTGATGAAGTTAATGCCTCGCTTGAAAGTAGCCGCACAAAAGCCACCGAGGTCACATGGCATCCCGCCGCCGAGATTGACAAGCGTCGCCTTCCGCGTTGCGCCGTGTCCACTAAGGAACTCCCAAATCTTCAGGGCCGACGTGTAGTCCTTGGCATCATCACCGGAAGCGATAGTTATGCGGTTCTCAAGAGGGATAAGTTCCGCTGCCAGTCCGAGCGTTTTGACGCAGTGCGCCTGCGAACCCTCGTCAGTGAGGAGGAACAGCTGACTTTGCTCACGTCCCGACAAAATTTCGGCAAGGTCGTCGGCCACACAGTTGGAGCCATAGACGTGACAGTCTTCTGATATGATTTTCATCTAAATAGTTGTTTGTTTTAGGCGATTATGCGTTTCACGTTGCGCAATGTTCGGCATTGCGCCAATGTTCTCGACGGGGTTGGCGGCATAGGGGCGCATCTCAATCACATTGTGGCCTTGCTCAAGCGAGGCGACCTCGTTAGCCTTCTCAATGTTACGGATTATCTTAATCAACTTCTCGCGGCGGCGCCGGCTGACTAAGGTCAAGCCCACATGCGCCGTCCGTTGGCAGCCGCGGTGACTGACGTAATCGACAGAGAGAAAGTGGAAGAAAAGGAAATCGATACTCTTGTGAGTGATGAGCCGGTTGGCTTCAATGGAATAGATGGAGTTGCCGCCTTTAGGCCACAGCACTTGGCTGCAAGAAAGCTCAATGAACTTTTCATCGGCCACCAAAGAGACCTCGCACAGGCCGCCAAAGAGCGCTATAACCACGACCAGAGCGAAGAGGCCGGCGAGGAACCACCGGGCTTGATACATCAGACTGAACTCTCCGACGAATGCAACAACTGAGCATATGCCGATGATGGCGAAGAGAGTTCGCACGACGGCGCGCGCCTCAGACGCAGTGCTTCCGTTATCGTATTGCATGACTTGATTTCTCGTTATTTTGTTTGAGTTTCTGGTTGCGTGACCTTTGCTTGAGTGGTGAATGAGGTAATGGAGGGGCTATGGTTTCTGACTGACTGGCTTTCCATTCCGGAAAATCTCGGTTTTAATCAGTTTGCCAGCCGAATCGTAGAAATATTTCTCACCGTTAATCAGTTTGCCATTGACGAACTTGCCCGACTGCTCTTTCTGACCATTGCTGTTGAAAAGCGTCAAGTTCCCAGAAGTGGTGAACTCGTTGCCCACGGCAAATGGCGCACCGCCGTCATCGCTCAAGACATCGAGTGTCTGCGTCGAGCTGTAAGCGCCTTTCGCGTCATAAAAGCGTTCAGCCAGCTTTCGTCCTTTGTCATCATAAACAGAGAGCACGCTGTCAATTTTGCCGCCGCTCCAAGTGCCGTCATACATAACCCTGCCATTCTCATGGTAGTAGACTTGCCTGCCGTCACGTTGTCCGTCGCTGTTGTACGAGAATTTGCATGCAATTGTTCCACTATCGTAGAAACGCTCATAGATTCCCTCCCAATGGTCGATGTTCCAGACACCTTTTTCCATTATAGTTCCATTGGGATAATAGTATTCAGCCACGCCGATAGGCAAGCCCATGGAGTAGGTGACTTTAGCGCGAACCGACCCATCTGACATTGTGGTCACCCAAATGCCCTCCTTCTTGCCATTCACGTAGAGGCCCTCTTGCGTTTTCCCGCCTAACGACTTGACAATCCAACGTCCCTGCCTGACGCCAGCCACCACTTGGTTTATGGCTTCAGGATCAGCTCCATCCTCTTGCGCCAAGCAAGTCACCGATGAGATGGTGAGCAGAATGGCGATCAACGCAGCGATGCGGTTCATAGTCCGATTGAATTATCATTAGCAAAAATAACAAAATTTTCCGCAATCAGCGTGAATATTGGCTCATTTGGACATGTTGCGCGGCATTTGAAGAGAGAGCCGCAACCATATAATTCAAAAGGGCGGCGGGCGGATTGTATTTTGACAAAGATTGAGTATTTTTGGGCATTATGTCAGATAAGGTAAAGAAAGAATCTAAGGCCTACCGTCTGCTGCGGATGACCGTCTTCATAGATAAATCTTTAGAGCCGCTCTTCACCCTGCGGTTCACGCCCGTCATGTTGGCGGTGGGCATAGGGGCCTTGACCATACTGCTGATTATCGGCGTGACCCTACTGATAGCTTTTACGGGCCTGCGCGAGTACATCCCGGGCTACCCGACAGGCGAAGAGCGAGTCATGATCATGCAGAACCTGCAAAGAGTCGACTCCTTAGCCACAGAGCTCGAGATGCGCGACAACATGATGAAAAACCTGAGGGCGGTACTCAGTGGAGACGACAGGGTTTTGTTGCAAGGCTCCGCCCAGGCTGACAGCGCGCTCACACCCGGCAACGTGACCAAAGAGGGTCTGGCCGGTCTCAACAGAGAGAAAAGCAGCGAGGAGAGCGCATTCATCACAGAGGTCGAGTCGGCCGAGAAATATGACGTGGATGCAGGCCAGAGCGAAACGGGTGTGAACCAAGAGCTTGAGGCGACCTTCTTCTTCTCGCCGCTCAAAGGCATAGTGACCGACGGATTCGGGGTGCGCAATGGCCACTTAGGCGTCGACGTGGCTGCCACGGACGGAACTCCCGTCATGAGCACCTTGGCTGGCACAATAATCTTTGCCGAGTGGACGGTGCAAACGGGCTACGTCATCATGGTGCAGCATGACAACCAGTTAGTCTCAGTGTATAAGCACAACTCGAGATTGCTCAAAAAGGAGGGTGCGCGCGTCAAGGCGGGTGAGGCCATAGCCTTGGTGGGAAACTCGGGCGAGCTGACATCGGGTCCCCACCTTCATTTTGAGCTGTGGTATATGGGCGCCCCTCTCAACCCGGAGAACTACATAAACTTCGACCCTCAAAAAACATTGTAACCTCCCCCCCCATCCACACAACCAAACGAAAGAACAATAAGAAACCAAGTGATGAGTAACAACAGGCGGCCAGAGGTCCGCGAATCCGTTATACCGGTGAGACGCGTAGCCATTTTGGGAAGCACAGGCTCCATAGGTCGTCAGACGGTCGACGTCATCAAGATGCACAGAGACATGATGCGCGCGTCGGTCCTCGTGGCGAAGCGAAATGTAGACTTGTTGGCCGAGCAGGCATTAGAGCTGCGGCCGGAGTGCGTGGTCATAGCAGACAATGGCAAGCTCGGTGAACTGCAGGAGAGGCTGACCGGCACGGGCATAGAGGTGATGAGCGGAGCGAAAGCCATCGAGGAGGTCGTGACACGTGAATACGTGGACGTGGTTGTGGCCGCCATGGTCGGCTTCAGCGGTTTCGGCCCCACCATGGCCGCCATCGGTGCCGGCAAAGAGATAGCCTTAGCGAACAAAGAGACATTGGTTGTGGCTGGTGAAATCGTCATGGCCGCTGCCCGGGGGAAAGGCGTGCGGATACTGCCGGTTGACTCCGAGCACTCGGCCATCTTCCAATGTTTGAACGGAGAGCGGCACTTGACACCCCGAAAAATAATCCTCACGGCGAGCGGCGGACCCTTCCGCGGCAAAAGCCTCGAATTTTTGAAGGGAGTGACCCCCGCAATGGCCTTGAAGCACCCTAACTGGAGCATGGGCGCGAAGGTGACCATAGACTCGGCGTCCATGATGAACAAAGGTTTGGAAGCCATCGAGGCCCATTGGCTGTTTGACGCCCCGAAGGAGAAGATAGACATCGTGGTCCATCCGCAAAGCATAGTTCACTCAATGGTGGAGTTTGAGGATGGCGCGATCAAGGCCCAGCTTGGCGTGGCGGACATGCGCCTGCCCATCCAGTACGCCCTCACCTACCCCACCCGACTGCCATCGCCCGTGGAGGCACTCGACTTTGGCAAGTGGGGGACACTCACGTTTGAGAAGCCCGACCTCGAAGTGTTCCGCAATCTGCGCGTGGCACTCGACGCGATGGCGCAGGGAGGCGACGCCCCATGCATAATGAACGGTGCGAACGAGATAGCCGTGGCATCGTTCCTCGCAGGCCGTATCGGCTTCACTACAATGACCGACGTAGTGGAGGAGACAATGGAGCGCTGCGGATTCAACCCGTCGCCATCGATGGAAATGCTCTATGAGCGTGACGCAGAGGCGAGACGCGTGGCTGAGAGTATATGCAAGGCGAAAGAATAAACTTGCAAAAACATATTTTAAAGTTCAAAAAATAGCTAACTTTGAGTTGAATGAGCAATTTGCGGGTTGGGAGTAGGAGGCAACACCCCCCACAGGCCTCCCCCACCCCATGCGCACATAAATCACCTTGCCCCGCGCGGATGGCGCGCTGGGCGCGCAAAGCATGATGACGACACTCGCCAAACAAATTGTTTGCGCCAAAGGGCGCGGATTTTCACTCTTACCATCGAGAGTGAGAGGGGTTTTGTGCGGCATCATGCTGAGCTTCACAGTATTAGTCACAGCCAGGGCGGCGTCGCAAAATCAAGCGGCAGAACCTACCCACGCCGTCATAAAAGTCGTCAACAGCTACCAGATTGGCACCGACCATGGGCTGACGAGCAACAACGTGACCGTCATCTACCGCGACGAATCGGGACTCATGTGGTTCGGCACAGACGGGGGACTAAACACGTTTGACGGATACACCGTTAACAGGTTCACACCCAACGGCAGCAGAGACACGACATCGATAGCCGGCAAAAACGTGTCGAGCATATGCGAATTCGTGCCAAACAAAGTCGTGGTGGCTACGACAGACGGCGGCATAAGCGTATACGACAAGCGCAAGAATACATTTTCTCGCAGAGAGAGCAGCCGAGGCCAGAAGAGCGCCTTCGCATTGTGCCATTTGGGCAACTTTGCGTACTCCGTCTTCCCACACTACGTTGCCAAGGGGGGAGTGACCACAAACCAGGACGTGGTGCACAAGATAGACCTTGGCAGGGAGACCCAGGAGAACGGGGTGACAGCCCAGAGGGTCAAGATGCGCATCATGCCAGGCGTTGTCGGGCTTGTCTCCATACTGGTTGGGACAAACACTTTCTGCATATTAGACACCAAATACGAGAACATAGTAGAGGTAGATGGTCCAAGCTCCAAGATATTCGACATTTACCCATTGGACGCCGAGCACTTGCTGTTGGGAACGGAAAGAGGCATATACTCATACGACTTCCGATCTAAGAGCTACAGCGTCATCGGCATTTTGCAAGGCGAGGAGGTGCAATGCCTGTCACGCAACCAGGATGGCGAGTATTGGTTGGCTCATTCGAGTGGCAAGATAACCAAATGGACCCCGTCGCAGAACAAGGCCACCGAGATGATGTGCGACAGAGACTACTTAGACAGTCAGACTCGCGTCAACGACATGTATGAGGACGAAAACGGCCTGCTGTGGGTCGCCACGAGCAACATGGGCGTGATTAAGTTCGACACCAAACAGAGCAAAATAACCACTCGCAACATAAGCGGAGAGATGCCTCCAGGCTATGAGACATTGGACATGTCAATGAGCGGAGATGACGTCATATGGGCGGCGTGTGGAGAGCATGGCGTGGCGCGCATTGACATGCGCGCAGGGCAAGTGCAGCTGATTAGCATCCCCGGCAGCAAAGCGACAGCCGTCTTAGCACGCCGCAACGGGACTATCATCATTGGCACCACAAGCGGAATCATGAGGCTCAACGCCGCGAGCATGGCAATCACAGCCCTGCCCATGCGGGAAGCGAAGAGCGGAGCCGTGGTGCGCCACTGTGTCAACAAGCTGAGCGAGGACAGTCTTGGCAACTTATGGATATCGACAGCCGATGGGTTGTACCGGTATAACGGTGTGACCTTTGAGCGAATGATGACGGACGACGCCCGGGAGTACTCCTACAACGACGTGCAGGAAGACTCGGACGGGAGCATATGGGCGGCGACCAACTCGGGTACGCTGATGCGCGGCGCAGGCGAGAAGACTTTCAAGCGCATGGGCAAGCGATGGAGCACACGGGACGAGGACGGAGCCTTGTGCCTCTGCGAATATAAGCAGAAGATGATAGTGGGCTCGACAAGTGGAGTCACAGTATATGACAGGCGCACAGGCGAGGAGGACAACAGCTCGGCATTCCGCACCTTCGACAACCTGACAGTGTACAGCATTGTATCCGACCGCAATGGCATCATCTGGCTGTCGTCAAGCGCAGGCATTGGCTATGTGGACTATAACTATGGCAACGTGTACATGTTCGGTCACCGCGACGGACTGAACTACAAGGGCAACGAGTGCCGCAAATTCACCATGCACGATGACGGCATATACTTTGGACAAGCTGACGCCGTCAACTGCATCGACACCCGAAACATATCATTCAACACAAGGATGCCTCAGACATTCGTGTCCGAGATCATCTATGGCCAGAGCGGAGCCGAGGAGGTCATGCGGATGGAGAACGACTCGACATTTGCCCACCTATACCTGCCGAGCTCGTCAATGAAAGTGCACCTCGCCTCGTCGGACTACACAGAGCCGAGCCGCAACCTCTTCATGTACAAGATAAACGACGGCGAGTGGGTCACCCTCAACATGTCTAACGAGATACTCATCTCGGGGCTCATGCCTGGCACTTACAAATTGACGCTGCGCTCGTCAAACTCCGACAAGACGTGGAGCTACGACGTCAAGACCGTCTACATCAAACTTCACTCGCCCCTATGGCTGTCACGCCCCGCCATGTTGTTTTACGCCATATGGCTCATGGCCATCATATGGCTCATCTTGAACTTGAGATTTCGCAACATAAACAAGCGAATCAGGTTGGCAGAGGCAGAAGCCAAGTCGAAAAGTGTCGTAGAGGATCAGCGAAACAGGCTGGCACGCGTCATCAACGAGCAGCACGCCAGCTTCAACTACGCCAAACGTATTCAGGACGCCCTGATGCCTAAAGTCCAGAGCGTTGACAGCCATTTCGCCAAGCTCTTCGTCCTCTACCGCCCCAAGGAGATAGTGAGCGGCGACTTCTACACCTTCTACCACCGCGACGGCAAGACCTTCATAATATCGGCCGACTGCACAGGCCATGGCGTGCCAGGCGCCTTCCTCTCCATTCTGGGCATAGACCACGTGAGCAACATCGTCTTGCAGCAGAAAATAGACGACGCGGGCGAAATCTTGGACATGTTGCAAGCCAACCTTCGCATGGCAGTGTCAAAAATAGGCTCTGAAGAGATGAACGACGGCATGGATATGTCAGTCTGCGTGGTCAAGCATGAGGAGAAAGTTATTAACTTCGCCGGCGCAATGAACGACCTGTACATCATCAGGAACAACGAGGTGCTGGTCTATCATGGCGACCGCAGGTCAATAGGGCATGACATATTGCGCGGCGACGGAGCCTCCACACGGTTCACCAGCACAGAGATAGCATGCCAGTCAGGCGACATGATGTACATGTTCTCAGACGGTTATTGCGACCAGTTTGGCGGACCGGAGCACCGCAAGTTCAAGGTGAGGCGCTTCAAGAACATGCTGCTCAACGTGCACAAACTGCCTGGCAACGACCAGAGGCTGCTGCTCAACCAGAAACTTATTGAATGGATGGGCAACGAGGAGCAGACCGATGACATATCCGTGATTGGTTTTGAGCCCTGGGCTTAACCGGGACTTGCCGGCGCAGATTGCGCCCTATCCTCTTGAATGGACAAACAACTATCTAAAAGACATATTTAACACTCTATTTCAAACAGATGAAATTAGTATCGGCCGCCTACTTAATAGGAATGTGGGTCTATAGCTTGTGCGTTCGCATAGCCTCACTATTCAACGAAAAGGCCAAACTTCTCTGCGCAGGCCGGCGCGAGACATGGTCCAAACTGAAGAGTTTCGACAGCACTGGCGGCACCATTTGGATTCATGCCGCCTCATTGGGCGAGTTTGAGCAAGGCAGACCCCTCATAGAGGCCATCAAGGCCAAGCACCCCGACCAGAAAATAGTCCTCACATTCTACTCCCCATCAGGATATGAGGTGCGCAAGAACTATAAGATGGCGGACTTGGTGTGCTACCTGCCGGCGGACGGCCCGTCAAACGCCAAGCGGTTCATTGAGGCTATCAACCCCACGGCTGTATACTTTGTCAAATACGAGTTTTGGCATTTCTTCCTCAAAGAGGTATGGCGCAGGAAATTGCCACTCTATGGCATATCCATGATTTTCCGCAAGCAACAGCCGTTTTTCTCACCATGGGGTGACTGGTTCCGCCAAATGCTGACCTTCTTCACACACATTTATGTGCAGGACAAAGTCTCGGGCGAGTTATTGGACTCCATCAAGATAAGCTGTTACAGCGTGGTGGGCGACACCCGTTTTGACCGCGTGCGGCAGATTGCAGACTCAGCTGCGGACATCCCCACCGTGAGCCAATTCGTGCAAGGCGCACATCAGGTTATTGTGGCGGGCAGCACGTGGCCACCAGACGAGGACATCCTGGTGCCATACATCAATGGGAATGCAAGTGGCGACGTCAAACTCGTCATAGCTCCCCACGAGATAGACAAGGCCCGCGTCGACTCGCTGTGCGCTAAGCTCACTGTGCCATATGCGCGCTTCACAGAGATTGACAAGGCCGACCTAAGTGCGGCAAAAGTTTTCGTGGTGGACACCATCGGAATACTCTCCGCCATATACAGGTATGGCACAGCGACTTATGTGGGTGGAGGCTTTGGCGTCGGCATACACAACACACTCGAGCCTGCCATCTACGGGTTGCCGGTCATCTTCGGTCCGAACCATAAGAAATTCAAGGAGGCTATCGACCTTATCGATTGCGGGGGTGGATTCTCTATATCATCAGCCGCTGATTTCAACAAACTCATAGGCGAATTATTCAGCAATGACGAGAAACTCAAGACGGCAGGCAAGGCTGCTGGCGACTACTGCCAGAGTATGCTCGGAGCTACACAAGCCATAATGAACGACACCGTGAAATAGTCGTCCAAGACTAAGCCAAGGCATTAACAGTCAACCGGCTGAAGTCGTTCCAAAGGAGGCCCGATGGTATAGAATCCATCGGGCCTCTTGTTGTCTGGGGATGGGGACTCAAGTCGGACGGACATGTCATAGCAGCAGCAAACGGTGTGCAGATTTAACATTGTAAGCCATTGTTGGTATACAAAAATTGTTAATTTTGTATACATTAATTCAGAGAGGCAGCTATCACCGGGAGTGATAGGCAGACAGTCCTCTGACATACAAACAGAATATGGATAAAAACAGACTAATCAAGCTGCTTGTGGCCTTAGTGGCCTTCATCGTCCTGTGGTTTTTGCCGGCTGAGTGCTTTGGCATGGCCGACCTGACAGTCATCGAGCACAGGGTTATAGCCGTCTTCGTGTTCGGCGCCCTCATGTGGATATTAGAGCCCATCCCCATTTGGACGACATCAATAGGCATCATAGTCCTGATGATATTGACAGTTTCTGACAGCATGTTCGCCCCACTCAAAGACACGGCCGACCCACTTTTTGGCACATTGATCAGCCATAAGTCCATAATGGCGTCATTCGCCGACCCTATAATAATGCTCTTCATGGGCGGTTTCGCATTGGCCATAGGCGCGACAAAGGTGGGACTTGACGTCAACTTGGCGCGCGTCCTTCTCAAGCCATTTGGCACGAGGAGCGAGATTGTCCTCATGGGCTTCATGATTGTGACAGCCATATTCTCCATGTTCATGAGCAACACAGCCACTGCGGCCATGATGTTGGCCATCATAGCCCCTGTGCTCGCCCAATTGCCAGTGGAGGGCAAGGGTCGCATAGCCATGGCACTCGGCATACCCATCGCAGCCAACGTCGGTGGCATTGGCACACCCATCGGCACGCCGCCCAACGCCATCGCCCTGCGCTATCTGACAGAGCACTCGGAGTTGGGAGTCCACATAGGCTTTGGAGACTGGATGGCAGCCATGGTCCCCATCATGCTCATACTTCTCGCCTTCTCGTGGTTCATCCTCCTCAAGCTGTTCCCCTTCACCAAGAAACAGATAACCTTTGACATCCAAGGCAAATTTCGCACAGACACCCAGGCCATAATAGTCTACGTCACCTTCGCCGTCACCGTGATTCTCTGGCTCACCGACAGCCTGACCGGCATCAACAGCAATTGCGTGGCCATGATTCCGCTTGCCGTGTTTGCGGTCACGGGCGTCATGGGCAAGAAAGAGCTGCAGGAGATCAACTGGGATGTCCTTTGGCTTGTGGCAGGCGGCTTCGCGCTTGGCGTAGGCCTATCTGGCAGCGGATTGGCTCGCCACATGGTAGACTCAATTCCGTTCGCCACATGGCCACCAGTCGTCGTACTGCTCGGCTCGGGCTTCATCTGCTACCTGATGTCCACCTTCATGAGCAACACAGCTTCGGCAGCACTCCTCATCCCAATCTTGGCAGCTATCGCCACGGGCATGGGCGACGTCCTTGACGCCTTTGGCGGAGCTGAGACAATGCTCATTGGCGTTGCCCTCTGCGCATCGCTCGCCATGGCACTCCCCATCTCCACACCGCCTAACGCCCTCGCTTATGCCACTGGAGTTATGAAGCAGAGCCAGATGGCCAGCAGTGGCATCCTGATTGGCATCTTCGGCATGATTGTGGGCTACCTGATGCTCTTTGGCGCAGTGAAGTTGGGAGTAATCTAAGGCACTGATACACAAGATAGTCACTCGGCGCATCTGGTTCAAAGGAGACCGGGTGCGCCGATTTTTAGTGGCAAAAAAACAAGGGCTGTTATTTTATCCAACAAATTGATATACTTTTGTATCCGAAAATAACAACATACAGAAAAAGACAATAAGATGGAATTCAACATTCGCGAGACACTCTCGGCCACATTCGTGCTTATGGCCGTCATGGATATCCTTGGCTCACTGCCCATTGTGCTATCCATGCAAGAGAGGGGGATTAAGATAAGCGCATGGCAGATCTCAGCCGTGGTACTCGCATTCATGCTCGTCTTCATGTACGGCGGTCAGGCAGTCCTGTCGCTCTATGGCGTTGACATCAACTCATTCGCATTGGCTGGCGCAATAGTCTTGTTCATCATTGGCTTAGAGATGCTCCTTGGCGCCACCTTCTTCAAGCAGGACGGGCCGCGCGCCACATCCATCGTGCCTTTGGCATTCCCACTGCTTGCAGGCCCTGGATCATTCTCGACAATATTGTCACTTCAGGCGGAGTACTCAGTCATCAACGTGCTGATAGCCCTCGTGCTGAACGTCATATTCATCTTCGTGGTCCTCAAGTCGGCCGCCTACATGAACAAGTTGATAGGCAGCAACGGCATCTACATCATGAAGAAATTCTTCTCAGTCATCTTGCTCGCCATGGCAATCAAGATGTTCACCAGCAACTTGGCCATCATACTGGGCAACATGAACTAAAAAGCCCCAGCGTAAAGGGGTAACACGCAACAAGGATAAATATTAACCCGGAAAGGTGGCAATGTCAGCCTTTTCGGGTTAACTTTGTATTCTAAAGTCATTAATTAACACACTCCTTTCGCACCCCCACACAGACAGAGATGGCAGGCAAGCATTACGTGGTATGGAAAGGCCGAGTGCCAGGTATATATTCCGACTGGGCGACGGCCAAGGCCCAGATAGACCAGTTTGAAGGCGCACGGTTCAAAGGCTTCAGCACCCGCGAAGAGGCCGAGGCGGCTTTTGCCGCAGGCCCGAAACCGCTACCAGCCTACATGACAGCCCGCCGTGAAGTCCCTAAGCCAGCAACCGACAGGCCAATAGCCCGCGCCATAGCAGTAGACGCGGCGTGCTCTGGCAACCCGGGCGTAATGGAATACCGCGGCGTGTCGCTGTGGGACAACAAAGAGATTTTCCATCACAAATATGAGCTGGGCACCAACAACATAGGTGAGTTCCTCGCCATTGTGGAGGGTCTCGCCCGCCTCAAACAGGCCGGGACAGAGGATGTGACCATATACTCCGACTCAATGATAGCCATTGGCTGGGTACAGCAGGGCAAATGCAAGACGAAACTATCCGTCACGCCCCGCACAGCCCAGTTGTTAGACGTCGTAAGAAGAGCGGAGGCGTGGCTCAAAGCGAACCCTTTCTCTACGCCTATAATAAAGTGGCCGACAGAGCAATGGGGGGAGATTCCCGCTGACTTTGGACGAAAATGAACAACGGAAGCACAATTCACCAGCATATGAAACAAAACGCAGCGAACTGGGCACCCGATGCCGACATACGTTCCCGCCTCGACAGGTGGGACAACCTCGGCGCGCTGAAAAGCGCAATAGAGATGGGCAACCTACTGTCACGGAAAGACATAGCCGAGACAGCAAAAGCCATCTATGACGACCTCATGATGACGACAGATTACCTCATCAAGGGAGTCAAAGACCCAGAGAGGCCAAACTTGGTGGGACATATCAGAGAGAGGGCTTACGCATTGACCGACGTCATAAGGATAACCGCAGCCGGGCAAAGCAGGAAGGCGCCCCAACGCGAGAGCCTAATGGCCATATCCGACGAAGAGCGTCACAACATAGAAGAAAGCATTGCTAAATATAAGCAGCTCGCCCTCGTGGGCGACGCAGGCACAGCACTTACCGACCTTTGTCACAGACTTGACCTGCAATGGCTAGAGCCGCATGATGTCGAATCAATATTCACACAAGTCATATCCGACCATGAGATAACGAGCTCAGACAGGGCCTTCATGGTCAGCGCCTTGTGCCACAACAACCTCACTCGCCACAACCGCAGCATAGTGCTCCAGTCAATCGGACTGCTGAGCAGTGACAAGACACTTAGCGAAGACATCGTCGGGCGCTTGCTACTCATCGTATTGTCAGACATACTGGCATGGCCAGAGAGGTGGGAGTGCGACAGGCATCTGCCCGAGGCGTTACGCGTCCTCGTAGACTGCGACGACATCATCGCCCCAGCCTTGCGCAGGACACTTGTCGGCATAACAAAGATGCGCATGGTCGGCCCGATAGAGGATTTCATTGAGCATGGCATGACAGAGCGGATCCTCGGCTTCCTGAAAAAACACATAGACAAGAGCAAGAGCAGGGAAGACGGGACAAATGAAATCACCCTGAACGGAGATGAGGCCGAGGACTTCATAGCCAACGAGGAGAGGCACTTCCGCAACGGCATAGAGAAGATGCAGGAGTGGAAAGCGGAAGGAATGGACGTTGAATTCTCAAGCGTCCGCCATATGAAAAACGGCGAGTTTTTCCGTGAGACCGTCAACTGGTACAGACCATTCACACCTGACGACATAAACATCCCGCCCACACCGAAAGACCGGAAGCCCGAGCTCCAGCAGAAACTAATCAGCACTCTTGCGAACAGCACAGATATGGCGGAGTCTGACAAATACTCACTCCTGTTTAGCTTTCAGGACACAGACAACGGGATTGTCAGCAGTTACTGCAATGGGGTGGAGAACACAAACGAGATGCGCGAAGACAGCATTTCGACCTACGACGCCGACACGAAAAAATACATAAGCTACAGCCATTCCGCAGTCAGACTGATAAAAGACCTTTACCGCGGCTATAAGCTTCGCCGGCCAGGTTTTGGAGACACCAACATATTCGATGACATAACACGCGCCATAGGCTCGGAGAGCCTCAGCATCATCATGCCACACGGGGAGACCTTTGGCGACAGGCTTGTCAAATACAGATGCTGGGCCGAAGCCCTCATCGTGTTCGGGCAGATGGCCGAGACAGCCGAGGGAAGGTCATCGGCCATCATCATGCGCAAATATGCCATGTGCCTCATCAGAAATGGCAAAGACGACGAGGCGGTGAAAGCCCTTAAGCAAGCAGACCTGCTGGATGAGAGCGACCCGTGGACAAAACAGACTTTGGCCCGCCTGATGTTCAACAAGGGCGAGTACACATCAGCTTTGTTCTACATCCAGTCAGCCAAAGACTTGAAGAAGCCAAGCCGAGCCATGAAAATAATGGAGGCAGAGTGTGATGAGAAACTTGGTCGGCATGAGGACGCACTGAGGATATGGGAAGAGATGACCTATGCCGACGAGGACGACACGGAGGCGCAAATGGGTGCCGCATGGTGTCTTCTCGCACTTGGCAGAAGGCACGAAGCCGGTGACGCAATGAACCACGTGAGCGTGGAAGATGGAGGTGACGAGGCTAAGACAATAAGGGCACTTTTCGCAATCATAGACGGACAAATCTCACACGGGACAAGCGCACTGCTGAGACTCAAGGAGAGAGGCGAGGAGACTAAAGACTTGCCAAACGCCATGACTCAAGAAATCATGAGCTATAAAAACATCCTGATGAAATTCGGGATGACGGAGGTAGACATCAAGCTGCTCGCCAACATAGCAGGGACACAGGCCGTAAATACCGAGACAGATGAAAGCGAAGATAATTAACGACCCCGTCCACGGCTTCATCAACATAGACGACGACATGCTGCTGCGCCTCATGGCTCACCCATGGGTACAGCGACTGCGCCGCATTCGCCAGTTGGGCATGACGGGCCTTGTGTACCCTGGCGCGCAGCACACACGTTTCCAGCATGCCACCGGCGCCATGCACTTGATGCAGTTGGCTTTGGACACGCTCAGCTCAAAGGGCGTCCTTATTTTGCAAGGAGAGCAACGTGCGGCTTTGGCAGCCATCTTGTTGCACGATGTGGGTCACGGGCCCTTCTCGCACGCATTGGAGCACCTGATAGTCAACGTGGACCACGAGGTCATATCGGACCTCATCATGGAGAGGCTCAACGAGGAGTTGGGGAACGAATTGGATCTGTGCATAAAAGTTTTCGCAGGTAAATGCCGTCCGTTCCTTCATCAGCTCATATCGAGCCAGTTAGACACAGACAGGTTAGATTATCTGAAGAGGGACAGCTTCTTCAGCGGTGTGGTAGAGGGAGCCGTGGGGGCTGACAGGATAATAAAGATGCTCGACGTGACGAAGGACGGACATTTAGGCATCGAGGCCAAGGGCATCTACACCATAGAGGACTTCCTCGTGGCGCGCAGATTGATGTATTGGCAAGTCTATCTGCACAAGACTGTCGTCGCCGCCGAGGAGATGCTCCGCATGGCGGTGAGCCGCGCGCGCAAGTTGCTTAGGTCGGGTGCCGACATTTTCGCCACCGAGCCATTGAAATATTTCCTGACCCATGACGTGGGCGAGAGCGAGCTCCGCTCCGACGCGTCCATCCTGCCCATGTTCTGCGAATTGGACGACGACGACATCAACGTCTCCCTCAAAGCCTGGGCCAAATCTGACGACAGGCTGCTCAGCTTCCTATCATCGAGCCTTGTCAACCGCAGGCTTTTCCACATCGAGATGAGCCGCGAGCCCATTGCCGAGGAGCGCATCAGCCAAGAGAGGGAGCTTGCTGTCCAAAAGTTGGGCATAGACATAAACGACGCCGACTACGTGGTCCGCACGGGTCAAGTGAGCAGCAAGACGTATAAAATAGGCGTTGACCGAATAAACATCATATTCCGCGACAAGTCAGTCAAAGACATCTCGGAGGCGAGCGACATGATGAGGCTTGAGACCTTGGGCAACGCTGACCGCAGGCACTACGTCAGCCATCCGAAATGGGATGATTTGGACTGATAGGACTGCGTGTCCGCATTTAGGACAGAGAGAGGGTTGGTCTCTTTGGCGTGCCGTTTTTCAAAATAGGAAATTATTAACTAACTTTGGAGGTTAGAAACTTACAAAAAATAGGATAAAAAACCCACATATAGACATGGAGTTCACAGCGCAACAAATTGCCGACATGCTCGGCGGCGTCGTGGTTGGAGATCCAAACATGACAGTCAACGACGTCTCCAAAATTGAGGACGGGCGCCCCCATACACTCACGTTTTTCGCCAACGCCAAGTATGAGCATTACGTGTATAGCACCGAGGCATCGGTCATCATAGTGAACTCCGACTTCACCCCGGCGCAGGAGGTCAAGGCTACCATGATCAAGGTGGCCAACGCCTACGAGAGCCTCGCTAAGCTGCTCGCCCTCTATCAGCAGATGCAGCCGCAAAAGGTTGGCATAGAGCAGCCGAGCTACATCAGCGAGAGCGCAACCGTGGGCAAAGATGTCTATGTCGGCGCATTCGCATATATTGGCGACAAGGCAAAAATAGGTGACGGGGCAAAGATTTACCCGCAGGCATACGTCGGAGATGGTGTAACCATTGGCGCGGGAACTGTCATCTACGCAGGTGCAAAGATTTACAAAGGTTGCAAGATTGGCGAGCGTTGCGTCATCCATTCAGGTGCGGTCATCGGTGCTGACGGCTTCGGCTTCGCTCCAGACGCTAACGGCGTATACCATAAGATTGAGCAGGTCGGCGTTGTCGTCATTGAGGACGACGTCGAGATTGGCGCCAACGCATGCATAGACCGCTCTACGATGGGCTGCACCAAGGTGGAGCATGGTGTGAAGATTGACGACCTCGTGATGTTGGCACACAACGTTGTCGTGGGTCATGACACCGTAATAGCCTCACAGAGCGGAGTAGCAGGTTCCACCAAGGTAGGCGCGCATTGTGTCTTGGCGGGACAGGTTGGCGTGGCTGGGCACATCGAGATTGCCGACCGCACCACCATAGCGGCGCAAAGCGGCATCCAGGGTTCAGTGAAGAAACCGGGCCAGACGCTGTTCGGATCGCCAGCTTTCGACTATATGCAGTTCACCCGCTCATTCGTAGTATTCAAGCATCTCCCCGAGCTCAAGCGGCAGATTGACGCCTTGGTAAAAGAGAGCGAAGCAAAAAAGTAAGATGACCGCCCCACCCCACCTTGGGCAGGGGAGGGCGCACATCAAAATTCACAGACCAAAGCTTTGGCAATGAAGCAACATACACTCACAGGAAGCGCATCATTTGAGGGCAAGGGCCTTCATACGGGCGCATACGTCCACCTGAGCATCAACCCGGCCCCAATCGACTATGGCTTCCGCTTTGTCCGCACAGACATAAGCAGCCAGCCCGAGATAAAGGCTGAGGCCACACGAGTCTCATTCACGCAGCGCGGAACCGTATTGACCGGCGACGGCAAAGAGACCATATCGACCATTGAGCATCTGATGAGCGCACTTCGCGCCTGCGGAGTGGACAACTGCCGCATTGAGTTGGACGGCCCCGAGGTTCCCATTCTTGACGGCAGCGCAAAACCATTCGCCGACGCAATAAACAACATGGGGTTGGCGGAGCAGGACGCAGCCCGAAAATATTTGGAGATTACCCACAAGGCAGTCTACGAAGAGAAGGAGAAAGGGCTGCGCATAATCGCCATGCCAGACGACCACTTCGCAGCCACGGTGTGCATCGCCTTTGACGGGACCAAGAGCCTCGCCAACCAGTGGGCTCAGATTGAGTGCCTGAAGGACGAGTATGATCAGGTTTATGACTGCCGCACATTCGTATTCCTCCACGAGATAGCCCCCCTCCTAAACATGGGACTTATCAAGGGTGGCGATTTGGACAACGCCATCGTGTTCGTCGAGGGAGAGCTTACCACCGACCAGAAGGCCGAGTTGGCGCAAAAGTTGGGTCGCACAGAGATAACGATTCACTCGAGCGGCGTATTGAACGACCGCGACCTGAAATACTCAAACGAGGCTGCGCGTCACAAGCTGCTCGACCTCATTGGAGACCTCGCATTGGTTGGTTACCCCATCAAGGGACGCATCATAGCCACTCGCTCGGGCCATGGCTCGAACACGGCATTTGCACGTCAACTTATGGCCGAGTTCCCTGTCAAATAAGAAATTCCAGTTAGAAACAATTCAGACCCAAACAGATATATGAGCATTCCAAGCGATTGCAAGATTAGTCCGTTGGCCAGCGTTGATCCAGGCGCACAGATTGGCCACAATGTAGAGATAGGTCCTTTTGCGACAATCGAGGATAACGTCGTCATTGGTGACGGATGCAAAATTCTCAATGGTGCCACCGTGTGCTGGGGTACGCGCATGGGCAAGAACAACCGCGTGGCTCAGAACGCCGTTGTGGGCGGAATACCACAGGATTTGAAGTTCCGCGGCGAGGAGACCACTTGCGAGATTGGCGACAACAACTCAATCAGGGAGTGCGCCACGATTAACCGCGGCACAGCGTCTCGCGGCAAGACCGTAGTAGGCAATAACAACCTCATAATGGCTTATTGCCACATTGGTCATGACTGCGTCTTCGGCAACAACATCATCATATCCAACGCATGCCAGTTCGCAGGCGAGGTTGAGTGCTCTGACTTCGCCGTTGTGGGCGGTGGCTCTCTCTGCCACCAGTTCACCCGCATTGGCAGCTACGTGATGGTCCAAGGCGGCACACGTTTTGGCAAGGACGTGCCTCCGTTCACCACCATTGGCCGCGAGCCTGCCTCATTTGAGGGATTGAACATCGTTGGCTTGCGCCGCCATGGCTACACTGCCGAGCAGATTGCCGAGGCGCAAGAGGTATATAAATACCTTTACCTCAGCAAACTGAACACAACTCAGGCTCTTGAGGCCATTGACGCCCAGATGGCGAAGAGCGACATCGTGAACGAGATTGTGGAGTTCGTGAAGGCTTCTAAGCGAGGAATAATCAGATAGGCTGCGAACAATAGGTCTACTTTCATACTACATATAAAAAGCGCACCCCTGCGGTTGGACGTAAGCCAGCCACAGGGGTGTGCACTTTTTTGTAGTGCCTTCTATCTGAAGCACACCCACCAATGCCTTTTTTGGGGTGGGATGGATCAGAACAAAGTTATCAGCAGCCAGCGGGTGCCATAGATGACGGCAAGGAATGAAAGGACTCGAAAAGAGCCTATAAAGAAAGACCACCAATAATATTTCGCACGCTGCGCCATTTCCATCTTTTCAACTTTCTCGACAGCCTCTTCATACATACCGAGCCTATTCAACTTTCTTACGACCAAGAGAGAAAGAAACACAGCTAAGGCCATTTCCACTGCGAAAACTTGAGGAGTTTTAAGGCTGCGATTGATTACAAAGTTCGCCAAGCAGAAACACATAAACCCTATTGAGAAACCTATTACACAAAAAACAATCAAGAACTGCCGAGTCTTGATGTCAGACAACTCCATTTTTGTAGATTTCCCATATGCTCTATTATAAGAGACCAGACTATGATATATTTTCTCTACAAAGTATTTGAAAACGCAAACAATGTCCATGTCAGTACGAAAAACCATCTTTTGAAACTTGAGAATCTAAATAATATGAATATATAGAAACGCATAGGGAGATGCCACCGAGAGTCCAGGATATCGGACCTCCGCAAAAAACTGCCCAAGACACCAATGCCAGTTCCTACGGTCTCCCAAATATCCGCTTCTGTCACATCACCATCCGACACATCAGATATAGCCACGACAAAGCCGACCGCAGCGCCCACGGCTCCAACTTTTCTGCCTATTTTCGCCACCTTTGCCACATCCTCGCCAAGGTCATCCAAGTAGTGCTCAACCACTTGGTGGACGAACGTGTCATGCACACTGGCGGCTGTTGACGAGGCGGCGAAGAAGTCGCGCACCTTGTTTGATTCGACAATTGGGACATCGCCATTGCGGATGTCATCGATCACAGCCTGACCTGCGCGGTAGTCTTGCGAGACGTCGGAGCGACTTTGTGGCAGGCAGAAGCCGCCTCGCTCGGCGGCAGCATCGTAGTCCTCGCCGAAATTGAAACTGTAATCTGAGAAATCAGGCTCTTGACTATCATCGTTATCTGGAGTGCATACGACCTCCCAGTCATAGCAGCCGGCATCGTAGAGCAGGCCGTCTTGATAGCTGTAGCTACTGCCGCCTCGGCCTCGCATAAGGAGGGTCTCGGACTTTAGCAGTGCCATGGGGGCGGTGAGTCTTTTCATGTCTTTGATATATGTTGGTTTCAGATGGGTTGTAAGCCGTTTTAGGCAAACAGATACAGGATGAAGCTCTTATTAGAAGTAGGTTATAAGTAGCCAGCGGGTGCCATAGATGACGGCGAGATATAGCAATATTTTGACACTCCCAATTAACCCAGTACGCCATCTGTAGATTACAAGCTGCTTCTTATCCTTGTTTTCCACTTTAGCAAGAGCCTCCTCATACATACCGAGCTTGTTCAATCTCTTGACGACTAACATTGCAAGTAGTACGTCAATAGCAATCTCAACGACAAAAGCTTCATCATGATCCCTTATGTTAGTATCAACCCAATACCGGGAAACACAGAAAACTGTAAACCCTAAAAAAAACGCAATTATAGCCCACACAATTACAAATTGCCGCTGCTTTATATCAGACAATTCCTCCTTAGTGGATTTATTATATGCGCGATTATATGCCACCGTCGTGTGATAAATAGCCACAACAAAAAATTTAAAAAAGGAAATAACCATCAATACGAAGGGTTAATTTGAGAAGGTTGTGAATCCAAATAGTATGTATAAAATGATATGCACAAAGAAACTCCACCAAGTGTCCAGCCAACCGGGCCTCCAAGAATGCAACCCACAACACCAACACCAGCACCAATTGACTCCCATATGGTAGACTCTGTTAATCCATTTTCTGCTACATCATGAACCGCAACAAAGACTCCGACGGTCGCACCTGCTACCCCTATCTTTCTGCCTATTTTCGCCACCTTTGCCACGTCCTCGCCAAGATCATCCAAGTAGTGTTCAACCACTTGGTGGACGAACGTGTCATGCACACTGGCGGCTGTTGACGAGGCGGCGAAGAAGTCGCGCACCTTGTTTGATTCGACAATTGGGACATCGCCATTGCGGATGTCATCGATCACAGCCTGACCTGCGCGGTAGTCTTGCGAGACGTCGGAGCGACTTTGTGGCAGGCAGAAGCCGCCTCGCTCGGCGGCAGCATCGTAGTCCTCGCCGAAATTGAAACTGTAATCTGAGAAATCAGGCTCTTGACTATCATCGTTATCTGGAGTGCATACGACCTCCCAGTCATAGCAGCCGGCATCGTAGAGCAGGCCGTCTTGATAGCTGTAGCTACTGCCGCCTCGGCCTCGCATAAGGAGGGTCTCGGACTTTAACAGTGCCATGGGGGTAGAGATTTTTTTCATGTCTATTTTTATGTTGGTTTTAGATGGGGGAATAGTTTAAGAGAAAGTTCTAATCAGAAGAAAGTTATCAGCAGCCAGCGTGTTCCATAGATGACGGCGAGGTATAACCATAATTTAACACACCCTATTAAACCTGTACGCCACCTGTATCTAATAAGCTGCCTCTTATCCTTGTTTTCGACTTTAGCAATGGCCTCCTCATACATGCCGATATTGTTCAATCTCTTGACAACAAACAAGGCGAGCAAGGCATCAATTGCAAGCTCCACGACAAACTCACTATCATAGTCCCTTACGTTAATATCAACTAAATATCTCGAAACACAAAAGACGGAAAAGCCAACCAAGAATCCTATTATTGCCCACACTAAGAGGAATTGACGCAGTCTTATATCGGACAATTCATCCTTGGTGGACTTATTGTATGCACGATTATAGGCGACTGTAGTATGGTAGGCTCCCTCAACAAAGAATTTGAAAAATGAGATAATCATCAATACGAAGAATTTGAGTTGGTACATTGTGAGTCCAAATAATACGTATACAAGGATATACACAGAGAGACACCTCCAAGTGTCCAGCCCACTGGACCTCCAAGGAAACAAGCAGCGACACCGGCACAAGCTCCAACTGACTCCCATATTGTAGATTCCGTAAATCCATTTTCTCCTACATCATGAAGTGCCACAACAAAGCCGACCGCAGCGCCCACGGCTCCAACTTTTCTGCCTATTTTCGCCACCTTTGCCACATCCTCGCCAAGGTCATCCAAGTAGTGCTCAACCACTTGGTGGACGAACGTGTCATGCACACTGGCGGCTGTTGACGAGGCGGCGAAGAAGTCGCGCACCTTGTTTGATTCGACAATTGGGACATCGCCATTGCGGATGTCATCGATCACAGCCTGACCTGCGCGGTAGTCTTGCGAGACGTCGGAGCGACTTTGTGGCAGGCAGAAGCCGCCTCGCTCGGCGGCAGCATCGTAGTCCTCGCCGAAATTGAAACTGTAATCTGAGAAATCAGGCTCTTGACTATCATCGTTATCTGGAGTGCAGACGACCTCCCAGTCATAGCAGCCGGCATCGTAGAGCGGGCCGTCTTGATAGCTGTAGCTGCTGCCGCCTCGGCCTCGCATAAGGAGGGTCTCGGACTTTAACAGTGCCATGGGGGCGGTGAGTCTTTTCATGTCTATTTGTTTGTTGGTTTTAGATGAGCGTTAAAGCAAACAGATATAGGATGAAGCTCTTATTAGAAGTAAGTTATAAGCAGCCAGCGCAGGCCGTAGACAATGAATAGGACGGGGAGTACTCTGGCACTGCATATTAACGCAGAGAGCCAACGGTATTTCACACGTTGCTTTTTATCCATTTTTTCCACTTTCTCAATCGCCTTCTCATACATATCAAGTCTGTTTAATCTCCGGGTTATAAAAATTGTAACGACCAAGGATGGTGCGACAACAAAGAGATTCGTTTCCATACTGGTTAGACTACGATGCATGACATACCTCCCGACACAAAAAGAGACAAAGGCCATTGGTATTGCCAAAACGAACCAAGAAATGAGAAATTGACGAATTCTTATGTCGGACAATTCATTCCTTGTGGATTTATCATATGCTCTGTTATAAGCGACTGCTTCAGAATAGATTTTCTCAACAAAGAACTTGAAATATGATATAATCATGTTAGTACGAGGTGCTGTTTTCACAAGACATTGAGTCGTTAATGTATGTATATATACTTATACCCAAGGAGATACCGCCAAGCGTCCAACCGACTGGGCCTGTCAAGACGCACCCCAAAACTCCAATACTTGCACCGACTAAGCCCAACACGTTAGAGTCTGTAGCCCCACCCTCATTGATATCATGAATTGCCACAACAAAGCCAACCGCAGCGCCAACGGCACCAACTCCTTTGCCAATCTTTGCCACTTTTGCCACGTCCTCGCCAAGGTCATCCAAGTAGTGCTCAACAACTTGGTGGACAAACGTGTCATGCACACTAACGGCTGTTGATGATGCGGAGAAGAAGTCTCGCACCTTGTTTGACTCGACAATCGGGACGTCGCCATTGCGGATGTCATCAAGCACAGCCTGACCTTTTTGATAGTCTTGCGAGACGTCGGAGCGACTTTGTGGAAGACAGAAGCCGCCTCGCTCAGCGGCGTCATCGTAGTCTTCGCCATAATTGAAACTGTAATCTGAGAAATCAGGCTCTTGACTATCATCGTTATCTGGAGTGCAGACGACCTCCCAGTCATAGCAGCCGGCATCGTAGAGCGGGCCGTATTGATAGCTGTAGCTACTACCGCCTCGGCCTCGCATAAGGAGTGCCTCGGACTTTAGCAGAGCCATGGGGGCGGTGAT
>CAVFBC010000001.1:0-315859 GCA_963620575.1 Alistipes putredinis | reverse complement strand
TTGACTTGTCGGGCGGCGGCCTCGCGGCCGGCCGCCCTGCTAAGTGTGCGTCACTTCCAATATGTCAATGTGCTTGCGCTTCTTTTACTTGAGCCTCGTGTGAGGCTGTTTCGTTTCCGAAAGCGAGTGCAAAGTTAGGGGGATTTTTTGGATTGGCAAGGGGCGGGAGGAAAGTTTTAGGTGATTTTCTGAAGTTGGTGGCGCGGGAGGGGTGAGTGTCAGGGGGTTGGGAGGGGGTGTTAATGGGAGTTAAAGAGGGAGAGAGGGCACAGATTGGGGTATCCTTGTAACGAAAATGTTGTTTGGGACTATTATTATAGAGGTTCGCTTTGATTTTCTATGATTACGCTGTACGGGGAAAAAGCGAGCGGCGGACTCACAAAATCGAGTCCGCCGCTCATATTTTATTTCTAAGCTTGGCTTAGTAAATTTTTTCTTTGTTACGCCATAGGAGCCCAAGTCGGGTTGCGAGAGGCGAGAGAGTCTTGCCAAACGGCATAAATGTCATGAACCCCCTGACGAGCATTGCCCTCTGTCATGACAAGGCGCGCACGGCGTGCGACAAAAACACTGATGGGCTGCTCACCCTCGGCTGTTGAGAAAGCGAAGTCAATACCAGCACCCTCAACTCCCGCAAGGTCAATCTCAACCTCCCTGTTATCGACAATAACTGCCCTACGGAGTTTGTGAGCGGCAATGCAGAGCGCATTTATGGTCTCTTTTCCGCAGTCTGAAGAACAAAGCACGTGTGAGATTTTGGTATTCTCCTTGAGTACACGCTCAGCAACAGCAGCAGTTTCAATCGTCTCGCCAGAAATAGAAGTGACTCCTATGCGAAGAGAGGCACAAACATCATTCCACTTGACAATATCACTCTCAGCACCGACAACAAGAAGCTCTCCATACATTGGGACAGCAGAAGATATGACTGAGCGGGTTATCTCATCATGACAAAGGCTGAGGCATAGTCCCTCATATCCAGTGAGATAGAAATGGTCCATGAGACTCTTGTCGGCAGAGAGATCAGAGAGGACATTCATGACGGGCATAGCGTTCAAAGTCCCGGCGCTCGTCTTGAGCTGATCGAATGACATTGCTTTCATGGGAGAGATGTGTTATTCTGTTGTCTTTTTCGGTTGCGAAAGTGAACGGTTTTCTCAGCCGTTCACATGTAAGACAATTAAGAGAGGGCTAACACGTATTGAAAGTGGGATTTTTTTTGATATTTTTCTTGATGGAGATTTAGCAAAAAAACGGGAGAGTCAGATTGACCCTCCCGTATATCGTCATTCCAATTTCCCCTTCTTAAAAATACACCTCAAAGTAAAGGAAAGAGATGGGAAATAACCATTTACATAAGTTCACGCGGATCGGTGACAACGCCAGTCACAGCGGCTGCGGCAGCCACAAGAGGTGAAGCCAAGAGAGTGCGCGAGCCAGGACCCTGACGTCCCTCGAAGTTACGGTTGCTGGTGGAGACGGCGTATTTGCCGGCAGGCACCTTGTCATCGTTCATGGCGAGACAAGCAGAGCAGCCCGGCTGACGGATGGCGAAACCAGCCTCGGCGAGAACCTTATCGAGACCCTCCTCACGGATTTGCTTATCGACGAGCCAAGAGCCGGGGACGAGCCAAGCGACAACATCGGGGTTCTTCTTGCGACCCTTTACAATAGACGCGAATGCGCGGAAATCCTCGATACGACCGTTGGTGCAAGCGCCAAGGAACACGTAATCGACCTTGTGTCCGAGAACCTTCTGGCCTGGCTCGAAGCCCATGTAGTTCATAGACTTCTGGAAAGAGATGCGGCCAGCCTCGTCGATAGAGTCGAGAGTCGGGATGTTGCCATCAATGGCCATGCCCATGCCGGGATTGGTGCCATAGGTGATCCATGGGGTGATATCCTCAGCCTTGAAAGTGAGTTCCTTATCGAAGACGGCGTCGTCACCGCTCTTGAGGGTCTTCCAATAGGCTACAGCCTTATCCCACTCCTCGCCCTTGGGAGCAAACTCGCGGCCCTTGATGTACTCGAAGGTAACCTCGTCAGGCGCGATGAAGCCACCACGTGCGCCCATCTCGATGGAGAGGTTGCAGAGAGTAAGTCGGCCCTCCATAGAGAGACCCTTGATGGCCGAGCCTGAGTACTCAATGAAATAGCCGGTTCCGCCAGAGGTGGTGAGCTGAGTCATGAGATAGAGAGCCACATCCTTGGCAGTGACGCCCTTGCCGAGCTTGCCCTCGACATTAATGCGCATGCTCTTAGGCTTGCTCTGGAGGATACACTGGCTCGCCATGACCATCTCGACCTCTGAAGTGCCGATGCCGAAAGCGACAGCGCCCATAGCGCCGTGGGTGGAGGTGTGCGAGTCGCCGCAGACAAGAGTCATGCCCGGGAGAGAGAGACCGCGCTCCGGACCGACGACATGGATGATGCCGTTATGGTCAGAGCCCATGCCGAAGTGTGTGAGTCCGAACTCCTTGGCATTGCGCTCAAGAGTCTCAACCTGAGTGCGGCCAATGGGATCCTCAATGGGCTTATCCTGATCGTGGGTTGGAGTGTTATGGTCTGGCATGCAGTAGATCTTCTCAGGGCGGAAGCACTTGATGCCACGGTTGCGGAGACCCTCAAAAGCCTGTGGGCTAGTGACCTCGTGGGCGTAGAGGCGGTCGATGTAGAGCTGCGTGGGGCCGTCGGGTACAATCTGCACCACGTGGGCATCCCAGATCTTGTCAAAAAGCGTATTCATGTCAACTGTCTAATCACGGCGCACGGGTCGCAATTCAATGCTACGTCAGGCGCGTGCTGTTCTTTGGTTATTCTTTTATATACTGCGGGAGTGAGTTGTCTACTTGCCGGCCATGTTTGGGACATGAAAGCGGTTGATGCAGTCAATGTAAGCCTCGACGGTGGCGCATACAATGTCAGTATTGGCGGCGAAGCCATAGTAGACATGTCCTTCATGCTCCACCTGAACGTGGACCTTGCAAGTGTCATCGGAGCCGCGGCTGATGCTCTGGATGGTTAGCTCCTTGAGAACCATGGTGCGGTGGATGATATTCTTGAGCGCATTGATGGCGGCATCGACGGGGCCATTGCCCGTTGCGGCGGCTGTGAACTTCTCGCCAGCTATGTCGAGGCCAATGCTTGCCATGGGCTGAACGCCTACGCCACTGGTGACCTGCATGAAGTCAATCTTGACATGGTTAGTCTTGGCAGTGTCGGCACCCACCAGCATGAGCAGGTCGTCATCATTGACCTCCTTCTTCTTGTCGGCCAGTTTGAGGAACTGCTCATAAGTCTGGTCGAGTTTCTCGCCCTCAATCTTGACACCAAGCTCCTCAAGGCGGTGGCGGAGAGCTGCGCGGCCAGAGCGTGCAGTGAGGACAATAGAGTTGTCGTCAATGCCGACGTCGTGCGGATCAATAATCTCATAGGTTGAGACATTCTTGATGACGCCATCTTGATGAATGCCGCTGGAGTGCGCAAAAGCGTTACGTCCGACAATGGCCTTATTAGGCTGGACGGGCATATTCATCAGGCTGGAGACCATTCGGCTGATGGGGTAGATCTGCTTGGTGTTGATATTGGTGTCGACACCGAGACCCTTATGGCACTTGAGAATCATTGCAATCTCCTCAAGTGACGTGTTGCCGGCGCGCTCACCTATGCCATTGATGGTCACCTCAGTCTGGCGTGCGCCATTGAGGACACCAGCCATAGTGTTGGCAGTCGCCATGCCGAGGTCATTGTGGCAGTGGGTGGAGATGATGGCGTTCTCGATGCCGTCGACATGGTCAACAAGGTACTTAATCTTCGCGCCGTACTCCTGCGGGAGGCAGTAGCCAGTTGTGTCAGGGATGTTAACAACAGTGGCACCAGCCTTAATGACAGCCTCAACCACGCGGGCGAGGTACTCATTGTCAGTGCGTCCGGCATCCTCGGCATAGAACTCGACATCATCAACATATCGGCGAGCGTACTTAACGGCTCGGACAGCGCGCTCAATAATCTCCTCGCGGTTGGAGTTGAACTTGAACTTGATGTGGCTGTCGGAAGTGCCGATGCCAGTATGGATGCGCTTGTGCTTTGCGTACTTGAGAGCGTCGGCGGCCACGTCAATATCCTTCTCGACGGCTCGTGTGAGAGCGCAGATGGTGGGCCAAGTGACAGCCTTAGATATCTCAATGACAGAGTTGAAGTCGCCGGGGCTGGAGATAGGGAAGCCGGCCTCGATCACGTCAACGCCAAGAGATTCGAGTGCCTTGGCGACCTGTATTTTCTCTACTGTGTTGAGCTGGCAGCCTGGCACCTGCTCGCCATCGCGCAGCGTGGTGTCGAAAATATAGACTCTGTTGTCCATCCTACTAAAGTGTGGTTTTTGTATGTCAGTGTGTTACTAATTCAAGATATTGCGGGTGGCGGGAAGTGACAGTCAACTCAAAAAGGATGTTGCGTAAATCCCCCACCCCGTCGCATTTCGCGAATGGAGGGATTGCCGGGCTGCGAGCCCGACAATCCTTAATTACAGTCACTCAGGCCGCGAGACTCAAGAAAGCCGCAAGCACGGCATCACAAGAGGCTTGGCCGAAGCGCATTTTTTAGTTGTTCTCAGGGCGAAGCTTACGAACGGTGACAGCGGTCTGCCACATCTCGCTCTCGCGGAGAGCCTGAAGCTCCTTCTCAAGGCCGACACGGTAGTCAGGCTTAGAGTTAGAGTCCATAGAGATCTGAGCCTCGTTGCCGAGCTTGACACTCATATAGAGCCACTGCATGATGGGCTTGATGGCGTCATGGAAACGGGGGTACCAGTCAAGAGCGCCACGCTGGGCGGTGGTAGAGCAGTTGGCGTACATCCAGTCCATGCCCTTCTCAGCGAAGAGAGGCATGAGGCTCTGAGTGAGCTCCTCGACGGTCTCGTTGAAAGCCTCAGAGGGGGTATGGCCGTTCTCACGGAGAACCTCATACTGAGCGAGGAGGAGACCCTGGATGGCACCCATGAGAGAGCCGCGCTCGCCGGTGAGGTCAGAAGTAGCCTCACGCTGGAAAGTGGTCTCAAAGAGGTAGCCAGAGCCGATGCCGATGCCGAGGGCGAGAGTCTTGTCGAGCGCCTTGCCAGAAGCATCCTGATAGACAGCGTAGCTTGAGTTGAGGCCACGGCCCTGGAGGAACATTGAGCGGAGTGAGGTGCCAGAACCCTTAGGAGCGACCATTACGACATCGATGCCAGCGGGGGGAACGACACCAGTGCGGTCATTCCAGCAGATGGCGAAGCCGTGAGAGAAATAGAGAGTCTTGCCAGGGGTGAGCGCTGCCTTGATGGTGGGCCATACGGAGAGAACAGCCGCGTCAGAGAGCAGGCACATGATGACGGTGCCCTTCTTGACAGCCTCCTCGATAGAGAAGAGGGTCTCACCGGGCTTCCAGCCGTCGGCTACAGCCTTGTCATAGGTCTTGCCAGCGCGCTGACCGACGATGACATTGAAGCCATTGTCGCGGAGATTCTGAGACTGGCCAGGGCCCTGAACGCCGTAGCCGATGACGGCGATGGTCTCGTCCTTCAGGATTTCACGAGCCTTCTCAAGAGGGAACTCCTCGCGGGTCATGACTTCCTCAGTGACACCGCCAAAATTCATCTTTGCCATTGTGTGTGGATTATTATTAGTTTTGGTTTTACTTTAATTAACTGTCTTGATGTTAGTTAGAAATCGATTTGGCTTTGAGCCTTGCGCTTCTCCTGACTATCGAGGAAACGCGAGACGCGCTCGACAGTGCTCTTGGTGATGGCCACGCGGCCCGAGCGGACGAACTGTAGGACGCCATAGGGGGCGAGCTCATCGTAGAGTCGGCGGGTCTCATCGCAGTGACCAGTCTTCTGAAGCACAGTGTAGGTGCGGTTGATTTCCAGGATCTGGGCGTTGTTTCGCCTGACGAGCTCCTCGAAATCGGGGCTTTCAAGAATGCTGTCAGTCTGGACCTTATATAGGGCCACCTCCTGATAGATTATCTCACTGTCAGTGTAATAATAGGCCTTGAGGACATCGATGCGTTTCTCGATTTGCCTAACGACCGCCTCAATAGTCTTGTGGTCGGTGCGGCAGGCGATGGTGAACTTGTGTACGCCCTCGATGGCCGAGGAAGAGACAGAGAGGCTCCAGATGTTGAGGTTACGCCTCGTGAAGATGATAGAGATCTGGTTGAGGATGCCGACCTGATTCTCGGTGTAGACCGTGATGGTGTACAGCGTGTTTTCCTTTTGCTCTTGCATATTCAGTGTCGGTTATGTGTTATTTTGCCAAAGGCTCATATTCATACCAGTCATTGGCGTTGAGCATGATGTCTCCCACTCCCTTGCCGGGTGGAATCATGGGGAAGACATTGTCAGCCTCCTCGACGTGAACCTCAAGGATATAAGGTTCAGATGGGTCGGCGAGCATCTCAGTGACAGCCTCGTCAAGCTCCTCGCGTTTCTCGACACGTCGGCTCTTTATGCCGTAGGCCGAGGCGAGAGTCATGAAATCGGGGTTATCGAGACGCGTGAACGAGTAGCGCGAGCCAAAGAAGAGCTGCTGCCATTGACGGACATTGCCGAGCCAGTTATTGTTCATGAGGACGACCTTGACGCCAAGATGCTCCTGCATGATGGTGCCGAGCTCCTGGACAGTCATTTGAAGTCCCCCGTCGCCACAGAAATCGACCACATTGCGGTCTGGGGCTGCGACCTTTGCGCCAATGGCGGCGGGGAGGCCGAAGCCCATAGTCCCGAGGCCACCCGAGGTGAGCAGACTGCGCGACTTGCAGAAAGTGGAGTAGCGCGCGCCCATCATCTGGTTTTGACCGACATCCGTTATGACAATATTCTCACTCTTGCCGATGCGGGCGACAGTGGCAACGACCTCGCCCATCTTAATGTGTCCGGCTCCGGGATTGACCTCATTCTCACTGACAAGTCGGATTTCATCCTGATTACACTTGTCAAAGCCAGCCTCCCAGTCGTCATGCCTTGCGGGCTCAACCATCGGGGTGAGGACAGAGAGAACCTTCTTGGCGTCGCCATGGATGGCCACCTCGACAGGGATGATTTTGCCGAGCTCGGCACGGTCAATGTCAATATGGATGATTCGCGCCTGACGAGCATAGGTGGAGACGACACCCGTGACACGGTCATCAAACCTCATGCCAATGGCAATGAGGACATCGCATTCATTAGTCTTGACATTCGGACCAATGTTGCCGTGCATGCCGGCCATACCCTTGTAGTGAGGGTTATTGCTGTCCAAGGCACTGAGGCCCAAGAGAGTCGACGTGGCAGGGATGCCAGCCTTGTCAAGCAGTTCGGCCAGCTCGGCCTCGGCATGAGAAAGGATGACGCCCTGGCCATAGATGACCATTGGGCGTTTGGCCTGATTGATTATCTGGGCGGCCTCGCGCACCTTCTCGTCCGAGATGACGGGTTGCGGGTCATAGCTCCTGATGAAAGTGACCGGCTTATAATCGAACACGGCCGTGCCGACCTGCGCATTCTTGGCGAAGTCGAGTACCACAGGGCCTGGGCGACCTGAGCGCGCGATGTAGAAAGCGCGGGCCACAGCCCAAGCCACATCCTCTGGACGGCGGATTTGATAGCTCCACTTGGTTATGGGGAGCGTGACACCGAGCACGTCAGTCTCCTGGAATGCATCTGTGCCGAGGAGCGATGCGCCGACCTGGCCAGTGACGACCACCATAGGTGTGGAGTCCATCATGGCATCAGCTATGCCTGTTATCGCATTAGTAGCACCTGGGCCCGAGGTGACGAAGACGACACCAGTCTTGCCACTGACTCGGGCATAGCCTTGCGCAGCGTGGACAGCGCCCTGCTCATGGCGAACCAGGACATGGCGCAGGCGGCTGTTGTCACCGCCCTTCTTGGGGGCGTTAGGCTGCTCGGCGAAATCGTAGAGAGCGTCGTAGACAGGCATAATAGCACCGCCTGGGTATCCGAAGATGTCGGTGACGCCCTCGGCCAGCAGTGAACGGATGAGAATTTCCGAGCCTGTCATCTTATTTTCAGAACTCATAATGCAGAATGAGCTTTATGACTGTTTCTTCTGTAATTAACTAACACTGTCAGCTCGCCACGCTTGAATAATCGGATTGCGTGGGATTGCTGAGCGGGGCAATTTTTTAGTCAATGACACGCGCCGCGCCCTTGTCGGCCGAGCTGACCATGGCAGCGTAGGCACGGAGAGCCTTAGAGACCTCGCGCTGGCGGACAGGCGGGGTGAACGCCTTCTTGCCGCGCTTGAGCTCCTCCTCGCGTCGCTGGGCGAGCTGCTCGTCGGTGAGACGGACGCTGATGGTGCGGTTAGGGATGTCAATGTCAATGATGTCGCCGTCGCGGACAAGGCCGATGTTGCCGCCTGCAGCCGCCTCGGGCGAGATGTGGCCAATGGAGAGACCGGAAGTACCGCCAGAGAAACGTCCGTCAGTAATAAGTGCGCACTCCTTGCCGAGGTGCATGCTCTTGATGTAGGATGTCGGGTAGAGCATCTCCTGCATGCCAGGGCCACCGCGTGGTCCCTCGTAGGCGATGACGACCACGTCGCCGCTCTTAATCTTGCCACCGAGAATGCCCTCGCAAGCAGCCTCCTGAGAGTCGAACACCTTGGCTGGGCCGGAGAACTTCCAGATCTTCTCATCGACGCCGGCAGTCTTGATGACGCAGCCGTCGAGAGCTATGTTGCCGAAGAGGACGCCGAGACCGCCGTCCTTGGTGTAGGCGTGCTCGAGGTCGCGGATGCAGCCCTCTGCCCTGTCGGTGTCGAGCTCATCATAATAGGTGTTCTGCGCACCCATCTGGATGCAGAACTTGCCACCGGGCGCAGCCTTATATTTGGTCTTGGCAGAGACAGTCGCCTTGGGGCTCGTGATGCAATATTGCTCAAGAGCCTGTTTGAGAGTGAGACCGTCCACGCGCTTGAGCGACGTGTTAACCAGTCCGCCCTTTGCCAACTCGTTCATGATGCCGATGACACCGCCAGCGCGGTTGACATCCTGAATGTGATACTTCTGCGTGTTGGGCGCGACCTTGCAGATGCAGGGCACCTTGCGGCTGAGCTTATCAATATCCTCCATCTTGAAATCGACGCCGCCCTCGAAGGCTACGGCGAGGAGGTGGAGGACAGTGTTGGTTGAGCCGCCCATGGCGATGTCGAGCGTCATGGCGTTGAGGAAAGCGTCCCTCGTGGCGATGCTGCGCGGCAGAACACTCTCGTCGCCGTCGCGATAATACTTATATGTGTTGTCTACGAGCAGCTTGGCAGCGTCGGCGAAGAGTTGCTTGCGCTTCTCGTGGGTTGCCACGATGGTGCCGTTGCCCGGGAGCGAGAGACCTATGGCCTCGGTGAGGCAGTTCATTGAGTTGGCTGTGAACATGCCGGAGCAAGAGCCGCAGGTGGGGCACGCGTGGTTCTCGACATCGGCGACCTCCTCGTCGGAGAGAGTCTTGTCGGCGCTCTTGATCATGGCGTCGATAAGGTCCAGCTTCGCATTGCCGAGGACGCCAGCCTCCATTGGTCCGCCGGAGCAGAAGACAGTGGGGATGTTGAGCCTCATGGCAGCGATGAGCATGCCCGGGGTAATCTTGTCGCAGTTGGAGATGCAGATCATGGCGTCGGCCTTGTGGGCGTTGACCATATACTCGACGCTGTCCGCAATGACGTCACGCGAAGGGAGCGAGTAGAGCATGCCGTCATGTCCCATGGCGATGCCGTCATCGACAGCAATGGTGTTGAACTCGGCGGCATAGCATCCGCGCTTCTCGATCTCGCTCTTGACATACTGACCGACCTCATGGAGGTGAGTGTGGCCCGGCACGAACTGGGTGAAGCTGTTCACGATGGCGATGACGGGCTTGCCCATCATCTCGCGTTTCATACCATTGGCCACCCACAGCGCGCGGGCGCCTGCCATGCGTCGTCCCTCGGTGGTGGCGGCGCTACGGAGTTTGATCTTGTAGTCTGACATTGCGTTGGCGTGAAAAAGGCTGGAGCATTCACCGGGTGGGGTGATTCCCCTGCCGTCCTTTTTTATTTAGTTATATCGTTCTTTTGCGAAACGGACCTTGCGAGGATTGACCTCTAACAAAAAAGCCCCTCTCGCGGTGAGAAGGGCTTGTTTTATTATGCTATGCTTTGGGCATCTGCACACTCCTCACCGCTCCTCATGTTGTTAGCACAAGAAGAAAAAAAATCACTCGGAGAAGAGATATGTTGAGAAGCTTGTCCATCCATTGTCTTGTTTGACAAGCGCAAATATAAATAAAATATCAAAACACAAGAGCAAGCCCAGAGCTATTTTTGGAATTGTAAAAACTGTCGTGTTGTTATTTCATCCCGAGGTGTCTGTATGCGTGAAATTTAGCCCATAAATGGGCAAATGCAAGAAAAATGAAACTTAAGGGAAACACTTAAAGTCAATATGTTGGGCGCGAAGCAGCTTTTGAGAGGGGACACGGGGTTGAGATTTGGAAGAGGATTGTCAAGAGCGAGGGGCTGCCATGGCGTAACGGGTGGAAGAGGGCGTCCCGCTCAACTGATATTTTTACCGATATTCGCGAATAAATTTAAAGAATATACAATATGGCATCGTCCAACACAGTCTTTCGATTTAAGCAATTCGCCATAAACCAAGACAGGACCCCAATGAAAGTTGGGACAGACGGTGTGCTGCTGGGCTGCATTGCCGAGGCAGACGAACCAGACGACTCGCACATTAATATATTAGACATTGGCACAGGCACGGGACTCGTGGCCATAATGTTGGCGCAGCGGTATGTGAATGCCAAAGTCACTGCCGTAGAGATAGACCCCGACGCGGCCGCACAGGCCGCGGAAAACAGCGGTGCGTCACCTTTTGCTGACAGGATAACAGTGGAGCTGGGTGACATAAAAGAATACTCGTCTGCCAGCGGGGGGAGATTCGACCTAATCGTGTCCAACCCGCCATACTTCACCGAGTCGCTGCAATGTCCCGACGGGCGGAGAAACATGGCGCGTCACGCAGTCGGACTGACATATGCCGACCTAATGGCCTCGGCCGCCAACCTCATGTCACCTCATGGGCGCATTGCCATAATAATACCATACGACTCGGCAGCGCAGCTGAACGAGGCGGCTGAAAAAGCCGGCTTGACCTTAGTCTGGCAGACCACAATATACTCAAACAAACGCAAGCCGCCAAGGAGAGCCGTATGCCAATTCGCAAGTGCGGAAAAGGCGGCAAAAGATGGGTTAATCTTAGAAAAAAATGAGCTTACGCTACTCAACTTAGACGGCACTAACACATCTGAATACCAAGAGATTGCCAAGGATTTCTATTTAGACAAATAAAAAATATCGCACACGACACAACTTTATCGGGGCAACTGCGTAATTTTGGTCAGAAAACAGAACCAAAAACCAATTAAACGATAAAGAAAATGGCAAAGTATATCTGCACAGTATGTGGCTTCGTCTACGAGGGCGACGAGGCACCCGCAAAGTGCCCCCAGTGTGGCGTCCCCGCAAGCAAGTTCAAGTTGATGGACGAGAGCGCAATGCTCAACTTCGAGACAGAGCATGAGATTGGCGTGGCAAAGGGCTGCGACGAGGAGATGACCAAAGACTTGAACGCACACTTCATGGGCGAGTGCACCGAGGTAGGCATGTATCTGGCAATGAGCCGTCAGGCCGACCGCGAGGGCTACCCCGAGATTGCCGAGGCATTCAAGCGTTACGCCTTCGAGGAGGCAGAGCACGCCAGCAAGTTCGCCGAGCTGCTTGGCGACGTTGTCTGGGACACCAAGACCAACCTTGAGAAGCGAATGAACGCCGAGGCAGGAGCTTGCGCAGACAAGAACCGCATTGCCAAGCGCGCCAAGGAGCTCGGATTAGACGCCATCCACGACACCGTCCATGAGATGGCGAAGGACGAGGCACGCCACGGCCGCGGATTCTACGGCCTCTTCCAGCGTTACTTTGGCAAGTAGGCTAAGGAAGTTCGCATAGAGCAAAAATAGGCAAGCCCGCCAGAAGGAGAATCAACTTCCTTCTGGCGGGCTTTTTTAGGGCATAGCGGGCCACAAAGCCACCTTATTGTGTATATTTGCACACAAAGAAAAGGAAAATTTCACCAAAGACAAGAAAACAAGATGGAGATAATCCCGGCCATAGACATCATAGGCGGCAAATGCGTACGCCTGAGCAAAGGCGACTACGACACCCAGAAAGTATATAATGAAGACCCGCTTGAGGTGGCACAGATGTTCGCCGACTGGGGCGTGAGGCGTCTGCACGTGGTGGACTTGGACGGAGCTAAGGCCGGCCACATAGTCAACCATCGGGTTTTGGAGCGCATATGCGGACACACAGACATGGTTGTCGACTTTGGCGGCGGGCTTAAGACATCGGAAGATTTGCACGCAGCCTTTGAGAGCGGCGCCGCCATGGTGACTGGGGGCAGCATAGCGGTGAAAAACCCCACGGTGTTTGAGGGGTGGATTGAGTCCTACGGGCCAGAGAGGATAATCTTGGGAGCCGACGCCAAAGATGGCAAGATAGCTGTGACCGGTTGGACGGAGACCTCGTCACAAGAGCTCATCCCGTTTGTGGCGGGATATAGAGCCAAAGGCATAAACAAAGTGATTTGCACAGACATAAGCCGCGACGGGATGCTGCAAGGGCCTGCCGTTGACCTGTATCGGGAGATGGCAGAAAAGATAGAGGGCCTCTACGTCATAGCGAGCGGCGGCGTGGGTAGCTCGGCCGACTTAGACGCACTTGCCGAGGCAGGCATACCGGCAGTCATAGTGGGCAAGGCCATCTATGAGAAGAAAATAGCGAAAGAGGACGTGATGAGATTCGCATAGGTCGGCAGATGTCAAAATATCATGTCGTAAAGAGCCGTTTTCTCAATATATTAGCATATCTTTGCGAAATAGTGAAATTCTCTGAAGTAGAATAGGAAACGGGAAACTCACGGCATGAGCGTTTCGGGAAGTGGAGACACAGACACTGCGCAAACGCTTTGCGACAAAAACACATAGCCCTAACTATGGAAAGATATATCAAAGCCCTCTTGGCGGCAAACGGCAAAGCCATCATACCGCAGTTTGGCTGCCTGCTCAAGCCCAGCGAGGAGCCGACGACACTCACTTTCAACCCATATCTGAATTTTGACGACGGCAAATTGGCCACCGTCATAAGCCAAGCGGAGAGAGAGAGCGAGGACGAGGCGCGCAGGGACATCTCGCGCGCAGTGGACTCATACAACAACGCCCTGATGGATGGTGAAACGGTGACCCTCAAAGGCATCGGCTCGTTCAAAAAAGATGAAGAGGGGCGAGTGGAGTTCACCTTGGGCAGTGACTACAAGCCAGACGAGGGCGAGATAAGCTTAGGACTTGGCATGGGCGAGGCGATTGACTTCGCTGAACCGACAAGGACGGAGCCCGAGGAAAAAGAAGTGATAAAAGAAGAAGAAGAAGTGGAAAACAACAGAGAGGAGGAGGTCACAGAGACCCCTACCCCAACATACACAGAGGAGGAGAGAAGCAGGAAGCCGTTGATTATCATCATAATCATATTGCTGCTGCTCATCATAATAGGATTGCTGCTGTTCGTGTTCTTCAAAGACAATGCGGCATACAAGTTTGTAAGCAAATACTTCACAAAGCCAGAAGTCGAGCAAGTGGTGGCACCTGTTGACACCGTGGCAACACCAACCGACACCTTGGCAATCGAGGTCACAGAGCCCGAACCCGCCGACCAGAAGGCTCAGGCCAAGCCAGCGAAGCCAGCCCCGACAGCGGCCCGCGCACTCGACAAGAGGTATAACGTAGTCGTCGGGTCATACAAAGAGGAGGCAGTGGCCATCAAGCGCGTAGAGGAGTTGCGAGGCAAAGGCTTCAGTGACGCGTTTGTCGGAATCCGCAAAGACTACTTCGTGGCCGTCATCAAAGACTTCACCTCCATAACGCAGGCCGAGGCCTACCAGGAGGAGATTGTGGACGGGCCCTACCACATTGAGAGTTGGATAACCAACTCGGGCGAGAACGGCAAGTAGGAAAACTGGATAAACGCCACCGACACTTAGGGGAACGGATTGGCGACCAAAAGATAAAAGCAGCATAAGACAGCCGCCAGCCCAAGAGATGGAGTTGGCGGTTGTCTTTTTGAGTATAAAGAGAGCATAACGAGAGGCGACAGCGGAGAGGCTCAAGATTAAGCGATGATACCCAAGCAGATAGTAGAGCAAGTCACGGAGACGGCGAAAGACAACATAGTCTCCGTGATAGGCGAGTATGTGCAGCTGAAGAAAAAAGGCTCAGCCTACATGGGGTGCTGCCCCTTCCACAACGAGAAGACCCCCTCGTTCAGTGTATCGGCGACCAAGGGATTCTTCAAGTGCTTCGGCTGCGGCAAGGGCGGCACTGCCGTGAGCTTCGTGATGGGCATAGAGAGCCTGACATTCCCCGAGGCCATACACCACCTTGGCAAGAAATTCGGCATCAACGTGCCGGAGGAGGCTCAAAGCCCCGAGGAGGAGGCCGCCGGACGTGAGCGCGACGCCCTGTTCGCCGCCATGGAATATGCCACACGCCACTACGAGAGCAACTTGCGCGACAGCGAGGAGGGGCAGGCCTATGGACTGACCTACTTCCGTCACCGCGGGTTCAGAGACGACACCATAGCAACTTTCCGCCTTGGCTATGCGCTTAATGGCAACGGATTGCTGACCAAAGCCACCGCCGATGGTTACAAAGAAGCCCCATTAGCGAGCAATGGACTCATAAAGACATCGGAAGACGGGCGTAAATACGACTACTTCCGCGGCCGAGTCATCTTCCCTATCCAGAACTCGACCGGCAAAGTGATAGGCTTCGGCGCCCGAGTGTTGGATGCCGCCACAAAAGGCGTGAGCCTCAAATACCTCAATTCGCCAGAGACTGAGCTGTATAAGAAGACTGACATTGTCTATGGCATATACCAGGCGAGGGCAGAGATAAGCAGGCAGGACAAGTGTTTCCTTGTGGAGGGATATACAGACGTCATATCCATGCACCAGAGCGGCATAACCAACGTGGTGGCCTCGTCTGGCACAGCCTTGACCAAGAACCAGATATTGCTCATCAAGCGATACACGAGCAACATAACAGTACTGTATGATGGTGACGCGGCTGGAATTCACGCCTCACTACGCGGCATAGACATGATATTGCAAGAGGGGATGAACGTCCGCGTCCTCCTGCTGCCAGACAATGACGACCCTGATTCATTCGCCCGCAAACACACAGAGGAGGAGTTCAGGGCATACGTGGAGGCGCACGAGAACGACTTCATCCGCTACGAGGCCGAGACATTGTTGGCTCAGACTGAAAAAGACCCGCTGAAGAGGGCAGACGCCGTCCACACTATCGTGGCGTCGATAGCCGAGGTGCAGGACGGAATCAAGCGCGAGCTGTATGTGCAGGAGTGCGCACGAATAATGGGCGTGTCAGAGAGCGCGGTGTTCAGCGCATTAGAGAAACGGATGGTGGACAACGCCACCAAGGAGCGCGACCAGCAGATTGCCAAAGAGAGGATGGAACGGATGCGAGCACAGCAACAGGCTCAGCAACAAGCAGCGCCCGCCCCCACAGCCTACGCAAGTCAGCAGACAGCGCCACAAGCCGACATGCAGAACATGCCGCCCGACCTGCCACCCGACATATCGCCCAACGACCTTATGATGCTAAGCGCGAGCGGCTCGGGATATGGGCAAACGGCACAACAACCGCGCACAATCACACCCACCTCGGTGGTAAGGGGGCCAGCCGTGCCAAACGAAGTGGAGATGCGCGAGGTGCTGCGCTACATGGTCAAATATACGCAGAACATAATCCACGACCCGGATAATGACGGGGCGGAGATAACCGTTGGCGACTACGTCTTGAACGCCATAGATGTCGACGGCCTCATGCCATCGGACCCCACTTTGGCAAAAATAATAAATGAGTATAGGGATGCGGAGGACCGCACAGCCATAAACGACAACTACTACATCTGCTTGCCCGACCCTGACGTGAACGCATTCGCCGCCAACGCCATAAGCCGTCAGCAGTTGAGCAAGATACACAGCAAATACACGACAGTGGAGGAGGAGGTGGATCAGTTGGACAAATTCGTGCCCCGCGCTGTGAACGAGCTACGCCTGCGCCGCGTCATCCAGATGGCGGAGGAGGCCACAAACGAGCTGACGAGACTGATTGCGGAGGGGGCGAGCGAAGAGAGGCTTGACGAGGCGATGAGGTATCTCAACGACCTGAATATCGTGAAGAAAGAGCTGGCCCAGGAGATGGGGGATCGGTCGATATTGAAGTGAAAGGGGGGGAGTAGGATTCGCCAACCTTGCCATAGGACAAATACTCGTTTTGCTGAATATACGCAAATATACGAAAAGCCCCCGCACAAGAAGGCGGAGGCTTTCGTTTTAGTTTCTCAGTCCCTCGGCCTTAATGAGGTCGATGGTGAAAGAGCCGACAGTCATGTCGAACTTGATGCGGACGGGGACGCGGTTGGCGTCGGCTGTTATCCAGAGGTGCATGTCCTCGCTGCTTTTGAAAGAGCGGCCGACCTCGGTGACGGGCGTGAACTTGTAACAGACCTTAGTTCCGAGCGGGGTCTTGAGAGTCTCAGTGCCATCATATCGGATGTTGAGATCGAAGACCTCATTGGAGAAGAAAGTCTTGTAGAAGATGGTGTCGCCAACCATCAGGCGGCTGTCGAAAGCATTATTGCGGGCGTGATAGAAAGCCCCCACTATGTCCATTATCTTCTCGGGAGCCTCCTGAACCTTGGTCTCGACCGGGTTATTGCGCTTTTTGACCCATTTGTTCATCAGGTTGTTGGCGCGGTCGTAAGATACCACATCATTGTAGTGGTAGCGACCCTCCTTTATGTTCCTCTTAGAGAGGACAGGCAATTGGGTCTCTCTGTCGAGGAAAGTCTCGTAGGAGTCCCTCACCTCATAGAAAAAATCCGCCACACCAGTGGTGCGCCCGGCCACAGTCACATGATTTGTATGACGGCCATCGATGACAGTGTCAACGACCATGAAACAGCCCTCACCGCCTTTCACGAAACCATATCGGACAGTATAGGTCAGTTTCTCACCCGGGCCGAAGGCGTTGGTGACGGGAGCCACATATTGCGGCTTGTGTGTTTTCTGGGAGATGGCAGTCGCCGCTGCGCAAAAGAGAATGGCTGAAGCGGAGATGAGAAAAGCGGTCTTATTCATGGCGTGATGGGTTTAATGATTATAGTCAACCAGTCCCCAAGGAGCGCCACGCCACTTTTCTTGTTGTCTGCGCTGCGCTTTAGAAGTTGAGGACCTTATTTTTGGGTGTCGTGGCGACGAACTCCTTGAGATAGAAGGGTTCAAAGTAGGCGACGCTCTCGGTGCGTCCGGACTGAAGCCTGTCAAAGGCGAGCTCGGCCATATCCTTGGCGAGGGGGTGAATGTCGCTGACGAAAGATGCGCGTGGCGAGGTTATCACCTGTTTGCACTTGTCGGATCCATTACCACCGAACGTCACATCATTATGAGCAAGTTCCGTGCCAAAGCTATTCTCGTCAATCACCATGGCCTGAGTGGGGAGGACGATTTGCCCGTCGCGGCTGATGAGCGAGGTATAGACCTCCATTCGGCGTGCATCAATCATAGGGCAGGCGATGCGGCACTCCGGGTCGGCATTGAAAATGGCACGGGCCATGATGGAGAGCGTCGGGACAGCAATGAGTTTGATGCCGGCCGCATAGGCTATCCCCTTGGCGGTGGAGGCTCCGATGCGGAGGCCAGTGTAAGAGCCGGGGCCCTGACTTACAGCCACGGCCTCAAGGTCGCGGTAGGTGAGTGAGGATTGGCTCATGAGCTCCTGAATCATGGGCGCGAGGCGTGCGGCGTGCTGTGGCGCACCCATATACTCAATGCTTTTGAGGGTCTTGCCCTCTGAACTCAGGGCCACCGAGCAAACATCAGTGGAAGTCTCGATACTAAGGATCATAATCTTGCGGAATTATATATGCCTTTTCTGGAGGTGTGTGTTTTGTGTGTAAAGTTGACTAAGACGGCAGCGGTGCCGTCAGCTTTCGGAATGCGAATATATGAATGAAATACTGAAGAAAAAAAACTTTAACACTCGGGGAGCAGAGAGAATGCGGTTATATTATTTTAAATATAGCGCACTGATTATCAAATACATAATCACAAAGCAAGAGACATCTCGGAATATGAGCGTAGAGGGGGTGGGCATGGGGCGTGAGTCCGTATGCGGCAAAGGGTTCGAGATTTCCAAATAAAAATTTTTCATGCGTCGGAGAAGAAATCGGAGCGTTTAGGGAAGGTTAAAAAGCCTTGCCGATATGGCATATTTTTTTGAGGCTTGGGGCGTGAAAGTGAATGAATTATTGCTAAATTCGCGTCGTGCCACGAGTTGGCACAAGTAGGTAAATAACAAACAACCCAAAGAAAAAAGAAAATGGCAGTAAAAATCCGTCTTGCTCGTCATGGCCGCAAGGGCTACGCTTTCTACCACATCGTAGTAGCTAACGTAAAATCGCCACGTGATGGCAAGTTCATCGAGCGCATCGGTTCCTACAATCCTAACACCGACCCCGCGACTGTAAGCATCGACGCAGAGGCAGCTCTCCGTTGGCTCGCAAACGGCGCTCAGCCCACTGACACCGTTCGCAGCATCTTCAGCCATGAGGGCATCCTCCTCCAGAAGCACCTCCAGGGTGGCGTCAAGAAGGGCGCACTGACCCAGGAGCAGGCTGACGCCAAGCTCGCCGCTTGGAAAGAGGAGCGCGCAAAGAAGCTCGCCGCCAAGAGCGACAAGGCTCAGAGCGCAAAGGCAGAGGCAGCCAAGAAGCTCGCCGAGCAGGAGGCTAAGATCAACGCTGACCGCGCTGAGGCCATCGCCAAGAAGAAGGCAGAGGCTGAGGCAGCTAAGGCTGCAGCAGAGGCTGCAGCCAAGGCAGAGGCAGAGGCAGCAGCCGCTCCCGCAGAGGAGGCAGCAGCTGAGGCTCCCGCAGCAGAGTAGTCTTGAGGCTTTCGGCCCGATAGGGTTCAGCTAAAGATTCAAAATCCGCCCGCGTCTCGATTTTGAGGTGCGGGCGGATTGTTTTATTTCTACCTACCGATTAAAGAAACGGATGAGGAGAGAATGGTGGGCAGAAGAATGGCAAGTGGCGAGAATAGAGAAAGTGCGCAAACAGATGGGGACATTTCGCGGAGACGGGACGCAATTCAGCAATACACGTAAATACTTATTTTGTGATACATAAATGAGGAGAGACGGCAGAACAATTTATCTGAAATCTTTCTATCTTTACAGCAGTGGCGACAGAGAATAGTGGCAAGGGTCTTCTCCCCCAATTCAAACTCTCCCAAGCGGCGCCTGCGCACGCCCGCCCTACCCTTTCCACTTTGCCCCACAACACCAAGGCGGCGGCACCATGCGCAGTCCCGTGAAATCCCTAAAACCAAACATCCCGTGTCAAAGATTACAAAAGAAGACGCCCTGAGGTATCACTCAGAGGGCAGGCCCGGCAAGATTGAGGTCGTCCCGACCAAACCGTACAGCAGCCAGCGCGACCTCTCATTGGCCTATTCGCCAGGCGTGGCAGAGCCATGCTTAGAGATTCAGAAAGACCCGGAGACGGCCTACGAGTACACCAACAAGGGCAACCTTGTGGCCGTCATATCCAACGGCACGGCAGTCCTTGGCCTTGGCAACATAGGCGCCATGAGCGGCAAGCCCGTGATGGAGGGCAAAGGCCTACTCTTTAAGATTTTCGCTGGCATCGACGTGTTTGACATCGAGGTCGACGAGAAGGACCCGGACAAGTTCATACAGGCCGTGAAGGCCATCGCCCCCACCTTTGGCGGCATCAACCTTGAGGACATCAAGGCCCCCGAGTGTTTCGAGATTGAGACGCGCCTGAAGGCCGAGCTTGACATCCCTGTGATGCATGACGACCAGCACGGCACGGCCATCATCTCGGCCGCTGGACTTATCAACGCCCTCCAGATTGTAGGCAAGAAGATTGAGGACGTCAAGGTGGTCGTTAATGGAGCGGGCGCAGCGGCTATTTCGTGCACGCGCCTCTATATGCGTCTCGGCGTTAAGCGCGAGAACGTCATCATGGTCGACTCGAAAGGCCCGATCAAGATGGACCGTCCCAACCTGACGGAGCAGAAACGCGAGTTCGCCACCACGCGCGACGTCAACAGCCTTGCTGAGGCATTGGTCGGTGCTGACGTATTCCTCGGCCTCTCAGTGGCTGGCGTATTGACCCAGGAGATGGTGCGCAGCATGGCAAAAGACCCAATCGTCTTCGCTCTCGCCAATCCGCAGCCTGAGATCAGCCCAGAGGACGCACGCGCCAGCCGTCCCGACCTCATCTACGCCACTGGCCGTTCAGACCAGCCCAACCAGATTAACAACGTCTTAGGTTTCCCCTACATCTTCCGCGGAGCGCTTGACGTGCGCGCCAAGTGCATCAACGAGGAGATGAAAGTGGCAGCCGTCAAGGCCATCGCCGAGCTCACTCGCAAGGCAGTGCCAGACGTGGTCAACTCGGCCTATGGCATGAAGCGCATATCCTTTGGCCGCGAGTACATCGTGCCTAAGGCTCTCGACCCGCGTTTGCTCACCACAGTGGCTCCTGCCGTTGCCCGTGCGGCCATTGAAAGCGGTGTGGCACGCAAGCCTATTGATGACTGGGAGGCGTATGACGTCAAGCTCAAGAGCCTCATGGGATTGGACAACAAGATGTTGCGCAACTTCTATGACATGGCTCGCCAGGCTCCCAAGCGCGTCGTTTTCTCGGAGGCAAACCACGTCAACATGCTCAAGGCTGCGGCGCAAGCCCTCTCTGAGGGTCTCTGCAAGCCTATCTTGCTCGGCAACGAGGAGAAGCTCGCCAAGCTCGCAGCGGAGAACGACATAGACCTGACAGGCATTGAGATTGTCAACCTGCGTCATGACCGCGAGGAGGGCCGCCGCACGAAATTCGCCAAGATGATGACCGCAGAGAAGGGCCGCGAGGGCGCAACGTTTGACGAGTACTTCGAGAAGATGTATGACCGCAACTACTTTGGCCTCATGATGGTCAAGACAGGCGCGGCCGACGCCATGATAACGGGCGTGTACACCAAGAATGAGGAGCTGGTATCGGCAGCCAAGGAGATTATAGGCATCCGCAAGGGTCTGAACCACATTGGCGCCATGCACATCCTCAACACCAAGAAGGGCACCTACTTCATGGCGGACACACTCATCAACCGTCACCCGTCAACAGACACTCTCATTGACGTTGCCAAGCTGACATACGACACCGTCAAGTTCTTCAACAACGAGCCAGTCATGGCAATGCTCAGCTACGCCAACTTCGGCGCGACCAAGGAGGGCAGCCCCGCTTCCGTCCACAAGGTTGTGGAGACCCTCCACGAGCGTTACCCGGACATGGTTGTCGACGGCGAGATGCAGGTCAACTTCGCCCTCAACCGCGAGCTGCGCGACCGCAAGTTCCCGTTCTCCAAGCTCTATGGCAAGGATGTCAACACCTTGGTATTCCCCAACCTGAGCTCGGCCAACACAGCCAGCAAGTTGCTGTTGGAGATGGGCGTGGGCGACATCTTGGGCCCCATCCAGATGGGTCTGAACAAGCCTATTCACTTCCTCGACATCGAGAGCTCAGTACGCGACATTGTCAACATGACAGCCGTTGCCGTGCTTGACGCCCAGGTTCAGGAGAAGAGAGACAAGATGGCTTAGGTCGGCTGACTTAGCCACAAAATAATGCGAGGCGCGACACTGAGTGACAGTGTCGCGCCTCGCTGTGTTATGACATTCTATACACTCAATCAGGAGTGCATTTCATCCTCTCATTCCGAGAAACCGGCAGAAATGCCAGTTTCTCGGAATACAAAAGTAGCGATATATCAATTAGTTACAAGAAGCCACTTTCTCGGAGTGAAAAGACACTCTAAGGAGTCGAGTGTTTGGTCTTGGGGAGTGGATGCGGAGAATGGGATGGAGGAGTGTGCACAGATGTGGATACAGGGTCAGGGAATGGGGACGAGACAGCAAAAGCCAGCCCCGGGAGAATAGTCCCGAGGCTGGCTGACTTATGAGGAGCCGAGCTTAGCTTGGCTTACTCTTACTTGACGATGACGCGGGCAGCCTGTGTGGTGCCGTTGGAGAGGGTGCGGACAACGATGTTGATGCCGCGCTGGAGAGAGGCAAGCCTCGCACCACTGAGAGAGTAGATGGTGGTGGAAATGACCTCGGCATCAGCGGAGTCAACGTCATGGATGGCAGCGGTGTCCTCGCCAGCCTTGACTGCCTTGCCGAAGCCGCCGCGGCCATTGGCAGCACGTACCGTGTAGGCATCGGCATCCTCGCCATTGAGATTGTAGGTCTTGTCGGTGACAATCTCTACGAACTCACCATTCTTGAAGATGGCGAAGTAGGAGGCGTCAGAGGTGAAGTTGAGGACGCCGTCGGTGAGGCTGACGGCGATATCGGCCTGCTTGGCGTCGGCAGCAGGTGTCCAGTCGGTGAAGACCTTGTCGAGCGAGTAGGCGGCAGCCTCATCGGCTGTGAGGATGGTCTCCATCTCGTTGGTGGCTATAATTGTATTATTTTTGTCAGTGAGTATGAACTTGCAGATGTTAGATGCGGGCGAGACGACATTGCCATCGGCATCCATAGTGTTGTACTCGACGAACTTGTCGGCAACCACATTCATGCCGGCGAGCTGGTAACGGGTAGAAGAGATCTCATCGGGCTGGTTGAGAGTGGTGTTGATGAACGCCGTGCGGGGCTTGCCACCCCAAGCGCGGGCCCAAGAGAAGCCGGCTGCGAGATTCTCGACAGTGCAGTTGTTGAAGACGTAGCCCCACTCGGAGCCGTCGGTGTAAGGAGCAGCTATGACATCGTCGCCATACTTAGAGTCCTTTTTGCGAGACTCGTTGACAAGGAGGCAGCGGTTGAAGTAGGCGTCACCACCACCGCAGATGTAGTCGACGGTGCCGTGGATCTCAGAGTCCTCCCAGTAGTACTTACCAGTGTTGTTGTTGCTATAGTAGGTGTCCTGATAAGAGAGCATCTTGACGTTCTTGCAGATGGTCTTGGTACCCTTGTCCTGGATGCAGACGGCGCGGCCGGCAGAGCCTGACGAGTAGTAGTCGAGCGCGTTCTGGATGGTGAGATCCTGGAAGTAGGTGTTAGAGCCAGTGATGTAGAAAGTGGCGGTTGTGCCGATGCCCTCATTCTCAACGAGTGGGCTGTTCACAATGATGGTGTTGTCCATGCTCTGGCCGACAATGGAGATGTTGCTGCCGGAGATGGCGGTGAGGACGGTCTCGCCCATGTCGTAGGTGCCGTCGGGGAGGAAGATCTTTGCATTGCCCTCGGCATTTACAGAGGCGAGAGTCAGCAGGAAGCTGTTAACGTCGTTGGCAGGAATGACATAATAGCCAGACTCGTCAACAGTCACGAAATCGACGACATTGAAAACTTGTACTTTGTGTACATATGCTGTGCTATCAAACGTGACCTTGAGAGTAGTCTCATCACCATCATATTTGATTGTAGCATCAGTTCCGTCAGACTCAGCTTTCGCAGTAAAGGCAGCCACCACATTTTCATTGGAATCCGTAACGGTTGCTGTAGTCGATTCTCCTGAATATTTACAATTGCTAATATTTACAATTGCCTTACCAGCAACGGGAATGGAGATGGAGCCACCCTTACTGAACGCCCAGCCGTGAGTAGCATCATGGAAAGAACCGCCTTCCATAGATATAGCCTCATGGTCCTCATCATAGAAATTCGCCTTGGTGAGATCATAGATGAAGCGAGCTGTCTTGCTTACAGTCTCAATGGTGGTAGCCTTAGCATAGAGATTGAGGTTAGCCTGAACGGAAGTACCCTCAGCGACCTTTGAGCCAGTCGACTTGTCAGAATTGAACCAACCTCGGAAAGCCTTACCAGAAGCCACAGTCACATCAGACTCAGAATAGGCATAGGCGAGCGCACTGCCGCCTTGAACGACTTCCGAACCGATGACAGACCCGTCAGTATTGTAATAAACAACTTTGTAGTCAGGCAGAAGTTCACAAGCCTCTGCATAGAAATATGGGCAATAAGAACCAAGGTCTATTGTCAGAGTCTCTTCTTCCTCAACATTGTATGTCCAAGTGACATACTTGTCGATACCGGTTGTCCCATCGCAACCAGGAGATTTAGTATCAAGGGTGGCAAGAACGTCACCAGCAGCGTTCTTAATTGTCGCAGCACTGCCATACGAGCAAGCACCAATGGTAAACTTGACAGGGCCATCGACAGGCACTACGACAGTTGTATTTTGATATCCGTGCTGAGCATCAAGGTAAGAACCAGAGATAGTGACATCGGAAGGCAAACCAGACTCAGGCTGTGAAACAGCATAGGGGTTTGAGCGAAAATCAACCTTAAAATCGGTAAACGACCTTACCTCTTTTGTGCCGTTAATTTTGCCGTTTATGACAATATTAGAAAAGGAGAGTCTCTTTCCACTTGATTTAGAGATATAGAAACGGAAGGTGAAAAGACGTGCCCCAGACTCAGCAGAAATATTTTCTGTGTGGTCAAGACCAACAGCCTTATCCGCATCTTTATTCCTATCACGCCTAACCGTTGTCGCATCGACATCTGTAATGGTGCTTTCAACCTCATCAAGTGTATAGCTCCAAGAATATGTAGCACCATCCGTACCAATCTTGACAGCTTTATAAGACACTGATGTCGGGGTAAAAGTCAAACCCTTCTTCAACTTGACAGAGAACTCTATCATGTCGTCGACGGAGTTGCCGGCGTTGGCCGTTCCTGGCAGCCAAGTTGCCATGTCATTGGAAAGCAGCTCCTCACCGAACTTGCCATTTAGTATGCTTGAAGTCAAAACCGAAGCAGAAAGATCGGATCCATAGCTGAAAGAGGTTGAAGACACAGCCGCTGCCGCATCATCAGACACGGTACCCTCTTCTTCATTACCGACTGTCCACGTTATCGTGGCGTCAAGATCTGAGTAAGTTTGCGCACCCGCCCCAATTGAGACAAAGGCAAGAGCCGCGAGAAGGCACTTACTCGAAAAACCCAGTAATAGTTTTTTCATTCCGTAGTGGTATAAATTAATGATAAGCATGTTTGCGAGAGATGTGTTTGAAAGGCCGAGGGAAAGCTTGGCGCAAACGTTTTCGCAAACCATTGCAAAGGTATGACAAGGTTTCTAAAAAAAAAAAAACGATATGACGCACTTATTTTATGCTTTTTTAGGATTTTCAGCTAATTATGGCAATTTCATAGACGAACAGACCGATTTTGCAAACGTTTGGGAGGTTTGAAAAATTCTTGCACGCGAGATTTTTTTGAAAAAAGCGGAGTTAGCTTTGCGGGGGAGATATTATTATATTCGCGGAGAGGGGAAGATGGGGTATTTTGACAAGTCGCTTCCCCACCCCATACGTCAATTCACCAAAGAAAAAAGGAGACCAATGCTCGTCAAAACCTATGGCAGCGCCGTGAGCGGCATAGACGCATTCACCGTCACGATGGAGGTGAACATATCAGCCGGCATCAAGTTTTTCATTGTAGGGTTGCCGGACTCGGCCGTCAAGGAGAGCGAGCAGCGCATTGAGAGCGCCATCCGCGAGAACGGGTGGAAATATCCGCAGCAGAGGGTGGTTATCAACATGGCTCCGGCCGACATACGCAAAGAGGGTTCGGCATATGACCTGCCCCTCGCGGTGGGCATCCTCGGGGCGAGCGGTCAGTGCCCTGCCGAGCGATTGGGCAAATTCATCATCATGGGCGAGTTGTCGCTTGACGGTCAGCTGAACCCGGTGAAAGGTGTCCTGCCTATGGCTCTAAAGGCGAAGGCTGAGGGGTTTGAGGGTTTCATCCTGCCACAAGCCAACGCCAAGGAGGCCGCCGTGGTGGAGGGGCTCGATGTGTATGGGGCGAAGACACTGAAAGAGGTTGTCGAGTTCCTGAGCGGCAACCCAGATGCACTGAGCAAGACCATAATAGACACAGAGGCTGAGTTCAACCGGGCTGAAGCAGACAACCTGCTCGACTTTGCGGACGTCAAGGGCCAGGAGAGCGTCAAGAGGGCATTGGAGATAGCTGCAGCCGGAGGCCACAACATTCTGCTTATTGGCTCGCCAGGCTCGGGCAAGAGCATGATGGCCAAGCGGTTGCCAAGCATATTGCCGCCGCTGACACTTGACGAGGCTCTTGAAACGACCAAGATACACTCCGTGGCGGGCAACATAAAGAGCGAGATGGCGCTGATGACCACACGCCCCTTCCGCAGCCCTCACCACACGATAAGCGACGTGGCTCTTGTGGGAGGCGGCACATACCCGCAGCCAGGCGAGATAAGCCTGAGCCACAACGGGGTCCTCTTCCTTGACGAGCTGCCCGAGTTCAAGCGATCGGTGCTCGAGGTGATGCGCCAGCCACTTGAGGACAGGCGGATAACCATCTCGCGGTCCAAGTTCACCGTTGAATATCCGGCTTCGTTCATGCTCGTGGCATCAATGAACCCATGCCCATGCGGTTATTTCAACTCGCCGTCGCGCAGATGCACATGTGGGCCGGGTCAGGTGCAGAAATATTTAGGCAGAATTTCGGGGCCTCTGTTGGACCGCATAGACCTGCACATCGAGGTGGTACCCGTGCCTGTGGGCAAGCTGAATGACGCACCCATGGGCGAGCCGAGCAGCGAGATCCGCAAGCGCGTGATAGCGGCACGAGCCATACAGAGTGAGCGTTTCAAGCGGAGCAAGGGCGTGCACTGCAACGCCCAGATGACGCCGCGGATGCTCAACACCTACGCACGTCCTGACGAGCAGGGGCAAGCAGTGCTGAAGATGGCCATGGACAGGCTGGGCCTCTCCGCCCGCGCATATGACAGGATACTTAAAGTGGCGCGCACCATTGCCGACCTCGACCATTCGGAGACGGTTCAAGCGCAGCATATCTCGGAGGCGATACAGTATAGGTCTTTGGATAGGGATACTTGGGGGAACTGATTGAATGACAATATACTTAGCAAGTCACTTTGTATTTTTGCGGTACTTTACTTTGTGTTTTTGCGGTAAGGCTGTCTCGACAGGTGTATAAGATATAGATTTTAGGATGACAGGTAATTTAAAAGTGATTGTTGGAATTGCCGATAGCCTTTTTTGAAGTACCTTAGCGAAGCGACTCGACAGCGACAAAGGCTGTCACCCTTGCGAATGAGGGCAGGGGGCGTAACGCAAACGCAAAATGTATCAACACAATGGAAATCAAATCGATATTATTCGTATGCCTTGGTAATATATGCCGAAGTCCGGCTGCAGACGGCGTGATGCGCAAGAAAGCTGAGGAAGCAGGTCTTGATGTGGAGATAGACTCGGCAGGCATAGGCGGTTGGCACATTGGCCAGTTGCCAGACAGCAGGATGAGGGCTTGCGGCCGTAGGCATGGATATGACTTCAACCACCATGCGCGCCAAGTGTCGCGAGAGGACTTTGCGAGGTTCGACATCATAATGGGCATGGACGCACAGAACATAGCTGACCTGAAAGGCATTGCTCGGACAGAAGAAGAAAGGGGCAAGATCCGCCTCATGGCCAATTACTTGACAGAGCATAAGGGACAAGCCTCAATTCCAGACCCTTATTATGGCGACGAGCGAGACTTCGAGTTTGCGCTTGAGCTTATTGAGGATGCCACGGAAGGTATTATTGCCCAAATAAAAAGGGGCAGACTGTAATAAATGGTTCTGTCGGCCGGGACAAGAAACGGCGCGAGACTAACCGACAAATAAAAAGTAAGGGTGGAGTGAAGCACGAGGCTTCCCCCCACCCTATTTCCTTTCTATTGGGACATCTTATTTTGCTGACACCTTATTATATATAGATGCCAGGGGATGATTTGTGGTTTGCGCTTAGTCTTCTCATCAGGAATCTATTACTCCATCAGCAAGATCTTGCCAACCGCCTCACTTGAGCCATCGGAATTTGTGGCCCAGACAATGTACACGCCATTGGCCACACGAGAGCCAGCCTCACGACGGAGATCCCAACGAGCCATGCCACCGAGCGACCTTGTGCGGAACACACGATTGCCAGAGGCGTCTGTGATGAAGATTGGCGAGTCATTCTCAAAGCCAGTAAGAGTGACATAGCCCGGGCCATGCGTGGCAGAGATGGGGTTGGGGTAGACTTTTATCTTGGACAACTTGGCGGCAGGCTGATTAGCATCACCTTTGTAAGAGACAATGCCTGAGGCTGTGAAAAAGAATACCTCACCATCTGAAGGTCGGATGGTAATCTTGTTTACAGTATTATTGGGCAGAGGAGAGTTCTCAGCCGTGAAATGTTGGATGGTCTCAAGTCCGTTAGAAGAGACAAGATAAGCTCCATTATCCGTGGCAACCCATTTGCGATTAGCCCCATCGACCTTGATGTCATAGATAAACTGACCATCGAGCAGATAGTCGGCGAGATTAGAGCCATCATTGCGTGGGACCTTGATGCGGTTGAACGTCACGGAGCCAGTGGAGAGCATAGTCGAGTTGTCCGTAGTCACGAGGAGGCCAGCAGTCGTGCCGACCCAGACATAGTCATTGGCATCGATAGCCACAGCCGTGGCGCGCGTCCCGACAGTCTCGCCCGAGGAGGCATCCTCAAGAGAGAAAGTGCCGACGCACTGCGACTGACTGCCATAGCCCGACACATTGGACATGAAAAGATCGTCATCATCAGTTTCGGGAGTGCCATTGATGTTGAACACACAGACAAATTGCGTCCCCATTCTTGACGACCAGTACCACACATTATTATTAGAGGCTACAACCATACCGAGGGCGGCGTGGCAATCACTCATAGGCCCATAGGATATGCCCGTCCAATTGCCATCCTTGTCCTTAATCTTTATGCCATTGGTTGTGAAAAGGTTGTGGACATAGAGGTTACGATATTTATCAACACAGAGGGCATCGGTGGCAGCTGAGCCGTTACGACCGACCTCGATGTTGGAATTGGAAGTGTCATACTGAGTGGCGAGTTCGTAATTCTCAATCTCATAGATGCCAGAGCCAAAAGTAGAGAGATAGACTTGACCACTGGTGGGGTCTGAAGTGAAGTAGACAGGGTCGCGGGAGGTTGAGTAATTGGCGGCCTGGCAAGTTGACCATACTCCATCATGCAGGACGGAGAAAGTAGTCTTATTGCCTGCGCTGGTGAAAGACGTGCTTCTTCCTTGACCTGTGGCATAGACGTCAGACCCGACGGCATAGATGTCATAAGACGAATTGGTCAAAGGGCCATTGGGGCAATAGGCATGTCCGACGGCTGAAAGATTTGACAGGATGAGCCCCACATTTTGATCCGCTATCGCCACAAGCCCATCAGACACAGGGCAGGCTGATCGGAAAGCAGGCGAAGAGACAAGCTCTCCCCCACCCGATTGGCTAATGGCGCCAATGGAGGACAAGAGCGAGAGAGAAGAATCATAGACCAGGACAGAATTAGATGAGGTGATGTAAAGTTTTTCCTCATCGCCCTTCAAATCACGGAAGTTGCTGATGGTAAGCACATCCGTAGCTTTATCGTTTTGCAAATCGACCTGCCACAGATGACACTCTGAGCCTTGTTCTCCGCAGACGGCAAAAAGAGATCCATTGAGAGCAGTGAGAGCACAGACATCGTCAGATGGGGCTTCGAGCAAAGTCCATTGGCGCGGGTCTTCAAGGGCATTGGATGACAGGTTGGCACGATAGACGCCAGAAGAGGTGGCGGCATAGATAAAGCCGTCGGCCACACACACGTCTGCCACATTGAGACCAGAGCCGGATATGCGCCAAGTGGAGCGTATCTCAGCTTTCGGGACATTGAGTTCTATAATTCCGGAAGCGAAAGCGAGGTAGACGCAACTGCCATTATAAGCCACGGCATTGATTGCCTTCTGCGAGAAGACATCACTCAGGCGGAGCTCCGGGATATTGGTGGTAGAGAGAGAACTTAGATTGACAAGGTCTATGTCGCCATCGGAATATCCGACAACAAGGTTATCGCCAGCCGCGCCTATTGCCGAGATATTGACCGACGAGAGATGGTTGACCTTAGTTAGTTTGCCAAGCAGAGACTCTGACGAATCGTAATAAAAAAGTCCGTTGGCGTTACCGCACACAGGCAGTCCAGCAGCCACGGCAACCTTGTCGCACTGCGAAAAAGAGGTGTGGTCGGTCCACTGGGCCGAAGCTGAGGAAACTTGCAAGAGTAGCGCAAGAGCTAAGGCCGTTCGGCAGAGGACAGAGGGAAGGTGAATCATTTATTACCTTTTAGGAATGAGACGAGTTGACTGACGGCCTTGCCGCGATGACTAATCCTGTTCTTATCAGACAGTTGCATCTCAGCGAAAGAGGCGCCGCCAAAACCTTGAGGCTCAAAGACAGGGTCATAGCCGAAACCCTCGGAGCCGTGGCGCGCCGTGGCGATGGAGCCTTCGCAGACTCCGTGGAAAAGAGTCTCCGTGCCATCCTCAGCTATGTGGGCAATCACAGTCCGGAAACGCGCGGTCCGCAGAGAAGCACCAGCGAGCGCCGTCAGAAGCTTGTCCATATTCTTGTCGGGGTCACAATCATCGCCTGCATAGCGCGCAGTCATCACCCCGGGCTCGCCACCAAGTGCGTCAACCTCCAGTCCGGTGTCATCAGCAAAACATGCCTTGCCGGAGACCTCATGGAGAAAACGGGCCTTGATAAGGGCATTACCCTCAATGGTTTGCGCCGTCTCGGGGATGTCAACCATCACACCGGCGTCATCGAGCGTCAGGAGAGTATAGTCATCCGACAACATTTGCGCTATTTCTCGCGCCTTGTTTCGGTTATGGGTAGCGAAAAGAAGTTCGTTTGGCATGGCAGCGTCCGTGGATTAATTAAGGTGTGACAAGTGATGGGGAAAAAGAGCCGCGCTCCGCCCATGTTATCAGGGCAGGGCGCAGCTCTTAATAGAATCGTGTTTGGGAATGGGGAGGAGAGGCAGAGCCTCAATTAGAAGTTAGAGTAGACGAGCTTGACATCGGTCCTCGGGTTGACGACGAAGACAGGGATGCCAGCCTGGTTGGCAATGATGGTCTGCTCGTAGGCACCCAGGATATAGTCGTGGAAAGCGATATCGCGGGTTGTGGTGATCATGATGATGTCCATCTTGTTCTCCACGCAGTGCTTGAGGCTCTGCTCCATGAACGAGCCCTTCTCGTCGACCCACTCAACAGTGCAGTCAATGTCATGATCCTCAAGGTAGTGCTTGCAGAAATTCATGTTGGCACGGGTTGGGTTGTCATACATTGGGCCATTGCCCTGCTGACCGAAGAGAACGACCTTGATCTTGTTGATGTAGGAGAGGATGGGGAGCCACTTGAGTTTCTCCTTGCTCTCGATCTTATAGTCGACGGGGAAGAGGATCTTGGTAGGAGTAGAGTACTCGGGATCCTTCTGGACAATGAGGTAAGGCACGTGGCAGCCGACGATGACCTTGAGAGCCCAGCTGCCGGTAATCTTCTGCATGCCCTTCATGCCATGGGTACCCATGACGACGAAAGCACTGTTCTGCTCAGCCACGACCTCATTGATGGTGGTGAAGATGCTGCCCTCGCGGACGATGTAGCGGACAGGGCAATTCTCGTCTTGAGCGAACTGTGCAGCCACACCCTCGAGTTTCTGGGCGGCCTCGGCCGACTGAGACTCCTTCTTGACGATGTGAAGAAGGATTACCTCGGCTTTCATGTTACGAGCGACGTGCGAAGCGTGCTTCACAGCGCAGTCAGCGCGCTCTGTGAAGTCATAAGGGACAATAATGTTCTCCATAGAGTTATCCATGACTAAAGGATTAATTGGACGTTTGTTATTTTGGGATATTCTCGGTTCGTTATAAAGGTTGGCAAGAAGGTTCATGCGGAAACCCTTGCCTCAATCTTCTCGTAAAATAATTTAATGCTTAAAATTAGTTCATATTTATCTGAAAAAAAAGTAAATTGCATAAAATTCACAATAGCAGGGATGTCATCGACTTCAAACGACAGGCGCGACCAGCCATCGTCAGCAAAAAAGACAATAAATGTCACATTAGCGTTGCTTGCGGCGCTGTGCGCGATTGCGTCGTCGTGCCCAAGAGCGGAGGCTGAACAGACTCACGGAGATGACATTATCAAAGTGGACGTCAGCGGGTTAGCCATGAACGAGGGCGACACAGTCATTACTTGCCACTCCGCCCTGTCGCTTGTCGAGTTCGAGGCGACCGACACATTTCGCCCCCCATACAGACTGCGGCTGACATCGGCAGAGGGCGACACAGTGCTTGAGGCACACATAAACGTTCCTTCCATACCGGTCTCGGCCGAGGATCGAGGCGGCTGCTTGGAGGTGATATCAGCCGACGGCCGCGTCGTTAGGCTGCTCATAGCGCAAGAGCCACCAGAGGTGCCTTGGTGCGCCGTCATTGCCATAATGGCAATAATAGGGGCCTCGATTGGCGCCATCTGGTACTTTTTGCGCAGACAACGCAAAAAATTGGAGGAGAGACGGCAAGAGATTGAGGACCAAGGGCGGAAGCACACCCGCAAATATAACTTCGCCACAGTACTCTTCACTGACATACAAGGGTTCACCCGCATTGCCGAGCATCTGAACCCGGAGCAGTTGGTGGACGAGCTGGATCGTTATTTCATCTATTTTGATGAGTTGGTGGACCGCTATGGCGTTGAGAAGATAAAGACCATCGGCGACGCGTATATGTGCGCAGGCGGCGTCCCGGACACAGACAGTGCCAACCCGATAGAGGTGACGCTTGTCGGTTTGGGCATGATAGACTACGTCAACAGCCGTCGCGCTGCCGACAAGGGATTTTGGAACATACGCGTCGGAATCAACACGGGGCCTGTGGTGTCCGCCCACTTGGGTAACATAAAGAGAGCCTTTGACATTTGGGGAGACACGGTCAACACAGCCTCGCGAATGGAGAGTGGCGGAGAGCCCGGGCGCGTTAATGTGAGTGACAACACGTATCAGAAGATACGCGACTACTTCGAGTGCGAGTATCGCGGCAAGATGCCGGTTAAATATAAGGGCGAGATTGACATGTACTTTGTCAACAGGCTAAAGGAAGAGTATTGCGTCCCCGGCACCACATGTCAGCCCAACCCGTTGCTGCTGCGCAAGATGCAGATTTTGCGCATACACGACTTTGAGCAGAGAGTGCGCGACACCCTGCTGAAAGACGCCCACCCGAACACCACAAGGCGCATGGACGCCTTTTTGGCCCGCGTCTCGACACTCTACACGATGGAGCGCATGACAGACGAGGAGGTGGCGGTGTGCGGAGTATCAGCCATTTTTATTTTCGTCAAACTTAACTTCCCGAAAGACAGCGAGATATCCGGCAAAACAGAAAGCGGTGAAAACATGCGCAAGATGCACTTGACAGACGCCATGCAAGAGACCGTCCGCCGTGTAGTCCAGCACGTCATAGCCCACCGCACGCCAGAGGATCGCATGGAAGAGGTCTTATGTGACGCACTCAACGAGATTTACGGGCACAAGGACATCATCCCACTGCTGTTCGACCTCTATGACGAGAAAGTGGCATGCGGACAGGAGCATCACTCGCGCAACGCATGGCTCGTGAAGCAGAGGGAGCAAATCGCGGGCTTCACTTTCTACACCGATTCGGCGCGCCGACTGAGCGAGGTTCCCAAAGCCAAACAGATTGAAGCCATTGACATGATTATGACGCTTTAAGAGAGGTGAGCCGACAGTAGACGGTAAGAGATGAAAGTCAAGACCCTAAAAAAATAAGCGAAGCCCGGGAATGGTGAGTTTCATTCTCGGGCTTCGCTATTTATGTTGACAATATAATTCGTCAGAAGAAAATAAGTTCGCCTATATTAATGCCATAGCGCGAAGTGATGTTTAGTATGGCCTCTTGCCTATATGCATATTGGAAACAGTAACGCGTCTGAATATAGATGTCCGTCCCATAGACTTGATAGAGGTCAGTGTCCACCTTAGTCACCTTAACATCATAACGCCCCACGTTGAGCTCAGTCTTAACGAGAATGGTCTGGACGTCATCGACAACTGTGCCATTTTTCTTAATGGCCTTAGCATCACCTTTAATCTCCTGTCCCTCATAGACAGCCACCACGTTATACGTGCTGCTTCCGGACTTGCCTGTCGAGAAAGAGGAGAAGAGCAGCACTGCCAAAACTCCGCAGAGAGCCGCCAACCCTATTGGGGCAAACCGCATACGTACATTCATGCGCGACAACTTATTATCATTGTTGACAATTAGGGCCAACGGCAAGCCGAAGAGGGGAAATACTTGCGGACTCTAAACTCCGACAGCCTCCTCCTGGTTTTGCCTAATTGAGTCATAGACCTCCTTGGTCAAGCTCTCATAACTCTCTGTCGAGCTTTTGGGGTAGACGGGAGGCAGGAACTCAACTTGCACCCTGTGGGGACGGGGGATTTTGCTGCCCTTTGGCATTGCCTGGAAAGCACCTTTAATAGACACAGGCACAACTGGGACATTAAGCTCCTTGCTGAGAATGGCGAAAGTCTTCTTGAACTCGCCGAGTTTGCCGTCAGGAGTACGCGTGCCCTCTGGGAAGATGATAATATTCTTCTTCTTCTTGAGAGCCTCGCCCATTTTCTGGATAGACTCCTTGAGGTTGCTCATGTCCATGACAATAACATTGTGCGTGGCGGCCATGAACTTGACAAAAGGTTGGCGGATGTGCTGTTCCTTGGCGTAGAAATAGGTGTTCTTTATGTCGCGGTATTTGAGGAACGACATGACAAAGAGACCGTCAAGGAAACTCTGGTGATTGGGGGCAATGATGACAGGGCCATCGGGGATTTGCTCCGCGCCTTTGCCTTTCAGCTTGAAATAGAGCTTAAAGAATGGTTGCGAGAGGAAGATGAAGAGTCGGCCGGTGAACCAAGTCTGCGGCAACTTGAGAGTAGTGTGCTCGCGGAGGATCTTCTTCCAGTCGATTTTCTCGACCTGTATTTTGGTCTTAGACTCAGCCACATAGTCGGCCATCTCGCTGACACTCTTAAAGGCAGAGAGTTGGTCGGTCGTGACATCAAGGCCAAAGCTTGAGTTGATGAAGACCTGAAGGCCGACCTTGTCAAGCGAGTCAAAAGCGAGGTCGAGCTCAATATGGCTATTGGGTTTAACCTTGCAGACCTTCTCAGTCTCGATATACTTCTTTATAATCTTATACTCATCGCTCATTGCCTCATCAGCAACCTCAGGTTGTGCGGCTGCTGTGACATCGTCAACGAGTAGACTTTTGAGTTTGAAGCGCTGAATCTTGTCAAGGCGAGTGCGCGGGAGGTCGCCACGATAGATTTTGACATTGAAAATCTTCTTGTAGGCAGCGGCATCGGCGTTATACTTTTCAAGCACATCCCACTTAACCTTCTGCTCAATCTCCGCATCGGTCATCGAGTTGGCGAGGGCAGGAGTCGGAACAATTATGGCAACGAGGGCGTCGTCCTTCTCAGTTACAGCAGCCTCTTTGACAACATCCTGGAAAAGTTCGAGATGTTGCTCAATCTCAGTGGGATTGACATTCTTGCCGTTGGAGAGGACAATAATCTCCTTGCGACGGCCAGTGACAACCACACGGCCATTGTCATCAATATAACCAAGGTCGCCAGTATAAATCCAGCCGTCGCGGACCACTTGGGCGGTCTCGTCGGGTCGGCCATAATAGCCTTGCATGATATTCTTGCCGCGGGCAACAATCTCGCCATCACGAATCTCGACCTCGCAACCTGGCACTGGCTGCCCCGAAGCCCCGGGCTTGATGTCATCGGGGCGGGTGAAGGCAATCATCGGTGCGCACTCGGTCATTCCGTAGCCTTCAAGCACATCGAGTCCGAGTGTTTTCATCTTTCGAGCCACAGCTGGGTCAAGAGCAGCACCACCTGAGACAAAATATTTCATCTTTCCGCCCATCATCTTGCGGATGGAGCTGAAGACGAGGCGCGAGAGCGAGCGGCTGCCAACCTTGTCGCACAGCTTATAGAGCGCACGGGTGAACCACTTGGCGTCAATCTTGGCGCAGATGCCCTTGGTGAGCATAGCCCAGAGGCGCGGCACTCCGATGATGATGCCGACCTTGCCCTCGGCGAGAGTCTTCATGAGGTCGGGCGCACTCATGCTGGGGCAGAAAGCCACACTGCCGCCAGTGACAAAAGGAGCAACGACAGTTGCGATGAGCGGCAGGATGTGGTGGCATGGCAGCAAAACCATGGTACGCACATCGGGCGTGAAGATGGGCACGCCCTTGCTGACGGCGTCTATGTTGAAATAGAAATTCTCAAAGGAGAGCATTACGCCCTTGGGGCTACCCGTGGTGCCACTCGTGTAGATGATTACGCAAGTGTCATTGAGGTCATACTCAATATGGGCGGGGGCTGAGTCGGTCGGCGCATTCTCCATTTCGGAGGTCATGACGATAACCTGCTGTTTGCCACCAGCTTTCTCGACCGCCTCACGAGCCACAGCCTCACATTTCTCTGAGGTCCAAATGGTTGTGGGTGTGCAGTCATTAAGCACATAGGCAAGTTCGGCCGCAGATGAAGAGCAGTCGACAGGCACGGCCACACCCCTGTTGACCCAAGTCGCGAAAAGGGCGTAGACGAAAGCGGGACGATTCTCGGAAAATATGACGACTCGGCTATGCCTCTCAAAATGGCAGACAGCAGCGAAATCTGAGATACGCGAAAGCATCTCAGTGTAGCTTATCTCGCGTTCGGCAGTCCAAATGGCCGTCTTGTGATGATCAGTAATCATTATCGGGAGTTTAAGAGTGACGCATCATCAATGGTATGAACGTTATTGCCAAGATATGCGCCCGGCGTCATTCTCAACTTATATCACATGCGAGAGCCACGCCTTATATACGCAAATATACTTATTATTTGCTTTATCAGAGTCATGGGCGGACCGTCTGGATGATATTTTTGAGTATATATAACTTTATGATACAATCAATAGTGCAGATGACCGCGCTGCTCGATGATAGCCTCGGCCGAATGCATATCCTCGGGCGTGGTCAACTTGATGTTGCCAATCAATCCGGCGCAGAGTGACACGGCCACGCCATTACTCTCCACCACGCTGGCATCGTCAGTGAAAAGCGGTGAGTAGGGTTGGCGATAGGCGTCAAGCAAAATGTCTGACGTGAACACTTGCGGAGTCTGCACCATCATCACAGTAGACCTGTCCACGGCATGGCTGCCACCGTTCGCATCGACAATCCTCACAGACTCGACAGAGGGCAAGACAGGGATTGCGGTCCCGCTTTTAAAAGCCTCAGCATAGACGGACTTGATGAATTCTGGCGTGACAAGTGGACGGACACCATCATGCACGCCCACGAGGCTCTCTCCGCGCCACAAAGCTAAACCATTGGAGACACTCTCATGCCGAGTCTTGCCGCCAAAAGCGACTTCGACATCCACGCCGAGACTCTCTGAGTGGCACAACTCATCCCACGTGGACATCTGCGCCTCGGGCAAAACGAGAACAACCCTCATGCCGGGTACGGCTGCGAACGCCCTGATGGTGCGGAAAAGGACCGGAGACCCGGCCAAAGGCAGGAATTGCTTAGGGATGGCCGACTTCATGCGCGAGCCACTCCCCCCGGCCACGATTATGGCGAGTTTAGAAATTGAGTCTATTGAAACAGACGCAGTTGACATAGAGAAAAGAATTTATGCTCAGAACACAGGCCTCATCATGACAAAGTTCATCACGATGCCCATGACTGCCACGCCAAGCATATAGCCTGCAAAAAGTTGAAGCGGAGTGTGAGCCTCCTCATAGAGCCTCGTCCACCCGGTCAGACCGGCAGCGACAAAAGCGATGGCCGCTATAAAAGAGAAATCCTGATGGTAGCAGATGCCCAAGACGGAGACGAAAGAGAGGAAAGCGCCAGAGCCAATGGCGTGGAGGCTTATCTTCCAAAAGAAAGAGCAGAACGCCGCGGCGAAAAGCGCGATGGACTCGCCACACAGCATGCCAGCGACAGGCCTCGGCACCCTGCTAATGAGAAAGAGCAGCGACCCGCCGATGACTAAAGCCGAGCAGAGAAGAGGCTCAACCCTCTCACGCGCGGTGGGCATCTCAAGATCCGACACTCGTCCCGAGAGTATGAACACCCCAATTGCCGCCAACGGGATGAGACAGGCGAAGACACCGACCAAGACCATCGTCTGGATGTTGAGCCCCAGCGACATGTTGGAGTAGGGCGTGGGGGTGTAGAGCACCAGCAGCGAGCAGTAGACAGGCATGAGCAGGGGGTGCAGGAGGATTGTCACAACCCGGGATAGAATATCAGGGAGTCGCATAACTGTTTCTGTTTTAAAAAACTTAGCGGGCATGCCCGTTCATTAGAGCGCCTTGCGCAGACGCGCCACCGGTATGCCGAGCTGTTCACGATATTTGGCCACAGTGCGCCTTGCTATTTGATAGTTTTTCTGGGCCAGGATTTCAACCAGCTTCTCGTCAGTCAGTGGTGCACGCTTGTCCTCGGCATCGACAGCGTCACGCAGGATACTTTTGACCTCGCGCGTGGAGACATCGTCACCATCCGCATTTTGGACAGCCTCGGAGAAGAAATATTTGAGAGGGAAGATGCCAAAAGGCGTTTGCGCGTATTTGCTGTTAGAGACTCGCGATATGGTGGAGACATCAAGACCTGTTCGGTCGGCTATATCTTTGAGCACCATGGGTTTGAGCTTAGTCTCATCGCCGTCAATAAAATAATCGCCTTGATAGTCCATTATGGCCTGCATGACGAGAGTCAGAGTGTTGCGCCTCTGCTTCACAGCATCGATGAACCATTGGGCGGACTTAATCTTGTCACGCACGAAAGTGGCCGCGTCGCGCTGTTCGCGGCTGAGGTTATCTTTGTTACTGACATACTCGCGCAGCATGGTCGAATAAGAGTCCGAAATCTTCAGTTCGGGCTCGCCTCTTCGGGAGAGGTGGAAGCTGAGCTCGCCATTATCATAATCCACAATGAAATCGGGCATGACATGCTGCGCCTGCCTTGCCGCCCCTCCGCTATAGGCGCTGCCGGGCTTGGGGTTGAGGTGGAGAATGACATCTATGGCGGCCTTCAGATCATCGTCGGATATTTGTAGGCGGCGAGTAACCTTGTCATAGTGATGCTTTGAGAAATCATCAAAACAAAGGTCAATGACATTGATGGCGTTAGTCACATCTTGTGTGGGTTTGCGCGCCTTGCGGAGTTGCAGAAGCAGACACTCGCGGAGGTCTCTCGCACCGACGCCAGCGGGGTCCATCTGCTGGACGGCGGCAAGTACCTGGCGCACCTCGTCATCAGAGACGTCCTCATTGAGAGCGAAAGAAATGTCGTCGGCAATATTCTCGACATCGCGGCGGAGGTAGCCGTCCTCGTCAATGTTGCCAATGACGTATTTAGCTATTTGCGCCTGCCTCTCGTTAAAATCGCAAAGTCCGACCTGCTCCTCAAGATGCTCATAGAAAGATGAGGCCTCGGAATAGGGAACGCTCTCCTTCTTATCGTCATCGGAGTAATTATTAGCTTGTAGTTTATAGGCCGGGATGTCCTCGTTGAGTAGGTAGCCCTCAATGGTGCCATCCTCGGGTTCTTGATCCTTAGCAGCGTTGATTTGCGGTTCGGGAGGCATCTCCTCATCTCTTTTCCGTGTGGCCTCATCATCGACCTCGAGTACGGGATTGGCCTCAACTTCCTCTTTTATTCGTTGCTCCATCTGCGCCGTCGGGATTTCCAACAGCTTGACGAGCTGAATTTGCATAGGGGATAACTTCTGCTGCAGCTTGAGCTGCATGCTTTGACTGATGGCCATGAGATTAGTAGTGCTTGAGGTTTTTTCGGGGGAAGCCAGATGGGGACTCCCACACAATATTAAGAAAAATTTCGCTTTGCGACAAGCCGTGCGTGTTTAACGAAACTAAGTCGCCGCGGCATGGCAAGGCAAAAATCAAGCCAAAGTCAAAAAACCGTCAGAATCTGCCACCGGTACTGACGAAAATGCATTAATCTGGCCGAGACAGACCTCGACATCGTCTGCATAGCCCTTTGCCAAGAGCCGCCCGAGATGTTCCGAGCGAGAGATGACAGACTTATCGCCTGCGCCAGTCCCGCGCAAAAGATGTATGGCCACCGCACTGTCCGACACAAGATGGACCTCCTCTGCCGCCATGACATGATCAACCATCCATGCGGCGCACACGCAGTCCTCAAGAGTCAACTTACCATAGTTTCCCGAGCAGATGAAGACAATCTTATCCGCTTGACAGAGGTGCGCCGCCGAGAGTGCCGCACTTGCCACAGCATCCATGTTGAGGAGGGAGGCGGCGAAAAGTCGCTTGGCTTTTGACGCATTGCGCAGAGCCACAGTGCCATTGGTCGTCGTGATGATGACGGACTTGCCAGAGACGGCTCCGGGCGTGTAATCTTGAGGCGAGTTGCCAAGATCGAAACCAGGGATGCGGTCGGCATTACGCTCACCGCCAAGAACCGCATTGCACCTTCCCACCCTCTCGGCCACGGTGAAACCCTCCTCGGGGGTCAGAACGGGAATGACATTTGCGGCGCCATTCTCAATCGCCATAGATATGACACTCGTGGCTCGCAACACATCGATGGCTACGGCCACAGAGCAGGAGAAATCATAGCCCTCGGCAGCCTGAGCCGTGGGCAAAATGTCAACATTAATCATTAGCGAAAGGAGAGGAAGGATGGGGACACATCAGAAAGTGAACGCCACGCGAGCGCCAACACCTTCCTGAGTGCTGAGAGCCGGCGACCAGTTAATAGCCAAATCGTCCGACACATCGAAATTGAAGAAATGAGCATCAACGCACGCGTCAACAATCTGGACCACATAGAGACCCACCATGCCGAAGATAGACAGGTCGCGATATCGCCTATAGTAATCCTTCTTACGCTTGAGCGAGCTTTGGAACCATGACTTATACGTTCCGTTCACTTGCTCCTCAGTCAGATGTGCGCGCTCGACGAAATACATATAGCTCTTGTTGTTAGGGTCGCCCAATAGGAAGTCGCGATAGGCGTTGCTGTAGAGCTTAAGATACTTATTGTTGAAGTGTATGGCGTAGCCGAGGGCTGCGGCGCCTCCATAGAGGATGGGCAGCTTCCAATATTTGCCGTTATAGATTTGGCCGAGGCCGGGGAGTATGGCCGCATACATAGTGGCCGTGTGAGGCGAATGGCCGAGAGCGCCGACATGCACGGACGGGATGAGTCTCACGGTTTCGCCTTTAATAAGCACGAGGGTGTCTGACAAGACTACAAGCTGAGGTTGTACGCCCTCAAGTTCAGAGTCGGCCTCAATGACGACCGAAGAGTCGGACACCTCAATGATGTTGGGGTCACCCACATCTTGCGCCCAGACGCTCCCCCGCCCGGCAGCTAAAGCCAGGAGGAAGAGCGTCATGAATTGAGCTACGGTGCTAAGAAACTTTGGCATCGTCTGTTTTTATCTCTGTCGGGCCGTGTCGAGAATATCCATGATCTTCTCGAGCTCCTCGGCAGTGGCGAAGGGAATTGTTATCTTGCCCTTGCCCTTGTCGTTGCAGGCGAGGCTGACCTTGGTGCCGAAATAGGTGGAGAGTTGGGCTCCGAGGGCCTTGTACTCCTCGGGGGTCTGCGTCTTGGGCTTAGAGGAGGGCTTTTTGTTGTTTTCGTCGTCCTGCTCCTGCTCGGAGGGGTGGTAGTTAGGGTCGTTATATTCGCGGACCATCTCCTCGATGCGTCTCACCGAATAGCCTTGCTCCACAGTCTCGCGGAAGAGCATGAGCTGGGTGTCCTCATCCTCAACGCCCATGATGGCGCGGGCGTGGCCCATGCTGATGAGCTTGTCGCGGAGTCCGTTCTGGATATCCTCGGGCAGCTTGAGCAGACGGAGGTAGTTGGTTACGGTGGAGCGTTTCTTTCCCACCTGGTCAGCCAGCGTCTCCTGCGTCAGGTTGCACTCCGAGATGAGCCTCTGGTAGCTGAGGGCCTCCTCGATGGGGTTAAGATCCTGTCGCTGAATGTTCTCAATAAGAGCGACGGCGAGCATCTTGTCGTCATCCACCTCGCGGATGTAGGCGGGGACAGCCTTGAGGCCTGCGAGTTTTGCGGCACGGAATCGTCTTTCGCCCGCCACAATCTGATAGCGGCCGCCGTCACCATTCTTGCGGAGGGTGAGGGGGGTTACAATTCCGTAGTTGAGTATGGAGGTGGCCAGTTCCTCAAGCTCTTCTTCCTTGAACTCGGTTCGGGGCTGCCATGGGTTTACGTCAATAAGGTCGAGGTCGATCTGGTCCACGGCTGCGGCGGTCTGCGGAGCTTTCTCCACAGCCTCGTCACCGAGGAGGGCGCCGAGACCCTTGCCCAATCCGTGACCCAGTCCGTTCATTTTTGCCATTGTGTGGTTTTAGTCTTTTAAAAAGTGGAGTGGGGTAGGGGATTACTTCGCCTTCGCGGCGTTGCGGTCGAGGAGCTCACGCGCCAGGTTGAGGTAATTCTGCGCGCCCTTGCTTGCGGCGTCATAGCTGATGGCAGCCTGACCGTGGCTTGGGGCCTCGGAGAGACGCACATTGCGGGCGATGAGCGTGTTGAACACCATGTCCTGGAAGTGACGCTTGACCTCGTCGAGCACCTGATTGGAGAGGGTAGTGCGCGAGTCGTACATAGTGAGGAGGAATCCCTCAATCTCAAGCTGGGGGTTGAGCCTCTTCTGGATAATCTTAATGGTGTTGAGGAGCTTGCCGAGACCCTCGAGGGCGAAATACTCGCACTGGACAGGGATGATGATGGAGTCGGACGCAGTGAGCGCATTGACAGTGATGAGGCCAAGCGAGGGGCTGCAATCGATAAAGATGTAATCGAAATCGTCGCGGAGCTTGTCGACCATTCGCTTCATGGTCTTCTCGCGGTCGCTCATGTTGAGCATCTCAATCTCGGCGCCTACGAGGTCGATGTGGGAGGGGAGGATATAGAGGTTGTCGATCTCACACTTGAGGACGGCCGTCTTGGGGTCGACATCGTTCACCATGCACTCATAGATGGTGGTCTTCATCTCCCTGACATCGAAGCCGAGGCCAGACGTGGAGTTTGCCTGCGCGTCGGCATCGATGATGAGAACTTTCTTCTCGAGAACTGCGAGGCTGGCTCCGAGGTTGATGGCCGTGGTTGTCTTGCCCACGCCGCCCTTCTGGTTGGCTATTGAAATGACTCTTGCCATTATTATCGATTTAGATACTTTTATCGTCGTTATTGATAAGCACAAAGATACACTTTTCATACGATACAGCAAGAATGTTCCACGAGCGCAGGCAGAACAACGCAAATCACATTTTTGTTATATATCAATAACTTACATTTTGCGCACACACCATTTTTGCATGTTCCACGAATTATAAACAATCGGCTACTAACAAGTGTTGATAACTTTTTTGCACATTAATAACGTGTAAATCAGCATCATAAGCAAAGAGCGAAATAGGCAGGCAAGAAATTGCTGACAACTGCTGTCGATAACACAGATGATTATTATAGAAAGAGGCACGCATCCTCATACATAGCACTAAAAATCAGCAGATTAAGCCAACTTAACCTTCACAATGACTTACCAACGTGAGCCCAAATGTCACAGAAAAGAGATATATTAGTGAGAGAAAGCAAAGACGCACGGCAATGATAATAGACAAAATGACAAATGCTGCTCGAATGCGCAAAGCCCAAAGGAGGGGCAATGCCAGGGCATGAGCATGTTGCCCCTCATCTTGTTGTCCTCAGCACCTTACGCTGCGGCCGTGCTGACGTGTTCTTGTCTATTCATCTGGCATTCTCGCACCTTGCGAAAGAAAAATTGCGAAACCGATGGACAATCTTGCGGCCACGAGCCACCGATAACAGTAGTGGTATGCGTGGCAGACGCCGACGCAGGCACTTGCGTCAAAAACATGGCCTACATATCCTCATCCTTAGGGAGCAGGGACAATGTGATTGTGGTGGCCGACCATGTGAGCGAGGACTCTGTCGCGGCACTGAAAAAGATAGGGGTAGCAGACCAGCGGTTCAAGGTTAAGGAGAACGACGGCCCACGGGGGAAAAAAAACGCTCAGCGGATGGGTGTCGAGGCTGCAGAGACCGAGGCCATTGTAGCCATGGACGCCGACTGCCGTGTGGGCGCCCACTTCTTGGACACCGTACGGGACACCATCTCACAATGCGGAAACGAGAGCTATATGCTCCTGATGCCCATTGAGATGCGGTGGGAGGGCGGACTGCTGACCGACTTAGAGGAGATAGAATTCGGATGTCTACAGGTGGTCACAGCCGGCACCGCCATAATGGGACGGCCCACAATGGCCAATGGCGCAGGCATGGCATTCAACAGGGCACTGTTCATGCGCCATAACGCTAAAACCGAATATGCGTCGGGCGATGACATGTTCCTCTTGGAACACGCAATAAAAACCCGCTCCGAAGTTAAGTATGTCAGCAACAGGGCAGCCATAGTGACCACAGATGCGCCTACAACGATTGCAGCCTACCTGCGCCAGCGCACGAGATGGCTCGCAAAGGCAGGCGGATTGAGGTCGCTTAGTGTCATCGTCTTAGCGTTGATGGTATTTGCGGCCGTCATGTCGTGGCCTGCCGCTGTTATTTTCGCCGCGTCGGGCGCAATCTCTTGGGGCGAGACCGCAATAGTTTTTATTGCCAAATTGACCGTAGACACGGCAGCCTGTGGTTCTTGGCTATGGTTTGCGCATGGCGCACATGGGCTTAAAAGGCTCTGGTTGGCTCTTCCGCTCGAAATCATCTACCCAGTTATGACAATGACAGTCACGCTGCGTGCCATTACGGCGTCAAAGAGCAAATGGTGAGACATGAGATGCGCCACGCAACCATTAAATCTGGGCTGCGTGGCGCATCTTTACTTTTTGCGCTTATAGATTTTGTGCGCCTGCTATTTTTTCACGTCTATCGTCTTGACGACATGAGCCGGGTTTCCGACAGCCACTGAGTTGGCCGGGATATCCTTCACGACCACACTGCCAGCACCGATTACACAATTGTCGCCAATTGTGACACCAGGGCAGACAGTCACACCGCCACCAATCCACACATTGTTGCCAATTGTAATAGGCTCAGCCCACTCAATAGCATTGTTTCGCTCCTCGGGCTCAAGAGGGTGGCATGGGGTGTAGAGTCCCACATTAGGGCCAATAAAGACATGGTCGCCAATGGTTATTGGGGCCGAGTCCATGATGACAAGGTTGTAATTGGAGAAAAAGTCCTCGCCTATGGTCGTATTGCAGCCATAATCAGCAAAAAAGGGCTGCTCAATGAGGAAACGCTGACCTATCTTGCCAATGAAACGGCGGATGAGAGCCTCACGTCCCTCAATGTCAGAAGGGTGGAGATTATTATACTCATGTGCGGCGGCCTTGGCATAATTGAGTTTGCCGCGCAACTCATCATCTTTCAGGCTGTATTTCTGGCCTGAAATCATTTTTTCGTAGTTGGTCACAACAAAAAAGGGGAAAAGAAGTTAACCTATATCAGCAGAGGAGCATGTCTGCCTCAGCACCGAGCGGGCCTCCGCCATCATGGTTTTGCATCCACAGACCGCGCTCAATGAGATGCCTCTTGAGGATGAGGAAATAGGTGAGGGGGAATTCGCCTGTCTGCCACTGCTGGTTGTAGTTGAGAAGCCCGAGCTGCTTAATGAAAGGGTCCAACCCGTTTACGAGACAGGCGACAAAATCCGTCAAATCGCACTCGCCACTCGCAATTTCCACCTCGTCATCGCCAAAGAACTCGCAAGACTGCGTGACGCGGATGGAGAGCATCCCGTCTTGCGCCACATTGAGAGTCCAGTTATAACTCTCAGTCTCCGAATACCATGTGAAGGCGGCTGTGTTACTGCCCTCCCAGAGCTGCGAGGGGTTGGTCAGCATAGACGCGACGGCGCAGAGCATGTCACCAAGCGGATTGCACACGTTGCTGAGCTCGAAATCAGACTCGATGCCATCCACCGTGTAATGCGCCACAGCGGTGCCCGGTTCGCCCAGGCTATATGTGAATGTCTGCTGACCTATGCGGGACATTTCTAACTTTTAAAGCCTAAAGTTATCAAAATGGACAATACGCCCGAACTATTTAAGGCTAAAAAATTTAATTGCGATAATCGGTGACATCAACGCGTCATCAGGCGATGGGCCTTGCGTAGTCATTGACATCACGGGCGGTGATGTCGCCAGCCGAGAGAATAGTCAACCTCTCAATGACATTGCGGAACTCGCGGATGTTGCCAGTCCAGTTTATCTTCTTCAGGGCTTCGATGGCGTCATCGGAAATACCTTTCTTAGCGACGCCAAGCTCTTGCGAGACAGACTCAAGGAAATAGTTGGCGAGCATGGGGATGTCATCGACCCTCTCATTGAGAGACGGGACATTAATAATGATGACACTGAGTCGGTGATAGAGATCCTCGCGGAAATTACCAGCCTTAATCTCCTCTGCCAGGTTCTTATTTGTCGCGGCCAGAACCCTGACATCCACCTTGATGTCCTTATCACCGCCTACACGCGTGATGGTGTTCTCCTGCAAAGCGCGCAAGACCTTGGCTTGGGCGGCAAGACTCATGTCGCCAATCTCGTCAAGGAAAAGGGTGCCGCCCTCGGCCTGCTCAAACTTACCGATTCGTTGTTTCACTGCCGACGTGAAAGAACCCTTCTCATGACCGAATAGCTCACTTTCAATCAATTCGCCAGGAATGGCTGCGCAGTTAACCTCGACAAAAGGAGACTTGGCTCGCCTGCTGTTATTATGGAGTGCACGGGCCACAAGTTCCTTGCCTGTTCCGTTGCCACCCATGATGAGCACGCGCGCGTCAGTGGCGGCCACACGGTCAATCATGTCGCGCACCTTGCGCATGGGCTCCGAGTCGCCAATCATGTCATACTTATGCTCAATCTTCTTCTTGAGAGCCTTGTTGTCAACGACCAGCGCGCCTTTCTCAACGGCATTCTTAATTGTTATAAGGAGACGGTTGAGGTCGAGGGGCTTCTGAATAAAGTCATAAGCGCCTTTCTTGATGCTCTCGACAGCCGTGTCAATGTCGCCATGGCCAGAGATCATGATGACAGGGCAATCGGGCCTCGTCTCCATAATCTTGTCAAGCACCTCCATGCCGTCCATGTTTGGCATCTTGATGTCAGTCAGAACCACATCGAAAGAGTCAGATCCAAAGGCCTCGACACCCTGTGCGCCGTCCTCAGCGAGGACAACAGTGTGCCCCTCCATTTCGAGGATGTCTTTGAGAGTGGAGCGGATGCTCCTCTGGTCGTCAATAACTAATATTTTAGACATGAGATTGCAGTGTGAGTGGAATTAATTATTTGCCAATTGGTAAATAGCCCCCTGCTTGAGGGCGAAGCCACATTGGTAGAGACGCTCAATCCTCATCTCGGTCAGGACGAAGTTGATAAAGATTGCGCCTGGCACAATGAGGTCGATGCGAGACTGGTCCATGTGTCCCATGGCCTTGCGCTGCTCTGCCGTCGAGTTGATAATTTTGCGGAAAACCTCCTCGAAGCTTGGCAAGGGAATCTCGTAGGATGTGGAAAGCGCGACATTGAGCAGCGGGTGGTTGCGATCGGCCACAAGAGCCGCCACGGTGTCAAACGAGCCTGACGTGCCGACAAGAGTTGAGGCCGGGAAGCTGCGGATGGCATCATAGAGGCTTGCGCCCTCTTGCGAAAGGCCTTGGCGGATGTAGGCCTCGATGGCCATAATCTCCTTGTGGGAGATGGGGTCAGAGGGTTTAAACTTGTCCAATATGCGAGCCATGCCGAGCTCATAGCTGTGAGCCCAGGCCACACCATCCTTATTGGCAATAACGAACTCACAACTGCCGCCGCCTATATCGAGAATCAGGACACGCTCGCGCCCGAGGGGCATAACCTGCTTGACACCGTCGAAGATCATCTGCGCCTCCTCGGCGCCAGTGATGACGTGGATGCCGAAGCCGTATTTATCCTCGACAGCCTTAGAGAACTCGTCCGAATTGGCTGCGCAGCGCATGGCTGATGTTCCGATTGCCACAATCTTGTCCACCTTGCCGAGCGAGGCGAGTGTCCTCATGTGGGTGTCGATGGCATCGAGGCCGCGCTTCATCGCCTCGGGAGTTATCACACCGTCATTTATGCCGCCTTGTCCAAGGCGCGCCGTCACTTTGGTGCTGCTGATGATGTTATACGAGCCGCCGGCGCGTGTATCCGCCACGAGGAGGTTGATAGTGTTAGTCCCTATATCGATTATGGCTACTCTCATTGTGAGTTAATTAGTTCAACTTAAGTGAATGGGGTGCAATCGCTCAGGCGTCAAGCGTGAAGCGGTCACGCCTCTCCTCGCCTCGCACGGGGCTGGAGCCTTTGCGCGCCTCAGCCTCAACCTCATCGACAGTCGAGGGGAGGCGGCGTTCGCCGAGGAGGCGGCATCCGTCAGCAGTGATGAGGAGGTCGTCCTCAATCCTTATGCCACCGAAGTCCTTATATGACTCTAACCTGCCGAAGTTGATGAAATCATCGTGCGTGTGAGCGGCCGCCCAACGGTCGATGAGTTCAGGGATGAAGTAGATTCCAGGCTCATCGGTGACGCAGAAGCCGGGCTGCAGGCGACGCGCTAAACGGAGAGCCGAGAGACCGAATTGGCTACTGCGGCTCACCTCGTCGTCATAACCTACAAAATCCTCGCCATAGCTCTCCATGTCATGGACGTCGAGACCCATCATGTGTCCAATGCCGTGAGGCATGAACATGGCATGCGCGCCGGCTGCGACAGCCTCGTCCGTGTCGCCCTTCATGAGGCCAATGCCCTTGAGCCCCTCCACAATTGTGCGGCAGGCCAAGAGGTGCATATCCTTGTAGAACACGCCAGGCTTAGAGGCGGCAGCCACAGCATCGTTGGCAGCAAGCACCACCTCATAGACCTCCTTTTGGCGAGCAGAGAATCGTCCGCCGACTGGCGTGGTTCGCGTGTTGTCGGTAGCATAGTGGTTTGCGCTTTCGCATCCCGCGTCGACGAGCAGGAGGCGTCCAGCCTCAAGGTTGTGGATGTAGCCATGGTTGTGGAGCGTCTCGCCATGGACAGTGCATATGCTGGGGAAAGAGATGGGGCCACCACCGAGCAGAGCCTCCTTATCCAACTGCGCCATGACATCATTCTCCGTGTAGCCTTCATAGGCCATACGCATGGCTGCCGTGTGCATGTTATATCCGAACGCCATCTGGCGGTCGATATCCTCAATCTCGCAAGCCTCCTTGACCGAGCGCAGCTTAACAAGCGCCTTGACCAGCTCCGCGGAGCGGTTAGCCACGACTTGCGCAGGCGTCATGGAGAGCAGCTCGCCGATGCGAATGGTGGTCTCACCGCGGTAGGGTGGGACGTAATGCACCTTTCGGCCCGACGCCACCGCCGCTTTCATCATCTCGGGCAACGCGGCGCACGGCTTGGTGCGAGAGACGCCCACCTCGGCAGCGCGCTCAGCCACAGAGGGCATAGGGCCTGTCCAGACAATATCGTCCATGCTGAGCTCATCGGCAAAGATAACAGTCTCGCCCGTGGCGGTGTCGATGGTGGCCGCCAAGCCGGGAGTATCGAGTCCGAAGAGGTAGAGGAAAGTGCTGTCCTGACGGAAACGGTACTGATTGTCGCGATAGTTGAACGCTGCGTCGTCATTGCCGACGAAGAGCAGGAGGCTGTCCGGCATCATGGCTGCCAGGCGCTCCCTGCGGCTTGTGTAAGTCTCTTTGCTAAACATTACTGCGTGTGTAAGTCTTTTATCATCAGTTGGACGACAGAGCGGCCGCGGTAAATGTTGCGGTCGACGGTGAAGCACACGTCAAAACTCTTGTCGCCATCTATTTTTCTGTATAAGTCGCCCAGGCCGAAGCCGACTCCCGAGCGCACGGCACGGCCGTCGGACTCAATCATGTCAAGCTTAAGGTGCTGGCGCGCATGACCGAAAACCTTGGACGTGCTATAGTCATAGACATCCCTCGCCACGAAGACCGGGCGTCTGTTGCCTGGGCCGAAAGGCTCCATTAGTTCGAGCTCCGCAACAAGGGAGCGGTTTATGTCCGCCAAACGAATCTCAAGGTCCACATCAATCTGGTGCTTAGGGGCATCAATAGGCATATTGGCATCGACATACTTGCCGAACTTCCGTCGGAAAACCTGAACATTAGCGACTTTCAGCGTGAGGCCCGCGGCATAGGTGTGCCCGCCGAAGTCCTCAATAACCTCAGAGCAGGACTCGATGGCCCTATAGAGGTCGAAACCTTCGACAGAACGTGCGCTGCCCGTGGCCAAGTCCGGGTTGGTCTTAGACCTTGTCAAGATGACCGCCGGGCGGAGGAACGCCTCGCTGAGCCGTGACGCCACAATGCCGATGACCCCCTTGTTCCAAGCCGGGCGATAAAGGACAATTGAGTTCGAGTCCCTCATCTCGTCGCTTGCGTCAATCATGTCCATCGCCTCGCGCGTAATCTCGCGGTCAAGGTCTTTTCGCTCATCATTGCTGTCATCAATGGCACGGCTTATGGCGTCGGCGTCGGCCTTGTCTGTCGAAATGAGCAGACGGACGGCGTCGCCACCGCTTTTCATGCGGCCTGCGGCATTGATGCGGGGACCTATTTTGAACACTATGTCGGCCACCGTTGCATGACCTGCCACGACACCCGATACATCCATTATGGACTTGAGGCCAACACTGGGACGCGAGTTAAGGCGCTCAATGCCGTAGCGGGCGAACACCCTGTTCTCTCCGACCATCGGGACAATATCTGACGCAATGCTGACCACGAGCATGTCCAAGTACTCAGTGAGCAGATTAAGGTCAAGGCCAAGACTCGTGTAGAGGGCCTCCATAAGCTTATAGCCCACACCACAGCCTGAGAGATTCTTGTCTGGATAGGGGCAGCCGGGCCGCTTAGGGTCCAGGCACGCCACGACATCAGGGATTTCGTCACCGGCCACATGGTGGTCACAGATGATGAAATCGAGCCCCAGAGCCTTAGCCTCGCGCATCATATCGACCGCTTTTATTCCGCAGTCGAGAGCGATGGTCAGCGAATAGCCGCCATCGCGGGCATACTCCACGCCCTGGCTTGAGATGCCATAGCCCTCGTTAAACCTGTCAGGAATGTAAAACCCGAGACGATCATCGCCACCCTCGACGCGTCGCAGAGCCTTATAAACCAAGGCCACAGCGGTGGTCCCATCCACATCATAGTCGCCATAGACAAGAATTTTCTCACCATCGGCAATGGCCCTGCGGATACGATCCACAGCCTTGTCCATGTCCAACATCAGATAGGGGTCGTGGAGTTGATTGAGGGTAGGGTGGAGAAAGGCGTCGGCCGCTTCAGCCGTTCTTACTCCCCTCTGAATCAGAAGACTGGAAGTGACTAAAGACAAGCCCGTCTGGCGGGACAGATGTTCCACCTCCTCGCGCTTGGGCCACGGCTCTATATTCCAAGTCTTCTTCATTGTATACAAATATACTTCTTATTCCTAATATAGACAAATCAAAAATAGCGCAAGTTTTAAGCTCAAACACTTTTGCCTATTTAGCTACGGAAGGAGGCTTGGACTGAATGCACATTTTTAGCCGCATTTGACCGTCTGCCACTTGCTTCAGCCGAAAAGGTTCTTTAAATTTGAGTAATCATTTTTACCAAAAGAAAAACTCCTTTCCCGAATATGTCCCCAGCAAAAGTCGTACTTCTGTCAGCGTTGGCGCTGTTAGCTAACGTCGTATCCGCCCAAAGAGCCGAGATGCCGGACAGCATCGTCTGCCGCGGCGCGGACGGGCGTGTCATCTCCCGCTCCGTCTTCACCCGTCAGAGCCAGACACAGACTGAAGACCGCTATCGCTTAGACGCTGCGCCCGGGCACATTCGCATACGCACAGCCTACGACAGCCGAGGAGAAGCATCGTCGGAGACGAGATACACGTTCGACGAGAAAACCGGAGCATGGGTTATTGACGAGAGGACAGACTACTCACGCGACCTCGGCGGGCGCATGGTGCAAAAGACAGCGCACGACCGGAATGGCATCCATCTGCGAACCACATACTCCTATGACGCGAACGGCCGGCTTTTGACAGAAGTCCTGCTCAGATGGAACGTGGACGACAACGAGTGGGACCCCGTGAAAAAATACGAGTACGCGTACTCATACGACCGCATGCCACTCGACACCCGCGAATACGTGCTGCGCAGTCACTACCACTGGGCGAACGACGCCGATGGATGGGTAAGGCAGCCTGGCCGCGAGAGTTGGGACTACGACATGTCCGGGCGCGCCACGTCCCGCTGCACGCAAGAGGGCAGCGGAGACAGAGACGCGCAGTGCACGACCTACACGTACTCGCCCAACGGGCTTTTGACAGAGACCGTCACAAGCCGTTATGAATCAGGCGGGATGACACAAGTTCAGAGAGAGACGTACTCCTACGACTTCGACAATAGGGTGACCACCCATAAAGCCTACGGAAGAGACGGCTCACTCGCATCAGAAGAGACTTATTATTACTCCAAGTCGCACAAAAAAGGCAAAGCCGCAAGCACGGCGAGACTCGACAGCACGGTGGTCACATCGGCCGCAGGCGAGCACACCATCCGGCGCATCTTCGCCTACAATGGCAAAGGACAACGCACCGCCATCTGCATTCAGAAGCAGAGTCTTGGGGCGTGGACAGATTCTGTCTCAGTGGCATACACCTTTGATGCTACGGGAGGGAAGAGATATGAGAACATTGTGACATACAAGGCCGAGGGGCAGCCAGAGAGCCATGACATATCAGGAGTCAAAGAGAGCGTCTTGGACGAGAACGGGCAGACGGTGGCAAGCTACGCATACACAGCCGACGAGAATGGCAACCTCAAATTGTCCGATTTCACGCAGCATGACAACAGGTATGACACGGAAGGGAGACTACTGACCTCCGTGACAATTGGCGAGGCGGGGAGGATTGACTCAACAGTCTACGCCTACGACATCGTGAACAGATATGAGGCGGATGTCGAGAGCGAGAGGACCTCTTGCAACCTCATAAGCCGGGCGTGGATGCGCATATCGGGATTCTTTGCACGCACTGCGGATAGTGCGGACACAGCTAATGTCGATGTGGATAGAGCAACTTCGGCGGCTGAGAAGATAGTCTACACGTGGGACGGGGCTCATTGGCAGCCGCAAGAGAAATCGGTTGCCACGTTTGATGAATATGCAAAGCCGCACGAGACCGAGCACTTTTCATATGACGCCCAGTCCATGGCATGGACGCCTGTGCGGAAAGACGTTTTCGAGACCTCAAACAACCTCACAAAGAGCAGGAGAGGCTACGTGTACAACCATCAGAAATCAGCTTACGAGATTTCGGAGCGAGAAAAATTCTACTATTATTAATTTTTATCTCTTTAGACGCTGCTTATTCGGTTTATATTGCATAAATTTGCGCATCGAATGAATAAAAATGCAGCGAACAAATAACCACGCTAAAGCTAAGAGGCTCGAAGTAATAGAGTCAATCGTCCGAGAAGTAGCGATTGACGGTCAAGAGCAACTCCTGAAGCTACTGAGAGACAAAGGGTTTTCCGTCACGCAGGCCACACTGTCGCGAGACTTCAACGAACTCAAGATAGTCAAGGTCCCAGACGGGGACGGCGGATACCGCTACATGCCCCACCCGCAGTCCACCCCAACAGAGCCACGCCCCACGGGGCTTGTCAGCGTAGAGGTCTCAGGCCAGATGGCGGTTCTCCGCACACGTCCCGGATATGCCAGCGCGATGGCCGCCAACATTGACGACGCCCGCCTAAAAGACGTGATGGGCACCATAGCCGGTGACGACACAGTCCTCATCATCCTCCGCGAGGGCTTGCCGAAGGAGACATTCATGACAGAGTTGGCGACAATAGTGCCAGACGCTCCCCAGAAAATCATTTAGACAAAAGAACATACACAACACTCTCCCCCCTTCAGAGAAAGAAAATGAGCAGCAAGGACGACAAGAAGTTCCCCGACCTAAGAGTGGTCGTGGCCACCGAGGAGCACCTCGGTTATGTCGACGAGATTCTCCAGACCATAACGGCGGCCGCCAAAGTGCGCGGCACCGGCATTGCCAAGCGAAACCCCGGATACGTAAAACAAAAGATGCGCGAGGGCAAGGCTGTCATAGCCCTCGACGGCGAGACATTCGCCGGCTTCAGCTATATCGAGACATGGGGCGGCAAGCACTACGTGACCACCTCGGGTCTTATCGTCCGCGACGAGTACCGCGGCTGCGGCCTCTCTCGCCGGATCAAGCACATGACGTTCACCCTTGCGCGACTTCGCTGGCCCCACGCCAAGATATTCAGCCTCACCTCGGGAGCTGCTGTCATGAAGCTGAACACGGATCATGGCTACGTCCCCGTGACATTCGCCCAGCTCACTGACGACGAGACTTTCTGGAAGGGTTGCGAGGGTTGCATCAACCACGACATCCTGGTCCGCACGGGCAGGCGCTACTGCGTATGCACCGGCATGCTCTACGACCCGGACCGCGCCCGCAGTGTACGAGATGCTGATGAAGAGCTGTCCAACGACCCGGGCGTCGTCGATCGCATCATGGAGGCCTTCCCGAACGGATTCCCTAAAGAGGAATAGGACGGGCGCAAGACAAAGTCAGCCTATTGTCGCTATATTTGCGGACAGGGCATAAGAAACATAAACCAAGAAATTATCATATTAGAAATATGGATGCTAAAAAGAAAGTAGTAGTCGCCTTCAGCGGCGGACTCGACACCTCGTTCACCGTGATGTACCTTGCCAAAGAGAAAGGCTATGAGGTCTACGCAGCCTGCGCCAACACAGGCGGTTTCAGCCCCGAGCAGCTCAAGGCCAACGAGGAGAACGCATATAAACTCGGAGCCAAGGAGTACGTGACTCTCGATGTCACCCACGAATACTACGACAAGAGCATCCGCTATATGATATTCGGCAACGTGCTGCGCAACAACACCTATCCGATATCAGTCAGCTCGGAGCGCATATTCCAGGGCATGGCCATCGCGCGCTACGCCAAGAAGATTGGTGCACAGGCCATCGCCCACGGCTCGACTGGCGCGGGCAACGACCAGGTGCGCTTTGACATGACATTCCTCGTCATGGCGCCCGAGATGGAGATTATAACCCTGACCCGCGACATGGCCTTGACCCGTCAATATGAGGTTGATTACCTCAACAACCACGGATTCAAGGCAGACTTCGCCAAGCTCAAGTACTCGTATAATGTAGGCATCTGGGGAACAAGCATCTGCGGCGGCGAGATTTTGGACAGCGCGCAGGGCCTTCCCGAGTCGGCCTACTTGAAGCAGGTCGAGAAGAGCGGCGAGGAGGAGATTAAGATCGAGTTCGAGAAGGGCGAGATTGCCGCCGTCAACGGCGAGAAGTTCACCGACAAGATTAAAGCCATCCAGAAGATAGAGAGCATAGCCGCCCCCTATGGCATAGGCCGCGACATGCACGTCGGCGACACCATCATCGGCATCAAGGGCCGCGTCGGTTTTGAGGCTGCGGCGCCCATGCTTATCATTGCGGCACACAGATTCTTGGAGAAGTACACCCTCTCTAAGTGGCAGCAGTACTGGAAAGACCAGGTTGCAAACTGGTATGGCATGTTCCTTCATGAGAGCCAATATCTTGAGCCTGTGATGCGCGACATCGAGGCCATGCTGGAGGAGAGCCAGCGCAACGTGACCGGCACAGCCATCATGAAGCTCCGTCCTCATTGCTTCGAGACTGTGGGCGTCGATTCCAAGAACGACCTCGTCAAGAACAAGTTCGGCGAATATGGTGAGATGCAGAAGGGCTGGACAAGCGAGGACGCCAAAGGCTTCATCAAAGTGCTCTCAACCCCTCTCCGCGCTTACTACAGCAACCACAAAGACGAGGGCGAGAAACTCGAAAAGGAACTCTAACCCCCCGAAAAAGAGCAAGTAAAGGTCGGCAACTAAGCATGCGCTGGCTGCAGAGCCAAGATAACATGCTATCGTTGCCGCTTCCGTAAAATTCTTTATGATACAAGTAGGAATAATAGGAGCCGCCGGTTATACCGGAGGTGAATTGATACGCATCCTTATCAACCATCCGTGGGCCAACATACTCTTCGCGCAGAGCGAGAGCCACGCAGGCGAGCCAGTGTGGAGCGCCCACCACGACCTGATTGGCGAGACGACACTCACGTTTAGCGCCGATGCGCCCGTCAACACAGCAGATGTCATATTCCTCTGCATGGGTCACGGCAAGAGCCGCGGATATGTGGACAAACTGCCGAAGGACTTCAACGGCAAGATAATTGACCTTTCCAACGACTTCCGTCTTCAGGACTCGGCATGCGGCTTTGTCTATGGACTGCCAGAGGCCTTCCGCCGCGAGATTAAGGCGGCAGACCGCATTGCCAACCCCGGCTGCTTCGCCACAAGCATCCAGTTGGCTCTCCTGCCAATGGCCAAGCTCGACAAACTGGGCGAGGTTCACGTCACCGGCATCACAGGCTCTACGGGAGCGGGACAGAAGCCAAGCGAGACAACCCACTTCAGCTGGCGTGATGGCAACCTCTCATGCTACAAGGCATTCACCCACCAGCATTTAGGCGAGGTGAACGAGACGTTGACTCGATTGGCGCCGCACTACAAGGGCAACCTCAACTTCGTGCCAGTCCGCGGATGCCACACGCGCGGCATAATGAGCTCGGTCTACTTTGACTGCGACTTGGACGAGGCCGACGCCGTAGAAGTCTATAAGAAGTATTACAAAGATGAACCCTTCGTCAATGTCGTGGACTTCAACCCGGACCTCAAGATGGTTGTCAACACCAACAAGTGCGTCCTCTACGCCAAGAAATACGGCACAAAGCTTCATGTAGTCTCCTTCATTGACAACCTTGTCAAGGGAGCCGCGGGACAGGCCGTCGAGAACATGAACCTGCTCTTCGGACTGCCAGAGAACACAGGACTCAACATGAAGCCGAGCGGCTTTTAAAAACAAGAAGCCTACGGCAGATCCGCAGGCTAAGACCTATCAATCAAAATGAATCTTTTCGACGTATATAGCCTTTTCGACGTCGTGCCCGCCAAGGCCAAGGGTTGCCACGTGTGGGACGACAAGGGCGTTGAGTATCTTGACCTTTATGGCGGTCATGCCGTCATATCGATAGGCCACTCTCACCCCAAGTACATCAAGGCCATCACCGACCAGGTGAACAACATAGCCTTCTACTCAAACAGCGTCATCAACCCGCTGCAGTCTGTTCTGGCTCAGAAGATTGGCAAGCTGAGCGGTTATCCAGACTACAGCCTCTTCTTGATAAACAGCGGAGCAGAGGCAAACGAGAACTGCCTCAAACTTGCCTCATTCGCCACTGGCCGCAAGAAGATGGTCGCCTTCCGCCGCAGTTTCCACGGCCGCACAAGCGGTGCTGTGGCTGTCACTGACAACCCTAAGATCAATTCGCCTTTCAACCTTCAACATGAGGTATGCTGGGCAGAGTTGAACGACTTGAAATCAGTGGCCCAGTATGTTGAGAAAGATGACATTGCAGCCGTCATAATAGAGGGAGTCCAGGGTTGTGGAGGAATACACATCCCCGACGCGCAATTCATGAAAGACCTCTTGGCTCTTTGCCACGCTCACGGGACCAAACTGATTGTGGACGAAATCCAGAGCGGATATGGCCGCACTGGCAAATTCTTCGCACATCAGCACTATGGCATCCGCCCCGACATAATCTCAATGGCAAAGGGCATAGCCAATGGTTTCCCCGTTGGCGCTGTGCTTATCAGCCCTGAGTTTGAGGCCGTCAAGGGTATGCTTGGCACCACATTCGGAGGCAACTATCTTGGCATGGCAGCAGCTATCGCCGTGGCTGATGTCTATGAAGAGGAGGGTCTTGAGAAGAACGCCGAAGAGGTTGGCAAATACATCCTCGACGAGCTCGGCAAGATTGACTTCGGCGGACGCGTTAAAGAGATTCGCGGCATTGGCATGATGATAGGCATCGAGTTCAACGAGCCCGTCTCACCAATTCGCCAGAAACTGCTCTACGAGCATCACATCTTCACAGGTGTTGCTGGTCAGAACATGGTCCGCATCCTGCCACCCCTCTGCCTCTCAAAGAGCGAGGTTGACCAGTTCATTACGGCTCTCAAGGCTGTTTTGAGTGGCAAATAGAGCATTGGTAGGGTTATGCTTGCAACACTTCTCAAAGAGAGGTAAAACAAGGGTTCACACAAAGCGAGTCGAGTTTGTCCATTCGTGGCGGCTCGGCTCGCTTTTCTATTAAGCCACGCACATCAACAGATATAACACCAAACCGCCCTCGTTTCTCAAAAAAGAGAAACGAGGGCGGTTATTTTTTAGCCAGAAACCTTGAGGAAACTGGAACTGCCTGCTAATTTTTATAAATCCCTATACTGTGGGTTCTTGCGGCTGTCAACTGCTATGCACTCCATCTCAATGAGCCATGCGGGACGGCAGACTGGAGCGAGAGTGATGACATAGGGAGTCCTGGGGAAACGCTCAGCGAACATCTTGTTGACGACATCAAAGTCGGCTGTGTCACGGAGATAGACGACAATCTGCATGGTGTCATCCATTCCCATTCCTCCCTCCTCAAGGAGTTTCTCCACATTCTCCCACATTCGCAGAGTCTGATTGCGGATGTCACCTATATGGAGAACGTTACCCTTGTTGTCAATAGATGCCGTGCCCGAGATGTAGATATGACCACGGTCACCATACTCGACAAGTGTTCCGCGCTCAAAAGTCACTCCATACTCAATTGTCTTATTAAGGTGCGAGAGCGCATAGAGATACCTCTGTTGCTGAGGCTCAAAGCCAACGAGAGAATAAGTGCCGAGCTGAATGATGGCCTTGGGGTCGGCAGGCAGTCCACCAATACCGGTTGAGGAGACGTAGTGAGTCTGTGGAGTAAGACCATTGGCGAGGAAATTCTCCTTGCGAGCCTTGACCATGCCAGCGTATTGGATATCAACGTCGCGGACGTAGAACCAGGTCCTGATGCAGTTGGCCTCAATGGTCGCCCCATGCGATGCGAGCATAGCCTCATATTCCTCAAGGAGATATTTGGTTTGCGCGGCAGAGTCACCCTCGGGAGTTGTCATACCCATCTTCCACAGCTGCTTATAGCCGTTATGGTCAACCTCTATTACGCCATTGTTATTTGTCATTGAGACGCCTTTCTCGGCATAAATCCACAGAGCAACCTTGCTTCCGTCAAGTGGCGGTTGCTGGATGAAAGATACGCTTGCGTCGCCCAAATCGGTCATGAGCGGCACCTGATTATAAGCGTCCGAGAGGAAATATCGTTTGAAGACAACGCTCGCCCCCTTAAACTGCGGCAGCTCAAGAAGAAGCGTTTCAGCCTTGAGAAGCCTCGGATACTGGTCGGCGAAGAGCTCACCGCGTGGCTCAACATGGAGAATGGCATGATATTCCGCCACTCCGCTCTCTGGCTCGAAAGAGGAAAGGCCAGCGGAGACTCCGAGCTCCTCCCATTTATATGTGTTGAACTGTCTCATCTGTTATTGGTTTTTCATTTGTCGCGTCAGTGTCTTAATTCTTGGCGCCGTCATCAATCCATCCCTTAATGAGCTCGGGCAGATATTTGACATCATCCTCGACAAAAATGCCAGGGTGAGAGTAATGGAGACTGGTGCTGCCAGACGTAATCACCTGATAGAGGAAACTCTTTGACGCGTCGCCCGGGCATATGAGCAAGGAGTCAGGGCTCTTGGATGAGTAGGTGTTGACAAGTCGGTCATAGACATCACCCGCCGCAAGGTTCAGCCCCGCGGCAGGCCTGTCACCCTGATGGCACATGACGCAATTAGTGTTCGAGCCATGGAAAACGGCAGTGTTGACAGCTCCAAAAGGACTTGCGTCAAACTCACCAAGATTAATCTTGATGGTATCGTCGGCATCATGATTAGACTCAATATCAGCCGAGTAGAGAGTAGCAATACGCTGACGAAGCACATTAACGACGGCTAACTCGACATGCTCGGTCCCGTCTGGGATGCCAGAGAGGAGAATGGTATCGGCCACACCCTTGTCGGCTTGCGCTTGAATATCCTTCTGAATCACAGAATAACGGCTGTCATCATTGAAACCGGCAAGAGCGAGCTTGTATGACGAGCCCCATTGGTCGAGACCATGGAAAGTGGCGACAAGCTGAGCCTTGTAAGTCTTTGACGAGTCAATATAGACAGGGTCCGTGACACTGCCGTCATCGCAAGAAGAGAGGAGAGCGGCAGACGCGAAGAGAGCAGACAAAAAATAGGAACGTCTCATATTAACGTTATGAGTCAGAGTAGATTTAAATCAGGAAGGAGGATAAGTCGTTAGAACTTAGAAAGTGTACTGGAGCATGACGCAGGCGCTCTGCTTAGCGATGCCGAGGTCATCGTTGTCACGGTCAAGCTGTGTCTTGTGGCCAGTTCGACCTACGAATTGATAGACTCCAGAGAGTTTGAGGCCTGAGTTGCGGATGAAATAATTGAAGCCAACAGCAGGAGTGTTGAGAATGCCATCGGTATTAGAGCCGTTGCGATCCATGAAATCATAGCGGGCTACGACCTGCCACTGATTAGCGACAAAGTAGCCGGCCTGAACATAGCCGCCCCAGAAGTTGTAAGTCTCGTCAATCTTCTGACGCTCAGTGAAGCCAACGTGCATGAGATAGGCCTCGGCGCTAATGAAGAGACGCTTGTGGAGCCAAGAGAACTCGAAGCCAGCGCGGGTGTCATTAGTGCTCTCGCTCTCGCTCTCGACATTAATGCTTCCAGAGAGAGCGATTTCGAGCTTATTCTCATTGAGCATCTTAGAGTTACCTTGTGTACGTGGCATTGCGCCATAGGGATGCCAAGAGAGTCGGCCTGCGTAAAGGAGCGACGGGATGTGCCAATCGTCAGAGAAAGTCTTGGTGGCGCTGTTTGAGCCGGAGCCGTTGCCGTTAAAGAAACCCACCTCATAGCCGAATGAGGGACAAGCTATGTTGCCATGGAGCATGACACCGAGGTCAAAGCCCGTGCCAATCTTAGGATTAACCGCATTGAGCGAGTAGGGCATGATGACAGTGGAAGTCAGTGAGATGGGGAGGATGGGCATCATAGTCTCACCAAGAGTGGTGAGATAGGCGCTCGAGAACGGGGTCTTGAACTTACCGACCTTGACAGCGAAACCGTCAGCCACATGGACATCAAACCAAGCCTGCTGAAGGATGTTGGCACCAGAGGCAGCCGCGTTGACAGAGAGGTTATATGTGATGTGGTTGAAAGCCTTGCCAGTGAAGCCGAGCACAGCATAGGGGATGGCGAAACCGCTGTTGGCCACATTGTCCTGATTGTAAGCCTTGTCAAGACCCTCATCATCGTAGTAGTTGAAATTAGCCGTAGTCTGAATCATCAGGTAGGGTTTGAAAGAGAAGCGCTTATCTGCGCTCTCAATCTGGAACATACGGTCGGACCCGATGGTGACGACACCATTATCAGCGTCGAACTTAGGAGCCGGCTCAACAGGCTGCTGCTCTTGAGCCATAAGACTTTGAGATGCGAGTGCCGCGATGGCGGCGATGTATAATGATTTCATCTTATGTTATGTATTCTTTGCCATATCCCTTTTCGCCGCTTGACAGAAATCAAGCAAACCGGCTTTGGTTATTGGGATTAACGAAAAGGGAACTGATTGACGAGTATATTTTGCGAAAACTATACCGCTATAAATAAATTAAAGCGAGTTGAGGAATTTAAGGAGAGCCTGTCGGTCAGCATGATCCATATTCATGAAGAGGTTGCGCGAAGCGAGCCCCTCACCTCCGTGCCAAAGGATGGCCTCCGTGAGATTGCGCGCGCGTCCGTCATGGAGGAAGAAAGTGTGACCATTGACCTTATATTGCAAGCCGATGCCCCAGAGAGGCGTTGTTCGCCACTCGTTGCCGCGGGCCATGCCGCTTGTGTAGTTGTCATTAAGTCCAACGCCCATAATCTCAGAACCCATGTCATGAAGCAAGTAGTCTGAATAAGGGTGGATAGTTTGTGATCCAAGCCAAGGGAGTTCAGTGCCAGCCAAAAGAGTGGCACCCCTTGCACGGGTGTGGAGAGTAGTGACGTGGCAGAGGTGGCACTTGGCCTGGTAGAACATCTTCTCGCCTCGCGACACAGCCTCACGCTCGGTCATGGTCTCAGTGGTTCCGTCACTGTGGGTCAGAGTGACCTCAACCGTGGTGCTGCCCTTGCGGCGGGCGGGCACACCCAAGCCATGCAAATAGAGATCCACACTCTCCATATCCTCAGTCGAGACATCAAGTTGATCATAAGTGAGTCCCATCATCGAACCTTCAGTCATCTGACTCTGCCCCTCGCAAATCTCCTCAGGGTAGCGCGAGTTGGTGGCACCCATATCACTTGAGAAACCGAGCTCGACAGTCAGGTCAAGGTGCTGCGCCTTATTGCCCGAGAGGCCTACGCTTGTGACGCCCTTCTCGGTTATGTAGTTAACACGGCCAGAGATGCCATACTCAGGGTAGTTGCTTTGAGCCGCGAGCTTTTCAATCTCCTCACGGTCAATGGCCATCATCTGACCCATGCCGACGTGCCTAAGAGGGATGCGGACGGTGCAGAAGAGATCCTCGGGTTGAATGTCGACATATTTGTTTTGAACGCCGTCCCACATCTGCTTATACCAGTCGACAATGGTATAATTGGGGTGTGCGAGCTCATATTCCTCGCCATCGGGGAAAGTGCCCTTCTCGTAATCGTAGCGTACTTCGAGCTTACCCTCGGGTGTTACGCCATAGATGGTCTGGTCATGAAGGACGCGTCCATAGCCTTGGAAGAATACGCCGTTCTTGCGGGAGACGTAGACAAGCATGGATGACATGCCATTGGTGCCCGACCCGTAAACAGGCGTTCCATCCTCATCTGTTCCAATCTGATTCCACGTGCCAGGCGATGTGCGGCCAGCGTTCTTGTGGCATGACGCGCAAGAGTAGCCGGCATAGACTGGGCCGTAATTGTCCGTGACATTGTCATAGAGACGGTTGCCAGTCTGGAAACGCTTGGCGTAGGTGCCCGAAAGCCACTCGGCGTCAATATCGTACGCCTTGCTTGAGTTATAGAAGATGGTTGAAGTGCCGGCCGAGAGGCAATAAGTCTCCAAATCGCGAGAATGCTCGGCCATGAAGTTGTCCAACCCCTCGGTGTCCTCTTCGCAAGCAGAGAGCGAGAGGAGCGACAGTGAGGCGACAGTGAGCGACAAATATTTCATTGTCCGTTAGATATAAAACACAAAAACAATTTTAAACCACAATGTGAAGGGGGAGGGACATAGTCCCCCCACCTTCACCAATGATATCGGAGTGAGACGCCCAAGCCCACAGGCGGTGGCGCATCAACCGAAGCGCGAATTTACGCTATAATATTTTAATAGATAGAGCGAGCCTTTCCGTCCTTGAAGATAAGGAACTCCATGGTGTGGAATCCGCGGAGAGCCTGCTTTGCGGCAATATCCTCATCATCCTCATCATAGTCACCGTCCCAATCGAGGTCATCGAACTTGCCGCTCTTAATGAGGTTCTCGATGCCATCCTGGTCGAGAGGCCAAGAGTCCATGTTAGGATCGAGGCCGCGGTCAGAGACGGGGCCGAAGAGGAAAGCCTCACTGGTCTCCCAAGGCTGGCGAGCTGCGAGCCAAGCTACAGCGCAAGCCTCAATGGTTATTGCAGAAGGAGCCTTGGCGAAAGCCTGTGCAGCAGCGAGGAGCGCGGTGTTGCCGGCTACAAGGTTCTTATAGGTGGGGAGGACAACGTCATCGACATAGTCGGTAATTGCCTGGGCGAGCTTGGTCTTGTCGAGTTTCTCACCAGCAGCCTTGAGAGAAGAGAGGGTCTCGTTCAACTCAGCGCAAGCTGACTGAGCAGCCTTTGCCTCATCGCTGTTGATGTTGTTGCGGAAAGGCTGGGGGATGGCAAGAATCTTATTGTAAGCATTGTTGATAGCGTCGACCACCTTGGTGTCGAGGTCAGCGTCAACAGCTTTGACGAGAGCAGAGATAGAAGTCTCGGCTACAGAGCCATCGAGAGAGCCATAGTAAGAGTTACGGATGGAGAGAATGTTGTTGCTGTAGTCGTCACGAGAGTGCCAGCTGTACCAAGACTCGACAGCGAGGACGGCCTTTGTGTATTGAGCAGCTTCCCAGTAGTTAAGAGGATCACCGATCTTCGCCTCGCCTACCTCGTTTGCGATATCCTTGCAGCCCTCAACAATCTGGTCAAAAGACTCAAGAGCGTCTTGAGACTTAAACCAGTCAGCATAGCTGGTTGAGATGTTGTCACCCTTGACAGTCCAATCGGTGTAGAGGGTGGTGGCATCGGTCACGAGGAGCTTGCCGACAATAGTCATGTAGTTGCCCCAGGCGGTGACATTGGCAGTGTCACCTGAGGTGTAGATGTCAATTGACTTGACTTCGACACCATTGCTGTCAGCAGGGTCGTCATCATCATCGCAAGCCGTGAAAGAGACTGCGACGAGGGCAGCCATGGCGGCGAAAGAAAGGAACTTCTTGTTCATCTGAATAACTTGTTTTTGTGTTATGCCTTAGTTATCTGAATAACTTGTTTTCTGAGTAAAAGAGGTCAGAACTACTTCTTGCAGAACCAGCCCACATATGCTATACCAACAGAGAACTCATTCTCGTTGTGGTAGTCCGTGTTTTCAAAAGGCTTGTTAGTTCCAATGTGGCGAGTTGTGCAGTCAGCCTTGACGACAAGGTTTGGCAAAGCGAACCAGTTGAGACCAGCCGTCCACTTAACAACCTGGCAACGAAGGTCGCCACGTCCGCCAGACTCAAGGAACTCCTGAGGGTTGTAATACTCATAGCGGGCGAAGGGGTAGAAGACAGGCCCACGCGAGCCACGGTAGAAGATATTCTTGAGGTTTGCGCCGACCTCGACACCATACGCCATTGCGGTCTCGGCCACAGGACGCTCTGTGCCATGATGGTAGCTGCTGTTATTGGAGAGCGTCACTGACGAAATCTTGGTCGAGTTTTCAAGATTACCCCTCATGAAGTTTGCACGGACTGTAACATAGGGGTTCTTATACTGCGCATCAAAAGACCAAATGGTCAAATGGCTCTTGCCGCAGCTGGAGTACTTGTAGACCTTATCAGCGTTCTTGGTAACATCATTGACAAAATAGATGGCGGCACCGACACGGAGTCCCGGGACACCCTTCCAGTTGACTCGGCCGACATAGGCGGGGGACGAGAAGTTGTCAACCTCAAAAAGACCTTGCTTGCCGCCGCCGACCCAGTTGTCGCGCCCGAAACCATCGGGGTTAAGACCAGCCACAACCATCAACTCGTAATCGAACTTGGCACGGAATGCACCAAAATCACCAAAGAAAGAGAGACCTGTCTCATGCCAAGTGGAGGGGATGATGGTAGTCTCGCCCTCGGGACGTGAAGTACCGAAGAAGTTTATTGGCTCGTGGTTGTAGTTCGTCAGGCCCATGGGGACAATCATATGACCCACGCGGATGTTGAAAGGGCGGACAATATAGCGCGTTATGTGGAACTGCTCAAGGGCAACCTCACCGCCGCTCTCCATCTCCGTCTCATACTCAAGGTTCTCAGTGCGCTCAAGCTCCTGCTCAATGCCGACACCGCCGGCCTCGAACTCAATCTCCATGCCGAGATTCCACTGAGCGTTGAAACGGTAGTCGCCAGCAAGAGTGACGCGTGGCATGGCTATGGTGCGACGGGTGTCGCTGTCATCTGTTCCGCCATAGAAGCGGTTCTTGCCATAATTGAGGAAAGAGGCGACGAGCTCGCCGTAGCCGCCGATGCGGAACTTGGAGTAATTCTCGCCCTCTTCGAGGCTGGGCATCGCCTTTACCTTTGGCTCGGGGGCTGACTGCTCAAATTGTCGCTGTGTCGCACCCGTCGTGGCGTCGACCTGTGGAGCGCCCTCGTTAGTCTGCGCAAAAGAGACCTGCGCCGCGGCAATGAGAGCCATTGTCGTCAGGAGGCCAACCTTTGGGAATGCTGTTGTCTTTGTCATTGAATGTTTCAAGGGAGGTTTTTCCCTTAGTATTTACGTGTGCAAATTTAGACTTGTTCTGATTATCGAGTTATACTCAAATGTGATTATTTTTAGATGCGTTCTAAAGAAAAAGAGGGGGCTCAATACCTAAAAGTGAGTAGTAAGACCATCAGAAAGCCATAAAAACAGCCAAGCACACCACGCTCATAGACAAAAGAGACTACCCACATGGACAAAGAAAGGCGAGCCGCTGAGGTGACACGCACCCCACGCGACCCGCCACAAACAAGGCAAATAGAAGTATTCTGTACTACTTCACGAGCAGTTTAAACGACTTGGAAGAGCCATCGGCAAAGCGTTGGACAATGACATTAATGCCACGCTGAGGAGCCGAGATGCGCGCCCCGCCGAGTGTGTAGACAGAGGTAGAGACGACCTCTGAGTCTGATGCCGCATCAATACTGTCAACGGCCGTCGGACCTGGCTCATAGCCCACCGCGTAGCCTACCTTGAGGTTAGTAACTGAGCGGTCGAAAGAGATAGAACCCTCATTGTAGGCAGCAACCACAGCCTTAACTATCTCCGAGGGCTTAGCGGCAGTGCCAGACGAGTAGCCCGCAGTGCAAGAGTCGTCATATTTGACTATGAGCACACCATTGCGATAGCAGCAGATGGATCCATCGGGGTTATAAGAGAAAGTGAGGTAGTAAGAGCCGTCGAGCATGAGCTGCCACAGACCCTTGGACTCAGCAGACATGAGGGACTGGGCTTCGGATGTGGCAATGCCATTATGCTCATAGTAGTCCGTAGTTCCATAGTGAAGGACAAAGGGATAGAGGACAAACTGGCCGTCGGCCGACTTGGCGATGGCATTCCAGTCGCTCGTCAGTCCGCTCGCTAAGAAACTGAATGAGACGCCAGTCTCGTCAGTAACACCATCAGCAGGCTCAGCGAGGTTGAAGTAGACATTTGAGAAAGAGGAGGTGAGAAGGCTATTCTCCGCCACAGGGCAAGTCGAAACGATATCCTCGGTTGTATACTTGGCAGAGTATCCGACAACAACGTCATCAACAGCTGTAGTGAACGAGATGTTGCCAGCCAAATAGTCAGCAATGACGCTCTTGACAATTTCAGAGGGCTTGAGAGAGCCATCCGCCGGGGAGCAAGTGTCATCAAAAGTAAGCATCAGAGTTCCGTCCCTGTAGTAGCCGATTGATCCATCGGGGTTGTAAGAGACAGTGACATAATATGTCCCATTGAGGAAGAGCTGGTAGGGCAGGAGACCTGTGGCCGTGGCCGCCGAAGAGAGTTTGCCGAGGTGCTCAAAATAGTTCGTCGCATCGTAATGGAGGACAGACAGGTAGAGAAGATATTTGCCATCGGCAGAGCGGGCTATCTCCGTCCAGTCGCTGCTGATGTCACTCACCATGAAGCTGAGAGAGAGACCAGTGGTCTGTGACGCAGAGACCTGCGGCTGCGTCTCAAAATTTTTGCTTGCGGAGTAGTGAGCCAAGATGGCGCTTGGGTCGAGAGCCAATACATCATCAAGCGAAGGGAGGAGCGAAATGGTGTGAGTCAACGAGTAGGAGTAGTCACCACAAGTGAGGGTGACGTCAATCTTGGCGGACTTGGCCGTGGTGGAAGAGGAAATCTGCCCATCGCTTGTCATGACCGACTCGTCTTGCGACTTGTAGGTCAATGAGACGCCGTCTTGTTCGGCGGGGAGAGTAATTGTCGAGCCGAGGAGAGCCTTGGATGGAATCACATCAGAGAGTTGATTGGCGAGCATAGCTATCTGCACGTCGGCAGGGAAGGTCGAAGTCTCACTGCCGCGCTTATAGCCCCACAGACTCTTGTCATAATCATCCACTGCTGTGAAACACAGAGTCTTGACATTGGTCTCCTCAATGTTCTGCTCAATGAGTTTGCCGTAGTAGGTCTCGGTAGACGAGCCAACCTTGATGGCCACAGTTATGTCGGGTGCGGAAGAGGAGACGGACCATGTGCCGGAATAAGCGCCAGAGACTGTCCCATCTTCAGAGAGGTAGACCACCTGCTCGGCCGCACACTCCAAGTTGGCATAGTCAGTCCCGTTGCCATGGCGGATTATGCCGTAGTAACCTGCCACATCTGCTGCCGAGTAGGCAGAGGAGGAGAGAGACTCGCCACGGAACTCAAAGGGGGCGCAAAGGATGCGCTTGCCACTCGTAAAGAGCTGATGAACACGGACCTGATGACCCTCAGTGCCGTCATCAAAACGCGTGTGGTAGACAAGGAACATACGTCCGTCCGTGTCAACGACAGCCGAATTGTGGCCTTGGGCCGTGAAACCATAGTCCATGAAACCCCAACGATAATAGCTCATGAGGCGAGTTCCAACACTCTTATTAATCTGACCGGCATTAGTGCTGCCATTAGTCCCAGTGAGCGAATATCTTGCGTCATCGCCCGAAACATCAGTGTAGGGGCCCGTCACACTCTCAGAAGAGAAGACCCTCATGGAGTAGCCGCCGCGGGCATTGAGAGCACCATAGCTCACGAAGAGCCAATAAAGCCCATCGTGGTACTCGATATATGACGCTTCGCCAGAGCAGTGGTTGCCACCAGCAATCTTAACGCCTTGGTAGGCGTCACTCTTGGTCCAATTGACATTCATCTTGCCTGCTGAGGAGCCAGACGCCAACTCGAAATCAGTGTCGTAGGTATACGTGTAGTCGCGGAGACCAGTCGACTTGTCGAGCCTTATCATATAGATGCCACCGAACCATGAGCCGTAGGACATCCAGAGGTTTCCGTCATTATCATAGAAGACGCAAGGGTCAATGGCGTTAGTGCCATAGGTGTGGTTATTGACGCTGTTGCGGTAGTAATAATAGCGGTCGAGAGAGTCGTTATCCCTGTCTAAGACACTCCAGACGTCAGTCTCAGAGGCATATTTGTTGCTTGAACCCAAAGAATAGATGACAGTGCCGACGCGGGTCCAATCGCCCGTAAGGCTCTCAGCGGTCAGAAGGACAATAGACGAGTAGAAAGAATCGCCATTGATGCTCATGTACATGCACCACTTCTGCATATCCTCATTCCATACAACATCTGGCGCCCACATGTTGCCAGCCACGTCGTACGTTGAAGAGCCATGGGCAGACCACTTGGCATCCTCGGCAAAGATAGTAGAGTAGTTGGTGGACAGGTTATTAGTAAACTCCGTCCAGTTTTGCAAGTCGTAGCTCTTCAGCCAAGCACGGTGTGAGCCGAAGACACAGTAAATCTTTTTGCGCCCCGTGGCCGGCGTGGCATAAACCTTGCCATCGGCCTCATATCCAATCACAACTGAGGGGTCATGCGAAGTTCCCCTCGTGGGAACGGCATTAGAGAACGAATTAACATAAACCTGCTGAATTTCAGAACTCGTCAGGTCTGTTGCCAAAGCAGCTAATGAGGCTGCCAAGGTCAGAAAAACGGTTAGTAGTTTTCTTATCATATTCCCGTTTGATGTTTTTTATAAAATCATAAGATGTCGCAAACATAAAATAACACAGCGAGACTATGGTGTAAAATAATGTTCAAAAGGGTGGAGTGTCATCAAATGACATTATCGCTACATATTTGTTAAATACAAAACTTGCTTAACTTTGCGCTCCCTTACTTATCAACAACATAGGAAAAACGATGCGCGGCATAATCAAAAATACAGTCCGAGTAACATACATAGCGATAATAGCCGCAATGGTAATTGCCACCGTTGTCGGAAAGACCTCCGCACATGAGATTGGAGGTGAGACCATATATGGCTCGTGGTGGTTTTCAAGTCTGTGGGCAATACTTGTAGTCGCAGGCGCGGCATATATCCTCCGCAAACATTTGTATCGGAGGCCTGTAATTTTTGCGATACACGTGTCACTCATCCTAATTCTGATTGGCGCCCTCCATACGCACTTGACAGCCATTCAGGGCATGGCTCACATTCGAGTTGGCGAAACAGTCAACTTGTTCCACGCTGATGACGGGTCTGCACAAATACTGCCTTTCCGAGTGACCCTCGAAGGGTTTGATATTGTAAACTACCCGGGAACAGACACACCGATGGACTACGTCAGCCATTTGGCATTCACAACCGCCGAGGGATTAGAGCGCACAGACGTATCAATGAACAACATAGCTTCTAACTGCGGATACAGGTTCTACCAATCGAGTTATGACGAGGATGGTCTGGGCACAGTCCTCTCCGTCTGTCACGACCCATCGGGGATAGGAATAACATACGTTGGCTACGGGACACTCTTCGCATCGCTGTTCCTCATGCTCTTCTGGCCTAACGAATCATTTCGCAAGTCGATAAGAAAACTTAAAAGCCGCGGCGCATTCTGTTTAGCCGCCATATTGACCATCATGCCGGCACCCAGCCTTGCGGCAGATACCGACATAGCATTCCCCGAGAAAACGGCAGACAAGTTTGGCGACCTCTACGCATACTATAATGGCCGGATATGCCCTTTGCAGACAGTGGCTCGGGACTTCACACTGAAATTATATGGCCGCGACCGATTCATGGGCTACACGGCAGAGCAGGTCCTGATGGGTTGGACACTCAATCCACCCGAATGGGCCAACGCCAAGATGATCAGGATAAAGAAATCGGCCGCCGCCGAGCTCGGGTTAGATGGTTCATTGGTGTCATATGACGACCTGTGCCACAGCCCACTCGCCACCAAGATGGACGAGATTCGCCACGGAGGCGAAAACGCCTCATCACGCGCCCTCGAAGAGGCAGAGGAGAAGACGAGCATAGTCAAGATGCTATTCGCAGGCCAAATGCTAAAAGTATTCCCCGTAGCAGATAGCGTTGGCGTAGTCTCGTGGTACAGTCCAGCAGACAGACTGCCAGACGGTTTGCCATATGGGCAAAGGACTTTCATAGGCAACATATTCACGAGCGTAGTCAGCCAATCACAGAGTGGGAACTTCGCCCAGGTGGACACACTTCTCACAATGATACGCGGTTATCAGGTTTTGGCCAATAACGCCAACTGCGGAAAGGGTAGACCGTCTTTCCTGCCATCAGCGAGCCAGTTCAGAGCTGAGAAAGCGTACAACGCGATGGGTTTCACCCGTCCATTGGCAATGAGCATGGCGGCAGTTGGCATAGTGTTTTTCTTCGTAGTGGTGTGGCTGTGGGGACACGGGGTGACAAGCAAAGCAATGACAATGTTCAGCACCACCCTCATCATCTTCCTTGGCATAATCGGTCTATACCTCGCAACGATGTTCGCCCTCAGGTGGTATGTTGGCGGCCATTTGCCGCTGAGCAACGGCTACGAGACCATGCAATTCATGGACCTGTGCGTCATAGCAGTGACACTCCTCACATCTCGACGTTTCGCTCTCGCCATGCCCTTTGGCTATCTATTGGGAGGCTTGACACTCTTAGTCTCTACATTCGGAGAGAGCAACCCGCAGGTCACGAACCTCATTCCCGTATTGGCGTCACCTCTGCTGAGCATACACGTATGCCTCGTCATGGTGGCATACTCGTTGCTCGCATTCACGGCTCTTGACGGACTCGCTGCCATATTAGTCAACTGTACGGCGAGAGACGAAGCAATGAAAAAGGAGCGGATTGGCACATTGGCAGACGTCAGCCGAGTCCTTATATACCCTGCGCTTGCCTGTTTGGCGGCTGGCATATTTGTCGGGGCCATTTGGGCCAACCAGTCATGGGGACGATATTGGGGATGGGACCCTAAAGAGGTATGGGCCCTCATCACGCTCATGGTCTACTCAGTGGCCGTCCACCCGTCACTCGCCCCCCACATGAGACGGGACATGACCCTCCACATCTTCCTTGCGGCCGCATTTATTTGTGTACTCATGACATATTTTGGGGTCAACTTCCTGCTTGGCGGCATGCATTCATACGCATGATTTACAGACAAATCACTATATTTGTAAGGGAAAGGAGAACAGACCATGCCACGCATATATCTTAGGCCAACAGCTGACCTCACGTTTAAGAGGATTTTCGGCGAGCACAAGAACCTCGTGATCAGCCTCATCAATGCGCTCTTGCCACTTGAGGGCGACGAGGAGGTGCGGGAGGTCGAGTACCTGCCAGCCGAGCTTGTACCCGAGCTGCCAACCGGGAAGAACAGCATTGTCGACGTCCGATGCAAAGACGGACGCGGCAGGCAGTTCATTGTCGAGATGCAGACCATATGGAGCCCGGCCTTTATGCAGCGCGTTCTCTTCAACGCATCCAAGGTTTACGTCAACCAAATAGAAAAGAGCACCGACTTCAAGATGTCGCAACCCGTATACTCCCTCAACATCCTCAACGACACGTACATGGAGGGAGATGAGTATGCCAACGAGTATATCCATAACTACAGCATTGTTCACGAGAGGCACACGGACAAGATTATCGAGGGTCTGCACTTCACCTTCATCGAGCTGCCCAAATTCCACCCGTCCACAACAACCGAGAAAAAAATGACCGTCCTCTGGCTCAAATTCCTCACAACCATCAACGAGGACACACTTGAGCCGGATGCAGACCTCATGGAAAACCCTGACACGAAACAGGCACTGACACTGGTTCGTGAGGCTTCATTTAGTCCTGCGCAAGTCCGCACCTATGAGAAATTCTGGGACGAGATGTGGCGCGAGAACCTACTGATTAGCGACTCCCTGACAAAAGGAATTGCGCAAGGCATTGCCAAAGGAAGGGCACAAGGAAGAGAAGAGGGAATGGAAGAAGGAAGAATCCTTGGTCGCGAGGAGGGAATCTCTGAAGGCATAGCAATAGTTGCCCAAAAGATGATCTCACGCGGAGACTCAGACAAGGATATTGCAGATGTGACAGGCCTCACGGCAGAGCAAGTGAAGACGATAAGAGAGAGGGGCGGGAAGATGTAATTATATGTGGAATTATTACCCGATAATTTTGCAGACACGAATATTATGTTTAACTTTGAACTATGAGTTAAAAACAACCATCTCATTCAAGAAAAAGAAATGACAATCCTCGGCATCCATCACGCAGCAGCCCACCATCACCACCATCATCACAAGATGACGGCGGGGGAGCTCTCGTAGGTGCCAAAGGCGGAAAAGTGACAGACGACGCCTGACCACGATAAAGAATAACTCAGAGGCTCACCCCGCACAAGCGGCAGGGTGGGCCTCTGAACTTTTTCATAGATTACAAAAGCAGAAAACAAAAACACAATACAAAAAATGCTACGCATAGCCGTTCAAACCAAAGGCCGACTCTTCGAGGAGACCATGACAATGCTCGCCGAGAGCAGCATCAAGATTGAGCAAAGCAAACGCACACTGCTCATCCCCGCCAAAAACTTCCCCGTGGAGATACTCTACCTCCGCGACGATGACATCCCTCAGGCTGTGGCAAGCGGCATTGCGGATGTCGGCATCGTAGGTCTCAACGAGTTTGAGGAGAGGCAAGAGGACGCTGAGATCATCAAAAGGCTTGACTTCTCAAAATGCCGTCTCTCACTCGCCATCCCCAAGGCTGAAGTTCCATCCTACCAAGTCATTGGCCTCAAATGGTTTGACGGCAAGAAGATAGCCACATCATACCCCGGCATCCTCAAAAGGTTCCTTGATAAGAACGGCATCAAGGCTGAAGTTCACGTCATAACGGGCTCTGTTGAGATTGCCCCTGGCATAGGCCTCGCCGACTCTATTTTCGACATTGTCAGCTCGGGCTCGACACTTGTCTCAAACAACCTTGCGGAGGTCGAGGTTGTCATGAAATCAGAGGCCGTACTGATTGGGAACAAGAGTCTGAGCGAGGAGAAAAAGAACATCCTGGACGAGCTGCTCTTCCGTTTTGACAGCTATAAGAATGCGGAGGGCAAGAAATACATCGTCCTCAACGTCAAGACAGACAAAATTCCGGCCGTGTGCGACCTTCTGCCAGGCCTGAAAGCCCCAACCATCACAAAACTTGAGACCGAGGGGTGGAGTTCCGTGGCTTCCGTGATTGAGGAGAAAACATTCTGGGAAGTCATCGGCAAACTTAAGCAGCTGGGGGCTGAAGGCATCCTTGTCATGCCAATTGAGAAAATGATAATGTAAGGAGAGACTCAAATGGAAATCATCAGATATCCAGACCGTGCGCAATGGGACACCATCCTCAAGCGCCCGCACTTTGACAACAGCAGCCTGCACGAAACTGTGGAAGGCGTCTTGAACGACATCAAGAGCCGCGGCGACGTGGCGGTAAGAGAGTACGAGTCAAAGTTTGACCATGTGGATCTTGGTGGACTTCTTGTAACCGAGAAAGAGTTCGAAGAGGCATCCGCCGCAGTCACTCCCGAATTGAAAAAGGCCATTCTCACGGCGGCGTCAAACATCAGGGCGTTCCACATGGCTCAGGACCAGCCACTCCCGAGTGTTGAGACCATGCCTGGCGTCCGCTGCTGGCAAAAGGCGATACCAATAGACAAAGTGGGACTATATGTCCCAGGCGGCACTGCACCACTCTTCTCCACCGTCCTTATGCTCGCACTGCCCGCCAACATTGCCGGTTGTCCCGAGATTGTGATGTGCACCCCGCCAAGAGCCGACGGCACAGTCAACCCGGTGGTCGCCTACACGGCGAAAGTGGCAGGCGTGTCAAAACTTTTCAAAATCGGTGGTGTTCAAGCCATTGGCGCAATGGCCTATGGCACAGAGAGCGTGCCGAGGGTCTATAAGATATTCGGGCCGGGCAACCAGTTCGTGACATGCGCCAAGCAGATGGTAAGTCTCGGCCAAGTGGCAATAGACATGCCAGCCGGACCGAGCGAGGTAGAAGTAATAGCCGACGAGACCGCCAACCCGCGTTTCGTGGCAGCGGACCTGCTGAGCCAGGCAGAGCATGGCGCCGACAGCCAGGCCCTGCTCATCACATCATGCCCTGACCTTGCCGCGCAAGTGAATGCGGAGGTCGAGCGCCAGTTGGATGAGCTGAGCCGCAGAGAATTGACAGCCAAGAGCCTTGCGCACAGCAAAATCATCGTGGTTCGCGACTTCGACGATGTGGTTGAGATAACAAACGAGTACGCCCCCGAGCACCTGATTATCCAAACCAACTGCCCACGCGAGTTTGCCGACCAGATTCGCAACGCTGGCTCAATCTTCTTAGGGCACTACACGCCCGAGAGCGCAGGCGACTATGCGAGCGGGACGAACCACACACTGCCCACAAGCGGCTACGCCCACGCCTATAGCGGAGTCAACCTCGACAGTTTCCGCAAAAAAATGACATATCAGGAGATAACCCGCGAGGGAGTAAGCAACATTGCCCGCACGGTGGAGATAATGGCACACAACGAACAGTTGACAGCCCACGAGGCGGCCATGCGTTTCCGCCGCGAAGCAGTTGAAGGCAAATAAAAAATGACCAGACTATGGCACAGAAAAGAGACCTGAGTCAGTTGGTTCGCCCCAACATCATGCGACTCGAGCCCTACTCATGCGCACGCAGCGAGTTCAAGGGGGAGGCGCGGGTGTTCCTCGACGCCAACGAGAACCCCTTCGGGGAGCCATTCAACAGATATCCGGACCCTCTGCAGACTCACGTCAAGGAGCAAATAGCGAGACTGAAGTGCGTTCGCCCTACACAGATAATGCTTGGCAATGGTTCTGACGAGCCTATTGACCTAATTTATAGGATCTTCTGCCGTCCGTGTATTGACAACGTCGTGGCCATCGAGCCAAGCTACGGCATGTACCGCGTGGCCGCAGACACGAACGATGTCGAGTATCGCACCGCATTTTTGACCGATGATTTCCAATTGGACGCAGAGAGAGTCTTGGGCAAGACAGACCAGAACACGAAAGTTGTGTGGCTGTGCTCCCCCAACAACCCGACTGGCAACCTGCTAAAAGAGACAGAGATACGTAAGGTCATTGACAGGTTTGACGGCATTGTGGTCATTGACGAGGCTTATATCGATTTCGCGGAGGGAGGTAGCTGGCTGCGGGAACTTGACAAGAACCCGCACCTCATTGTGCTCCAGACGTTCAGCAAGGCGTGGGGCTTAGCCGGTGTCAGGTGCGGAATGGCTTTCGCTAATGAGGCAATAATTGACATCTTCAACAAAGTCAAATACCCCTACAACATCAACATCTTGACTCAGCAGAAGGTGAGCGAGGCTCTCGACAACGTCAAGCGTAAGGAGGACGAGGTGGCCACTATACTCTCAGAGCGCGGCAGGCTCATCAGCGAATGCGAGCAGATGAAGTTAGTCAAACATGTATACCCTACAGACGCCAACTTTATCCTGATAAAGGTCGACGACGCCACAGCCACCTACGAAGCCCTCCTCGCAAGCGGCATAGTCACTCGCAACAGGAACAAAGTGAGCCTATGCTCCGGCTGTCTGAGAATAACCGTTGGGACACCCGCAGAGAACACCGAGCTCATCGAAAAACTTAAGTCCTTATGAAAAGAGTTTTGTTCATAGACCGCGACGGGACATTGGTCAAAGAGACTCCCACCGAGGAGATTCGTAGCCTCTCCGACATCGAGTTTGTCCCGGGCGCCATACGCTGCCTCAGCTTCCTGAGGCGCCACACTGACTTCGAGTTCGCTCTCGTGTCCAACCAGGATGGGCTTGGCACAGAGTCTTATCCGGAAACTGTATTCCGCCCGCTGCACAACTTCATAATGAAGACCTACGCTGACCAGGGTGTTTCATTTGATGCTCAGTTCATTGACTGTCATAGTCCTGAGGACAACCATCCGAACCGCAAGCCTGGCACCGGCATGCTGACAGCATATATAGACGGGGCAAAGGCGGGCGAGGTGGACTTGACGAATAGCTTCGTGATTGGCGACAGGGAGACCGACGCCCAATTGGCCCGAAACCTTGGATGCAAAGCCGTCATCCTGGCTAACCCCGCTATAACAAGCACGGATGCCAATAACAGTTTCTCCGCCAAGCCCGGGAAGTCAGACGACATGATAACCTACGTCAGCTCATGGGATCAGGCTGCCGAGATAATCTATGGCGGCAGGCGCATTGGCGAAGTCCACCGGGTCACAAAAGAGACCGACATTTATGTCCGCCTCGACCTCGACGGCACAGGCAAATGCGACATATCCACGGGCTTAGGGTTCTTTGACCATATGCTGGAGCAGATAGGCAAGCACTCAAGCTCCGACCTGACCATAAAGGTGAAGGGCGACCTGTATGTCGATGAGCACCACACCATTGAGGACACCGCACTCGCACTCGGAGAGGCCATTCGCAAGTCGCTGGGAGACAAGCGGGGGATAGGCAGATATGGCTTCTGCCTGCCGATGGACGACTGCCTGTGCCAAGTCGCAATAGACTTTGGCGGGCGACCCTGGATAGTATACGATGCCGCATTCCACCGCGAGAAGATTGGCGATATGCCCACCGAGATGTTCCTCCATTTCTTCAAAAGCCTGTCTGACGCAGCCATGATGAACCTGAACATCAAAGCCGAAGGCGACAACGAGCACCACAAGATAGAGGGGATCTTCAAGGCCTTGGCGAGAGCCATCAAAATGGCCAAGGCCCGCGACATAGAGAACTTCCAACTGCCCAGCACCAAAGGCGCGTTGTGACACATCAGGCGCAATTAAAGATATTTGTTCAAAGATGTCAATCAAACACTACCAGAGTCTCACCTCGACAAGCGACGAGTTGCGCCGCCAAGTAGACATGGGCGAAACTTGCGAACCGTTCGACGCCATAATGGCTGACTATCAGAGCCGAGGGCGCGGGCAGGTGGGCAACGGATGGGAGAGTGAGGATGGGCAGAACCTGCTCATCTCCGTCTTGGCAAAACCACAATGCATAGACGTGTCGCGACAGTTCATAGTCTCAATGGCCGTCTCGTTGGCTACGACAGACACAATCGCCACCCACTTGACTCAAAATCTGAGGTCGAGACTGAAAATCAAGTGGCCTAATGACATATATGTCGGGGACGGGAAGATGGTTGGCATTTTGGTTGAGAACAGGCTGAGTGGGCGCACCATTGCCGACACCATTATCGGCATCGGCATGAACGTCAATCAGGAAAAGTTCACATCTGACGCGCCAAATCCGGTATCCATCAAGCAATTGACGGGTCAGAGCAACGACATAGCCACGTTGGCGGACGAACTGGTTCTCAACCTGCGCCTCCGCTTAGGGCAAGTCGACAATCAAGAAGACGGCACCATCATGCGAGAATATTGGAACAAACTCTATCGCGCGGATGGGCAGCCACACTTGTTTGCTGACCATGGGGGCAACTTCATGGCCACCATGACCTCAGTAGCCCCCGACGGACGACTGACACTCATCACCACACAGGGCGAACGGCGAGACTACCTGTTCAAAGAGGTGGAGCACGTCATCCGCACAAAGTCGGGTCGCGAGGTGACGCCAAACTTGTGACGAGTAGGGGACTAATTAGTCAGAAAGTATTACTTTTGCGGATGCCTGCCGACTCGGCGGGCATCCTTTCTTTTTGCATTATTTTTCACCCATATGGCAAAAGTTTTCCTCTTGGTCCTTATCATACTTGCGGTCAGTGTGGCCCTCTTGGCAATCAACATCATACTCCGCAAAAACGGCAAGTTCCGCTCAGAAGACGTCGGGGCGAGCAAAGCCATGCGCGAACGCGGGATATTCTGCAGCCGCACACAGGACCGATTGGCGCAGAAAGACCACAGTTCCATCAGCGACATGATGAAATAAGCCAATGAGCAAGACTCCATCCCACACAGACGCGCCCGAAAGCCAATCTTTCATTGACCGCCACGCCGACGCCATAGCCTACAGCATAATTGGACTGACGGCGCTCATGGCACTGCTTCTCTTCTCCGTCCGCATGAGCGAGGGAGGAGACGACAGCGCCTACATCTGCAAGGCGGCCGACTTTGCGGACAACCTTAAGTACCCTAACTTTCAAGGGCCTCTCTACCCCATCTTCCTCTCGATATTCGTGACATTGGCGGGCGGCATAAGCCTCATTCCGCTCAAACTGACAAGCTTCGTGCTTATCATAGCAGCCCAGTTGCTCACATGGCTCAGTTTGCGCAAAGAGACGTCAAAGGCCCTGTTGCTTGGAGTTTTGACCCTGATGGCAGTCAACATGTGGTTTGTCCAGTTTGGCAGCCTGACATATTCAGAGCCGTTATTCTTAGTCATAACGTGGGGCTTCGCATGGTCCATGCTCAAACTCGACTCCACCATTGGCGAGCGAGAGTGGCGGGGCGCGATAATCTGGGGCGCAGTGGCTGGTCTGATAGTCATCCTTGCCTATCTCACACGCACCGTCGGCTTCGGCCTTGGCTTGTCTGGACTCATCTTCCTGATGGTGCGGAAAGGCTGGCGGCAAATGGCGACCTTTGCGGCAGGGATGGTTGTCTTTTTCGGTCTATGGAGCGGCATCAAGTCGGTCGCTTGGCCAAATCTCAAGCCAGACAACCATCAGTTGGAGACTTTGCTGCAAGTTCACCCTTATGACGCATCTCAAGGGCACGAGACAGTCAAAGGTTTCTTTGGCCGATTTGTAGGCAACTCCGACCTGTACCTCTCCAAGCACTACGTCAAGATGTTTGGGCTTAGGGATAAAGATAGCCGCGACACAAACCGCGGAGTCACCATGGCTCTTTACGCCCTATTCTTGTGGGGCGCCTACGCTTCTTGGAAAAAGCGTCAACGCGCAGTCATGCTGGTGGCCATATTGACAGCAGTCATGCTCGGCATGACCTTCTTCTCACTACAGACATTATGGGACCAGTACAGGCTCATCTTGCCATTCGTTGCCATGATGCACATAGTAATGCTCTATGCCATAGCAGACTTAGTCAGGAGAGTGGCAGGCGGCAAGACACGGATGGTAATGGGTGTCATCTTGGCCCTCACCTGCGGCCTCTCCTTCGTCAACGAGGCCAAGGCCGTAGACATCAAGACTTTGCGCAAGAACATTAGTGGCGACCCGCTCTATGGCTTCACACCAGACTGGTATCACTACCTGACCCTGTGCCGCGAGATTGGCCGCCAGATGCCAGGGAACGACACATACGTAGCCTCTCGCAAGCCAGACATGGCGCGTATATACTCTGGGGGAAAACGCTTTTACGGCATATTCACCATCCCGAGCGAGGACCCGGACACACTGGTTGATAATTTGCGAAAAAACGGCGTCACCCACATCATGGCCGGCAGTCTGCGCCGCGACCCAGCCCAAGCCGGGCAAGGGATTATAAACACCATACACAGATATGTCTATTTCATCACGCAGAAATACCCCAACTTCGTCGAGGAGATTGGCGTGATAGGCGACATGAAAGACGAGCCGGCAGCCCTGTATAAGATACACTACGAGAACGCTGTGCCAACTAAGTCCGCAGAGCAAAAGCAGTAAAAGACGACAATGACCAGCATAAGAGAATACTTCAGCAGCGTCGCCCCGTCATGGCGCAAATATCGGGCTAAGAGGGCGTACTACTGGGACCAGATAACCCGCTTCATCTCGTTCTATATGAACCCCGAGCAGTCGGTCATCGAGATTGGTTGCGCCACGGGGGAGACCATAGCGCAAGTGCCAGGCCGTCGCAAGGTGGGGATAGACTTCTGCCCCGAGCTCATCGCACAGGCCAAAGAGGCTCATCAAGATGTCGAGTTCCACGTCATGGAGGCGGAAAACATAACACTCGACGAGAAGTTCGACGTGGTCATCATGTCCAACCTGACTGGCTACCTTGAGGACATCGAGCTGGTTCTCAACCAAGTGGCAAAATTGTGTCACAGGCAGACGCGCGTCATCATAACGAGCTATAACAGACTGTGGGAGCCAATGATTAACCTTGCCGAGGCCATAGGCATCAAGCGCAAAAGCCCCGAGCAAAATTGGCTTTCAAAAGACGACATGCGCAACTTGCTCAACCTGACAGGATTCGAGACCTATCGGACCAACAGCTGCATGTTGCTGCCATTCAACGTCCCCATCCTCGCACCTCTCTTCAACAGGGTTATATCTCACCTTCCGCTGATGGGCTACCTCTCGCTCAATGACTACATCTTCGCCCGCCCTGCCCCGGAAGACATCCACTCGTCAGACGATTGGAAGAGCAGGTACTCTGTCTCTGTTGTCATCCCCGCCCGAAACGAGAGCGGAAACATACGCGCGGCAGTGGAACGCGTCCCCGACATGGGCAGCCATACCGAGATAATTTTCGTGGAGGGCAACTCGACCGATGACACATGGGACGAGATTGGCCGCGTTTGTCAAGAGTATGAGGGGCGGCGCGACATCAAGAGGACTCAGCAAGACGGCAAAGGCAAGGGAGACGCGGTGCGCAAAGGCTATGCCATGGCCACAGGCGACATCCTGATGATTTTGGACGCCGACCTCACCGTCCCGCCCGAAGACCTGCCCAAGTTCTACCGCGCCATAGCCACAGGCCGAGGCGAGTTCATCAACGGTGTGCGCCTTGTATACCCAATGGAGAAAGGCTCAATGCGCACGCTCAACACGTTGGGCAACCACTTTTTCTCGTCGCTCTTCTCCTGGATTCTTGAGACACCAATAAAAGACACCCTTTGCGGCACCAAAGTAATGTTCCGCAAAGACTACTTGCGTTTGGCAGCCGGGCGGTCATTTTTTGGCGAGTTCGACCCGTTTGGCGACTTCGACCTTCTCTTTGGCGCCCACAAACTAAACTTGCGGCTTGTCGACCTGCCAATCAGATATCGTGAACGCAAATATGGCACCACGAACATATCGCGTTTCCGTCATGGTCTCTTACTGCTCAAGATGAGCGCATTCGCAGCCACAAAAATCAGGTTCAGATAGACATATCATAACACTTTCAGCATAAAGTGAGAAAGGCAATATTCCCAGGGTCATTCGACCCATTCACCGTCGGGCATGAGAGCATAGTGCTTCGCGGGCTTGAGATTTTCGACGAGATAGTGATCGCCGTTGGCATTAATGCCGAGAAGCGATGCATGTTCTCTGCCGAGAGGCGCGTCGACTTCATCAAGACTGTATTCGCAGACCGCCCCGAGGTGAGCGTGGAGACCTATGACGGGCTGACCATCGACTTTGCCAAAGAGTGTGGATGCAGCCACATCATACGAGGGCTGCGCACATCGGCCGACTTTGAGTTTGAGCGCGCCATAGCCCAGGTCAACAGGCAGATGGCAGGCATAGACACGACTTTTCTCCTCACAGCGCCCGAGCATACGCCCATCAACAGCACCATTGTGCGCGACATATTGCGCCATGGGGGCGATGCATCCCTCTTCCTGCCAGACAGAATCAAGACAATGGTCAAATGGTAAACACAGCGCACTCTATCCGCACATTCCTCAAGGCTTTCATCATAAGCCTTACGGCAATTCTCGCCCTTGGGCTTGATTGCCACGCAAAACTTGTGACTGTGAGCGGAAAAGCGCCCGACTATGCTGGCCACACAATCGTCATGAGGGCTAAGACTGATGCCATAAGTCGCATGACATATGACCTGTCCTCCACCGAGGTTCAGCCTGACGGGTACTTCTGCTTCGAGGCCGACATTGACGAGATAACCTACGCCGTCGTCGATTTGAGCTATTATGAGGCTTACATCTATTTAGAGCCGGGGGCGAAATACGTTGTCAGCCTCCCCCCTTACCGCCTGCGCCCCGACGCCGACCGTTTCAACCCCTACTATGAGCCGTCACCCATCAGGCTCCCCCTGCGTTCTGCGAGCAGCGACCTGAACAAGGCCATAAGGGATTTCGACGACGTGTTCAACAGGGCATACTACCCTGTCATGGTCAAAATCGTGAGCAAGCATGACAAAAAATTAGCGGACAAGGTGATAGCCAAGCTCGACTCGGCCGCCCGCGCCATCGGATGCCGCAAGCCCTACTTCACTCAGCACGTCACATTCCGCAAAGCCGAGGTTTATGCCACCCCACGGCTCAACTCTCCACGCGCCATCTTGAATAAGTACTACGTCGGCAATCCCGTCATGTTCAACCTGCCAGCCTATTGGCGCGCCATAGAGATGATGAACACCGATGTCACATCGGACAACAGCAACAAGGACATACAACGGCAGCTCAACAAGATAAAATACGGCAAGGGTATGCAAGACGCAGCTCTGCTCTCGTCCACCTTGGCTCAGGACACACTGTTCGGCAAGAACCAGACACTGCGCGAAATGCTCATAGTCAAGGGATTGAAGGACAACTTCTACTCATCCGTCACTTCCGACGGGCGCACCGACACACTCTTGACCAGCGCGGCACGCAATTTCAAGTCCAAGCGCGTCCGACTCATAGCCGCCAATGTCTATGCGCAGAAAAACAAGCTTAAACGCGGGCTTCCCGCACCCGACTTCCATTTGGACAATGGGAATGACCGCGAGATAAGCCTCTCCACTTTCCACGGCAGATTTCTCTACCTTTGTTTCATGCACTCAGAGAACTACGAGTGCGTCAAAGTGCTGCCAGTGCTTGAGAACATGGCACAGCTTCACAAGTCGGACTTAGACATCCTCTGCATCTTCACCGACGACGACACAGACGCCCTTTACAAGCAGTTGGCCAAGAGCAACCACACTTGGCAGGGCATATCGTGGGTAAGCAACCAGAGAGTCCTCTCTGACTATGAGGTGCGCCATCTGCCAACCTATTTCCTGATCGACCCCGACGGGTGCATAGCAATGGCTCAGGCCCCTGGCCCAAACGAGAACGTAGGCCCAGCCATAGCAGAAGCCATCAGGCAATATAAGATCATAAAGACCCGCGGCAGGATTGAGGTGCCACGCACAATATATGACATTGCCAACGAGGCTAAGTAAGGCCGGCCGGCAACGACAGACAACTAAGCTAAACATCACGAAAAGAGACTGAGTACATGGCAGACGCCGAACACACACAAATCCAGCCCATGGTGGAGGCAAGCGCCGTCACCAAGAGTTTTGGCGACTTAGAGGTCTTGAAAGGCATCAACTTAGCCATTGGCCGAGGCGAGGTTGTTTCAATAACAGGAGCCAGCGGGGCAGGAAAGACCACGCTACTTCAAATCCTTGGCACACTTGACCGCCCAACCTCTGGCACCGTGACCATAGACGGGACTGACGTGTCGCGCCTGTCGTCAAAACAGCTGGCACACTTCAGAAACCAGAAAATCGGCTTTGTTTTCCAATTCCACCAACTACTGCCGGAGTTCACGGCCCTTGAAAACGTCATGATGCCCGCACTCATTGGCGGGCACACCAAGCAAGAGGCCGAGGCGAAGGCTCTCGAGCTGCTTGAGTTCTTGAACTTAAGCCACCGCAAAGAGCATAAACCAAGCGAAATGAGCGGTGGAGAGAAACAACGTGCGGCCATAGCCCGAGCCTTAGTCAACAACCCCGCCGTCGTATTTGCTGACGAGCCTTCCGGCAACCTCGACTCCCACAATGCGGATGAGCTGCAAAGCCTCTTTTTCTCCTTGCGAGAGAGATATGGACAGACATTCGTCATAGTCACGCACGACATGCGGCTCGCCCAAACCTGCGATCGCATGATAACAATGAAAGATGGAGCGGTAGAGACTGACGGCAGAGACTTTTAAGCCCAGGCTACACATATCCGCAGATAGTTCATAGCAGGGGAAAAACAGGCACATATGCATATGCACGTCAGGCGCAATTAATCAGATAAAGATGGACACAACCCACCTCCAATCCCTTTTAGACGAGAAAGTGGACCAATATGAGCGACCCGACTTCATAGCCCCCGACCCCATATCAATCCCCCACAGATATTCACGCCGCCAGGACATCGAGATAACCGGCCTCTTGGCCTCGACAATAGCCTGGGGCAACCGCAAGGCCATTGTCAAGAGCGCAGGCGCCATGGCCGACATGCTGGGCGCAGACCCTTTTGACTTCGTCATGTCGGCCAATGAGGAGCAAATAGACAGGCTCAGCTCGTTTGTCTATCGCACTTTTCAGAAGGACGACCTCCCGTCTATGGTGCGCGGGCTACGCTCCATCTACTCACTCGACCCTGAGCATGGGTTGGAACGGCTCTTTGCGCCACGAGAGGACGAGACATTGCGAGAGGGGCTAATCCGCTTCAGGGAGGCCATGCTGCCAAACATAGCAGTCAGGACACGCAAACACATTGCCGACGCAGGCAAGGGAGCGGCCGCCAAACGCCTGTGCATGTTTCTCCGTTGGATGGTGAGATCCTCAAACCGAGGCGTCGATTTTGGGCTGTGGAACAGCATGAGCCCGGCCGACCTGATTATACCTCTTGACGTGCACACGGGGCGCACAGCCCGCGATTTGGGGCTTCTACTGCGGACACAGAGCGACTGGAAGGCTGCAATGGAACTGACAAACAGCCTTGCACGATTTTGCCCGGCAGACCCTGTGAGGTATGACTTCGCCCTGTTCTCCATAGGCATAGTCGAGGGCGGAATTTGAGCCCAGGCGACACATCAAAAAAACTGCCGCCTTAAGTCAACAATAAACTTGTTTGACTTAAGGCGGCAACGTATATCTAAGCCTCAGGGCAAGCAATCGCCAAGAGCTTTTTATTCGCTATAGATGCTTTGCGCAAATGGGCGCAGGTTGTAGTGCGAAGCCATAACCTCACCATAGGCTCCAGCCGAGCGTATGGCTATGAAATCTCCACGGTGAGCTGAGTTTAGGGTGACCTCTTTGCCGAAGCAGTCAGAGGACTCACAGACAGGCCCCACAACGTCATATTTCTCCGCCGTTTCAGCACTTGAGATATTCTCAATCTTATGATATGCATGATAGAGAGCCGGACGGATGAGGTCATTCATACCCGCATCAACAATGGCGAACTGCTTCTTCTGGCCCTTTTTGACATAGAGGACACGGGTTATCAGTGAGCCACATTGCGCCACAAGACTACGGCCAAGCTCAAAGTGCACCTTTTGCCCATCACGCAGTTCCAGATGCTTTGCGAAAGTAGCGAAATAGGCCTCGAAATCAGGCATTGGGACTTCATCGGGATGCTCATAGTCAATGCCAAGCCCACCACCCATATTAACAACGGAAATGGTGAACTTGTTCAATTCAAACCATCGCAAGAGCTCATTGACGCGCGTGCATAGGACCTGAAAAGCCCCCATGTCAGTTATCTGTGACCCGATATGGAAATGAACGCCAACCAGATTGACATTACTGAGTTCTTGAGCCTTGCGGGCTGCAGCCTCGACCTCCCACAAACCGATGCCGAACTTGTTCTCCTCAAGCCCCGTCGTGATATACTGGTGCGTATGGGCGTCGACATTAGGATTGATGCGCAAAGCGATGTCTGCCACTTTGCCTTTGGCCATAGCGAGCTCATTAATCACCTCCATCTCGGGGATGCTCTCCACGTTAAAGCACTCAATTTCAGCATCGAGGGCAAGATTAATCTCCCAATCGGCCTTACCTACGCCAGCATAGACAATCTTCTTGGGGTCAAAGCCATGCTCGAGAGCAGCCCGCACCTCATTCCCACTGACACAATCGACGCCGAGGCCATAATTGCGCACCTCCTCAAGGATTCTGGGGTTGGCATTCGCTTTAACAGCGAAGTGTACACAATAATCATGATGGTCAGCAAGACGCCTCACCTCCGCCAGCGTCTTTTGGAGGAGGGGCATGTCATAGTAGTAGAAAGGCGTCTGTATGTCAGCGAATTTGTGTGTGGGGAAGCCCATAATTGTCTATAACTGTTTTTTGCCGCGCCAGCCCTTATGTAGGGGGGCGCATTATCAAGGAAAAAGAAAAAGGGCGACAGCCACCCAAAACGATCATGGAAAGCCGTCGCCAGACAGGTAAAACTTTTAGTCGAAGAGGTGGGCAGAAAGTCCACGGAGTGCCGCCACCTTGTCGCTCGCATTGATGAGGACGGAGACATTGTGGCTTGAGCCGCCATATGAGATCATGCGGACAGGCACATCGGCGAGCGCATCAAAAATCTTGCTCGCGTAGCCCTTCTTGTCAGCAGCGAAATCGCCGGCTATGCAGATTATGCACTGGTCCTTGTCAACCTCCACAGTGCCATATTTCTTAAGGTCGTCAATGATGTCATAGAGGTGACGATCATTGTCAATGGTGACAGAGACTCCAACTTCGCTGGTGGTAATCATGTCAATGGGAGTCTTATAGCTCTCGAAAATCTCAAAGACCTTCCGCATGAAGCCATAGGCCAAGAGCATGCGGCTGCTCTTGATGCGGAGCGCAGTGATGTTATCCTTTGCGGCTATGGCAGCCACGCGGTTAGCGCACTGATGGCCGCTGATGAGTGTACCCGCCGCCTTGGGGTCCATGGTGTTGAGTAGGCGGACAGGGATGTTGTTAACCTTGGCCGGGAGCACACAGGTTGGATGTAGAATCTTTGCGCCAAAATAGGCGAGCTCGGCAGCCTCATCAAATGAGAGCTCTGACACAGGCTTTGTGTTCTCGACAAACCTCGGGTCATTGTTATGCATGCCGTCGATGTCGGTCCAGATCTGAATCTCGTCCGCAATGAGAGCCGCGCCAATGAGCGAGGCGGTGTAATCAGAACCGCCGCGCTGAAGGTTATCAACCTCACCGAATGAGTTGCGGCAGATGTAACCCTGCGTGATGTAGATATCGTAGCCCTGATTCTTCTCCAAGAGAGCCTTGAGGTTTTCACGGATATATGCAGTGTCAGGCTCATTATTCTTGTCAATCCTCATATAGTCGAGGGCTGGCAGCAGGCAGCTCTTAACCCCAAGCTCAAGAAGGTAGAGATTGAACATGCCCGTCGAAATGAGCTCACCCTGAGAGAGAATCTCCTTCTCGGCGAAAACAGTGAAAACGTTGTTTGTGAACGACTTTATATAGTTGAACCTTTCGCGGATAAGCTCAAGACCCTTAGCCTTAAACTCAGGAGTTGAGTACAACTCGTCAATATGCTTTGTATATTTCGCCTCGAGGGTGCTTATGACCTCGTTTGCGCCATCGGCGTTCTTCTTATAGAGGTAGTTAGAGATCTCGACCAGGCTATTTGTAGTGCCAGACATTGCCGAAAGAACTACAATTTTGACTTCACCGTCGAGGACGAGCTTAGCAACGTCCTTCATGCGAGCGGCAGAGCCGACTGACGTTCCGCCGAACTTAAGGATCTTCATCTATCTATTAATTTAATATTTTAACAACGCGGATAAAAACCGCACACAAAGTTAGATAGAATTTGTGATATTACAATAGCTTGGCTTAAGAATTTCACTTAGCACATAGATTGCCCAAAGTCAAACTCTTTTGCCCGACAAGGTCTGACCATCAGGAGATAAAGTACCAAGCCGCACAGGAATTACGGTATTGACCTCATCAGCCGAAGCCGGCACCTCCACGCGAATATAATTCTCAGTAAATCCGACATGGAAGCCATCTCTCACTGTTGATTCGACAAGCACTTTCGCATCAGCTCCCTCATGAGCCTTATAGAAAGCTAAGCGTTTAGCCTCTGAAATCTCATGAAGGACGGCATTTCTGCGATGCCTCTCGGGAATAGGGACGACAGGCTTAATGTCAAGCGCACGGGTCCCTGGCCTTTCTGAATAGGTAAAGACGTGAAGCTGAGTGACATCCACACTCTCAATAAAACGCTGTGCCTCCTCGAAAAGAGCCTCTGTCTCACCATTAACACCTACAATGACATCCACGCCAATAAAACAATCGGGGATGAGGCTCTTTACCATGGCTACCTTGTCAGCATAGAGCTGAGTGTCATATCGACGTCGCATGAGGCGAAGCATCTCATCTGAACCGGATTGGAGTGGAATGTGGAAATGTGGCATGAACTTAGAGCCACTCATGGCGCAATGGCGTATTATATCATCAGTCAGCAGGTTAGGCTCAATGCTCGAAATCCTGTAACGAGCGACTCCCTCTACTTCCTCAAGAGCCTCAATAAGCTGAAGGAAAGTCTCACCGTTATGCCGTCCGAAATCTCCTATATTCACACCAGTCAGGATAATCTCCTTGGCCCCGTCAGAAACCGCCCTCTTAGCCAGTTCGACCGTCTCGGCAATTGTACCGCTCCTGCTTAGCCCTCGCGCCATGGGGATGGTACAGTAAGAGCAGAAATAGTCACATCCGTCTTGTATCTTAAGGAATGAGCGAGTACGGTCACCACTCGAATAGCTGCCGACGAAAGCCTTGTCTTTGAGAATGTTACCAGAGACGATGCGTTTATTCTCCCTATTCTCAAAGCCCAGAAGGACTTGCTCCACTATCTGATCCTTCTGATTGCCTCCCAAAACAAGACCGACACCCGGCATCTGCAATATCTTGTCTGCCTGAAGCTGCGCAAAACAGCCAGTCACAACCACAAAGGCATCAGCATTGTGACGGATGCACCGCCCGATCATCTGACGGCATTTTTTATTAGCCTCCTCCGTCACCGTACATGTGTTGATGACATAGACGTCCGCCACATCATCAAAATCAACGCGTTGGAAACCAGCCTGAGCCAAACGGCGGGCCATGTCGCTCGTCTCGCTGAAATTCAATTTGCAGCCGAGCGTATGAAAAGCCGCACGGCGATTGAGGAAAGAGGAGGAGTCAATCATAAATGGGAATATATTGATTCGGGGTTGCCCTCAAGGGGCATGTCGCCTACGAGTTGATGGAAAAAGAGCGACCCGCTCTGCGGTAATGGCAGGGCGGGTCTCAGCTCATATCTTTAATGCATCATGACCATCGGAATCGGGCAGTAGCCCTGAGTAACCGCTTGGCATTGATTGACGCAAATGCGCTATTGTCCGGCAGACCGGGCGTCGCGCCACTTGAGTTCGGGCGAGAAGAATTACTTCTTCCTGTTCTCGAAGTGCTTTGAGTAACGGTTCATGAACTTGTCGACGCGGCCAGCGGTATCGACGAGCTTCATCTTGCCGGTGTAGAAGGGGTGAGAGCTGCTTGAGATTTCAAGCTTGACCTGAGGATAGGTTACGCCGTCGATCTCGATGGTGTCCTTAGAGTTAGCAGCAGAACGGACGATGAAAGTCTCGTTGTTGGACATGTCCGTGAAGGCTACAGGCCTGTAGTTCTCCGGATGGATTCCTTGCTTCATTTTGAGTAAAGATAAGTATTTATAAAGTTTCGAAACTTGCTTTTTATTGGCCTGAGGTAAAAGGAGTTTTGCCACAAATGGCCTTAGCAGTCATTTTCGTGCGCGAAGTTAGCGAAAATGGGGGAAAGGACAAGGACATGAGAGCTAAAAAGTTAACCTTATATCATCCTGAAGCCTGTAATTTGTGATGCTTATTGACAATGCAAGGAACTGACTAAAGAGAAAAAGTGACTGAGAACCGATGAAAGGTATTATCTTCTGATTGAAGATTGCCTCTTGGGGCATCAGACAGCCTCAAACAGACAAATCAATAGCTGCTCTTCCGCCAAAGCAGGTCAATTCACAACAAAAAGAAAGGAGTCTCCCGAAACGAGGAGACTCCCTTGGGTATTTGGCCAAGTGCGGATAGAGACCACACTATGTGTTTCTTAGCGATATTGGCTCTTGCCCTGCTGCTCAGGTGAACCTACGCGTACCATCGCGCAGCGGAAACCGATATCATCGCGGCTCTCATCCTGATCAAGCCAACGGCGTGTGCCAGGGCTGAGCCAGTAAGCGCGGTCGCGCCAACCACCACCCTTGTAGACACGCATGTGGTCAGTGATAAGGTTGCTGAGTTGCTTGGTTGCATCAAGAGAAGTCTCCTCGTCGCCACCTGCGCTCTGAGGAATGCCACCATACATATCATTGGTCGCAGCATCATTAATCTTGCCACTCTCAGTCCATGTGGCAGCAAGTGCGGAATGAGAATCACCATCAAGGTAGTTGATAGCGTAAGAGTCGCGGTAATTCCAACGGTTAGTGAGCTCAGATGCTGGCTCGTCCTCCTCAATGAGTCGGCCGAGTGAATCCTTCTCAACAGGCACACCAGTCTCATCAACCTTAAGGCGCTTGAAAACGTTACCACGGAACGGGTTGAGCTCGTCAGCATCGTCAAAAGTAAGAGGACGATAGACATCACGCACCCACTCATTCACGTTACCAGCCATGCAATAGAGGCCATAGTCGTTAGGCCAGTAAGAATCGACAGGGACAGTGATATCACCCTTATCGTTGAGGTAGCCGGCCGTTCCCATGTAGTCGCCATTGCCACGGACGAAGTTGGCCATCATGCGGCCACGCTCAGCGTCTTCAGGATTACGGACAACGTGAGAGTTCCAAGGATAAATCTTGCGGCTTGACATAAGCTCGTTGCTGGTATTACCAATGAGACCGAGGGCTGCGAACTCCCACTGAGCCTCAGTAGGAAGCTCATAGCTTGGGAGGAGGATGCCATCGTCACGGCGAATGCGGCGAGTCTGTCCCTCATTGCCGAGGTCCTCCATTGGGTTTTTGCCATCAGTAACCTCGACCTGACCAGCGAGATAAGCCTCCGTATTGAAATTGTCACGCTCGTTCTGGTCGTTGACATTCAACTCTATATAGCCCTTCTCATAGAGAATATTCTCATTGACACGGTCGGTACGCCACTGGCAGTAGCGGTTTGCCTTGGTCCAGCTAACACCAACAACAGGGTAGTCGGCATAAGCCGGGTGGCGGAGGTAGTTCTGAACATAGGGCTCGTTATAAGCCAAGGGGCGACGCCAAACAAGGGTATCGGGGAGCGCATCCACGTAAACTTGACGGTTCTCACGGAACACCTTGCCTAGCCAATAGAGATACTCACGATAGTTGGCATTGCTTACCTCATACTGGTCCATGTAGAATGAGGTAACCGTCGCACGACGCGGGGTCGCGTTGTTATTGAAAATAACGTCCTGCTCGACGCGGCCCATAATGAACGTGCCACCCTCGATAAAGACGAGACCGGGTCCTGTCTCCTGCTCATAGCCGGACGTGTATTCAAATCCGCCGTAGGTTGGGTCGTTATAGGCCCAGCCGGTAGCCGTGGACCTTTCGCCTGAGTGCCCAGACTTTCCGCCGAAGCAGGAGGTCAGGAGGGTCAGGGATGCCATGACGGCAGCGGAGCAAAGAGCTACCCTTTTGACTTGTTGTATCATATCAGACAACTTCTTATTTCGGAGTTTTATTTGCGACTAATATAAAGATGACATTTTAAACCGCAAATTTAAAAATTCATCCGCACCTATCTACGCAAAAATGGCTAAAACTGTTACTTAGCCATCAATCTTTTTCAATCAAGACTACGGCGTAGGCTGAGCCGCCCTCGCCACGTCCCTCAAAACCAAGCTTTTCCGTAGTTGTAGCCTTGACCGAGACGCAATCATCGTCAATGCCTATCACTTGAGCCAAGGTCTGGGACATTAGAGGGATGAGCGGCATGAGCTTGGGCTTTTGGAGAGCGATGGTGCAGTCGACATTCCCGACCCTGTAGCCTTTGGAGGCAATGATATCGACAGTCTTGGCGAGAATGCGCTTGCTGTCTATACCTTTGAACTCATCGCTGTTGTCGGGGAAATGGAAACCGATGTCGCGCATGTTGGCGGCTCCGAGCATGGCGTCGCAAATGGCGTGGATAAGAACATCGCCATCAGAATGAGCCACCCAGCCACGTTCGTAGGGGACAGAGACTCCACCAATGGTCATTGGCAGCCCGTCCTCTATTTTATGCACGTCGTAGCCGAAGCCTACACGGATTTTCATCTGTATTGTTATTAGTTTATTGTGTTTTGCCGACTAAGTGTTGACGATGCCTACACAAGCGCGACTACAGGAATTTGGCGATATCGAACGCCAAAGAGATGCGAACCGTGTTGGCGAGAGCTTGATTCATCTGCTTGTCACCCACTGAGAAGACGTAGCTGGCAGACACGTCAATCATTTGATACTTGACACCGAGACCGACGGTGCAATACTTGAGGTTACCTTTGTTCTCGGGGTTGTTGTGGTAGCCGAAGCGGGCAGAGAACATGTTGTTGTATGTGTACTCAACGCCGGCGCAGATGTCAACCTCCTGGAACTCCTCCTTCGCGCCGCCGGGGGCGTCTGCGAAGCTCTTGAAAAGTGAAGAGATGACCGACTTGCTGTAATAGGCCTGCTTGCGGTTATACATATCATCGTCAGACGAGTCCGAGTGGTAGTCAGGTGTAGGCACCATCAGCTTGTTAAAGTCGACCGTTCCGCCAATCTTGTTATACTTGTCAATCTGATACCAGAAACCGACACCGAGGCGCAAGTTGGCAGGGAGGTACTCATTGGTCTGGCCATCGTCATAGCTGATTTTGCTACCTATGTTAGAGAGGTTGATGCCTGCCATGAAATCGGCCTTGTTGCGTCCGATGGTCAGAGGCTTCTTGAGATAGAAAGCAATGTCGGCAGCGAAGGCATTGCCCTTTGAGTAGCCGTCATCACCATATTGGAAGCCGAGGTCGGAATGAATGTAACGCAGGGCGATGGCGCCAGAGACAATTCGCGAGAGGGCGAGTGAGTAGGCGGCGTCGATGGCGAACTCGTTAGGCTTGTAGGAGCCCTCCTCGTTACCTTTGTCGTTGTAGAATTGGAGAGTTCCGAGCGAGAAGTAGCGTATGCCCATCGAGACGCAGTTGCGGTTGTCAATCTTATAGTAGCCCATGAGGCTAAAGAGATTGATGTCCGAGATGATGTTTCGCAGCCATGGGGTGACCGAAAGAGCCGCTCCGCATTTGCTGTCCATGCGGATGTACTTGGCCGGATTCCAATATTGCGAATTGATGTCTGGAGTCGTGGCCACACCGGCGTCACCAAGCGAAGAGCCGCGGGCCTCGGGCGCGATGTTGAGCATCTGCACGCTTGAGGGGATTGGGTTATAGTCGCTTGAGATGGTCGTGTAGGACGTTTCCTGCGCGAGCAGGCTGGCAGGGGCCATCAGTGCGAATGACGCCGCAAGTATTTTGAGTTTGTCTTTCATCGGGAATATTAGGATATCTCGGTTATTCTTGTGGTTAAACTATATCGTATGTAAACGCCGATTGCGCGAATTTATTGTGCCTTGACGAATATTTTTCTCGACAATGTGCCATTTTTACCATTTGACTCAACATCGACCTTGAGCACATAGACACCAGACGGGAGGACACCTGTCTGAATTCGAGCCGAGTAGGAGCCTTGTCCGTTGCGTTGTGGAGTCTGACAGTCAGAGAGTAGAATGAGCTGCCCCGTCAGTGAGTAGAGGCGTGAACGGACTGACAGTCTGTCTCCGATGGCGTTTGAGGAGAAGTCGAGATACAGACATCCGTTTGCTATCGAGGCATAACCAGAAATAACAATGCCGGTCGACTCGGAAAGATTGACATTGATAGTCTCCTCTGATGAGTTATTAAGATTGTCCCACGCTTTTATGGTCATGGAAACCTCTTGATTGCCAGCTAAGGAGAGAGGGTAAGAGACGAGACCGGATGTGTGACTGCCCTCCTCATATTGGAAATAGTCATTGAGAGACACGGCCGATGTCCTGTCGCCATTCAAGACGAGCGAGATGTCGTGACCGACACCCTGACCAGAGATGTTCACACCTTGCTCATCGGATATGATGGCGAAAAGAATTGGCGTAGACCCGATTATATTGTCATTATCATCCCTCTCATAATCGACCCACGCACTTATTACTGGCCCTTGGTCATCATCCATAGAATCATCGGAGAATCCGCCAACAAGGATTTGGTCCGTCGCGCCCATGGCATCCCTACCGTCTGACGCTGACGCATAGACAGTCAATCGTCCGTAGCCGACAGAGAGGTCAAACTCTTTGGAGAGGATGAAAGATGTCGTATACTCGCCATTAGCTACCTCGACCTCGCCAGAGAATAATTTGGCGCCCCACTCATCAAAGGATATCGGCGTGCCACTGGCGACACCACTTGTTTGGCGTTCAACCCGTTTATCATACAGAGAGACGACAGCCTTGCCTGAGAAAGTGGAGCAGAGAGAACCGTCAGCATTTCGGATTGAGCCTCGCAACACGCAATTCTCCAGAGCCTTGATGGGTTCCGTCACCTCATCGGCAGCCACCCCATTGACGCTGTCGAGCTGAGCGTAAAGTTGAGTAGGGATTGACACAGTGAGAGCGGGGTCACCGAACAAGACATATTTAAGCGCGTTAATGGAATAGGAACTGACATTCTTGCTTTGCCTGAAGGCATATCCCATGGAATACAGTTCACCATCAGACTTTTGTGTATATGCGTTTTTGCAGAAAGACCTCGTCGTGGTGTAGTTTCCGTTTCCATAAGTCTCTCGAGTAGCTGACAAGACTGCTATCGCACCCCCATCAGGATTAAAAATGGCTACAGACGAACAATTCTCCGGCTGGTAGTCAAAAGGCCCCATTACGCACGTGGCCGCCACAAGGATAAACTCCTTGCCGCCATTTGTCAAATTAGCGAGGTAGTCGGAATCGAAATAGCCCTCACCAGAACTACTTGCGCCACCATGGCCTGTGAAATGAAAAAGCGAGCAACCAGACTGCATATAGTTGCGAGCCAGCGCCACTGCCTTAGGATATGTTGAGCCTGTTGATGTCACCACCCTGTCAAAGGACTCAGAGAACACCCTTACGACATCCATGTCGGGATTCTCATCCTCGAAATTAGAGGATTGGCGGATGGCATACCCCTGATGCTCATTTGAGTCACCAGATTGACCTATAAACACAGCCTTAGATCGCCAGGAGCCCTGAGTCTGGTTATTGACATAGGCCTCAACCTTAGACACATAGGTCTCAGCCTGACTCGTCGTGACGCACGGTATGCGCCCAAGACCGACATCCACCGTGTTATTGAGGTCGCTGCCTCCCTCACCGTCTTCGAGCCATCCGAAGAAATCATCAGTGCAGTAGCTCTGCACAATGTCATCAGAGGCCAAACTTTGGTAAGTCGGGACAACATTCGTGTTTGAGGACCGGTCAAAATTATCATACGAGCCGGAGCCAAAGAGTAATACATTTTGCAAACCATTGGCAGAGCCAAGGCCGCGGTCATATATCATCTTGATGTAGTCACGCACGGCCATTGCCTCAGGTCGGCCAGCAGAGAACTCCTCAAAAATCTCATCCACATCCACCACCCGCGTTGACAGGCCTTGGCGCGCATGAATGTCACACAGTCTCTGTGCGTAAGACTTATAGGTGGAGTTTGTGACAACCAAATAATTGACAGACGAATGAGCGTGAAGGTTTTGGCAAGAGACAGCCCCACAGTCAGTGGGCGAGGGGAAAATGCCAGATGGCGAAAAAGCTACATATTCGCAGAGAGCTCCAGCTTTGGCAGAGAATGAGGCCCTACCACTAAAGACCGTAGTCTGGCACTCTGTTATTGCCCAAGGTGAAGTAACATCCCACACCACAAGGTCCGACGTCGCATTTTCAATAGTGAACGTCACAGCTCCAGATGCTGACCTTTGCTCAGTAGTCCTGAAGAGGAGCTGCGAGCTTGGCATTGCAAGCGGAGCACGGGCGGAGAGTGTCAAACTGCCCAAATAGACGGCCTCTGTCGTTGCTGAGAAACCGAATTGCAATTTTACAGTAGAAATGGCATCGGACTCAGACGAGAAGGAGGTTGACAGGTTACACGTCGAATAATTGGAAGTTATGGACGTGTTGGAAGAGACGGAGGAAGACAAAACTTGCGAACCGTCAACATCGACAGTGACTGAGTTTGACTTCAAAAGCTTAGACGCCAGCTCAAGCGAGAGGCGCACAGTGGAGCCAGCCACGCATGACATAGACGGGCAGGCAGAGAGTGAGCTGGCACTTGACGAGCAAGCCTTAGAGTAGAACCACCTGCGGCCCATCTTGCCGATGTTCAAGTCCCTCGGAGCATAGACGTAAAGGTTGTCGAAGGTCGAGATGGTTAGAGAGGACTCGGCAGATGGTGTTTCGGCTACACTGGGGGAATCGGATACTTCTCCCGTCGTCAAATAATAATAAGCGTGGCGCGAATAGGGGTTAAAGTCAGCCGAATACGTCCCACTCGTTGAACAGGCCCAAGAATCAGGGCCTTCCGCATAAAAAAGAACACCTTGCGAAGTATGGAGTGCAGGGATAGGGTAGAGGTCATCGCGCTCATCTTTTCCTGCCGCAAAAGCAAGATGTCGGCCGCCAGCTCCATAGACTCTGACCTTAGAGGGGTCGGAGAACCCCATGGCGGCGAGGTCGGACGGGGTGAGACAATAAATGCCCGACGCCGAGACAGACACCTTACGCCAAGTTCCCGAGGCAAGCACAGAGTTGGCCGCCCTCTCCACTGCGCTAAGTGGAGAGCAGACTGACAAGAGCGTCAGCAGGATAAGCCAAATGTGCTTAAAGCTCATGGGGGAAAGTGGGGTAGGCGGCTTAAGGAGCGAGAGGCGGCTACAATTTTACAGAATCAGTAATCTTCTTATACTGCGCCACAGTCTCCTTAAGACCAAGGTAAAGAGCGTCGCATATGAGCTGGTGACCGATAGAGACCTCCTTGATAAATGGGATAGACTCCAGGAAAAAGCCGAGGTTGACCAAAGAGAGGTCATGTCCCGCATTGACATGGAGGCCTAATCCCTTTGCAGCCTTGGCAGCCTCGACAAAAGGCGCCACAGCTTTCTCGGGGTCAGTGGGATAGGCCGATGCATAGGGCTCTGTATAAAGCTCGATTCGGTCAGTGCCTGTCTTGGCTGCATACTCGACCATCTCGACATCGGGATCGACAAAAATGGAGGTACGGATACCCGCGTCCTTAAATTGCGAGACGAGATCGGTAAGATGCTCAAGGTTAGCCTTGGTGTTCCACCCCGCGCTGCTGGTCAGGGCGTCCGGCGCATCAGGGACGAGAGTCACCTGCGTAGGTCTTACACGGAGCACGAGCTCCATGAAACGCTGGTCAGGATTACCCTCAATATTAAATTCGGTTGTGAGGACCTGCTTAAGGTCGATGACATCAGAGCGGCGAATGTGTCGCTCATCGGGGCGCGGGTGGACAGTAATCCCGTCTGCGCCAAAAGACTCAATATCAAGAGCCGCACGGACAACGTCCGGATTGTTGCCGCCACGGGCGTTACGGATGGTGGCAATCTTGTTGATGTTAACGCTAAGCTTAGTCATCTGTGTTGTCAATAATAAAATGGCACGCCGCACTAAAAAAACGCACCGACGATTTGTCCCATTGCGAAGAAAGGGTTAAAATTGCCTTGGCAAAATAAGACGCAGAGAGCCATTAGAGCGCAAATATACGCGTTCTTGAGAAAAGAAAAGAGAGAAAAAAGAATGTTGTCATTAGAGAGAGTGATGGTCGAGACCCCTGTGCTCCACGCGGGGGCGGAATACTCACAAGCTTTGGAAGAGATGGCGGCCAGTGGGCGTGAAAGCATAGCCGTCATCGACGATTCTGGCAGATATATCGGGATGGTGAGTAACAATGGCGGAGCCGCTGCCGGCGCGACATGCGGCGATGAGGCTGAGCAAGCCGAGCCGATGAGAGCGGCAGACGCGCCCACCACACTTTTAAGGCTATTCGCCGAAAGCGGACGCGACTCAGTGGCCGTGATTGACGACGGCGGGCGTTTGCTTGGCGTGGCAGACCGCCGCGAGACATTGAAGATGATGGCGGAAACGGCAGGCGCCGACACACCTGGGGCGACCGTGCGGATCACCATGCGGGCCATTGACTACGAGGTGGGACGTTTAGCCTCAATCATGGAGATGTCTGGCGCCAAGATTGTCAGCATTTTATCCGCCTCGGAGGCCGACACGATAACCGTCTTTGTCAAAATAGCGCAGCAAGACCCATACCCGGTCATTGAGACATTAGAGAGGCATGGTTATGAGACCGCAGCCTACATGGGCAGCTACGCCATCGCTCAAGGGCCTGACCTTTTGCGCCACAACTACGACTCGCTCATGAACTATCTGCACGCGGGCGAGCGATAATGCAACATTTAACATCGAAATCACATAATAATCTCCAAATAAAGAACATCATGAAAAAAGTCGGATGCATAGCCGGAGTCGTGGTACTGCTCATTTTGGCAGGGTTCATCGGATTTAAATATTACTGGGTCTTTGGCGAAGGCGTCAAGGCTGGAGAGCTCAACTACATTACCCACAAGGGCTATATTTTCAAGACATACGAAGGCAAGATAATCCAAAGCGGCCTGCGCGGGGCGAGCAAGTCGGGCGAGACAAACGGCATATATTCCAACGAGTTCGTCTTCTCTGTCGAGAAGAAGGAAGTTGCCGACTCACTGATGCGCTGCTCGGGCAAAAACCTCGAGCTCCACTACAAAGAGTATAAGGGCGCATTGCCATGGCGCGGCATAAGCGTCTATGTGGTGGACAGCATCATATCCGTCACCCCCGCCCGCGGGCTTATCGATTAGCCCTCAATTCGGAAAAACTTAGTAAATTCGCGCCTAATGCGCCCGCAAGCGGCCCGACAAGCGGCTAAGGCGGCAGAAACAGTAAAAACAGACTGATATAAACGATATGTACGCACTGGTAACAGGCGGCAGCCGAGGTCTTGGCCGGGCTGTCTGTGTGGCTCTCGCCCGCGAGGGTTACACCATAATAATAAACTATCGCAAGGGTCAGGCCGAGGCGGAGGAGACCCTCCGCATGGTTCGCGAGGCCGGGTCGGACGGTGAACTCCTGCCATTTGACGTAGCCAACCGCGAGGAGGCCACAGCAGCAATCACCGGATGGCAAGAGAGCCACAAAGGCGAGTATGTGGCAGTCGTTGTCAACAACGCCGGCATCAGGCGCGACAACCTGATGTGCTTCATGCCCTACGAGGATTGGAGCACAGTGCTTCGCATCACGCTTGACGGTTTCTACAACGTCACCACCCCGCTGCTCCAGCCCATGCTCGTCAAGAAGTGGGGCCGCATTGTCAACATGGTCTCTTTGAGCGGTCTCAAGGGCCTCCCAGGCCAGACCAACTACTCCGCTTCAAAGGGCGGACTGATGGCAGCCACCAAAGCTTTGGCACAAGAGGTGGCGCGCAAGGGCGTCACCGTCAATGCCGTAGCCCCCGGCTTCATCCACTCAGACATGACGAAGGAGCTGGACGAGGCGAGCCTGAAGAAGCAGATTCCCGCTAACCGATTTGGCGAGCCTGAAGAGGTGGCCGACCTTGTGGCCTTCTTGGCGTCTAACAAGGCAAGCTATATCACAGGTGAGGTCATCTCAATCAACGGCGGACTCTACACTTAGCCTTAGCCTTTAGGGCTAAAACTACAGAAGGAGTAACAAGAAAGAGACATAAGGTTTTGGAAAGCAACGAGGTAGAGACTGCGCTAAAGGAAGCGCTGGTTGATGAATTCGAGATAAGCGAGGAGGATGTGTGCCGAGAGGCGAGCCTATTTGACACGCTGGGTCTCGACAGCCTCGACACAGTAGACCTCGTGGTCTTGATTGATAAAGTGTTTGGCGTGAAACTGGACAAGAGCGACCTCAAAAACATCAAGACGTTCGGCGCATTGGTCGACTTGGTGAGCGAGAGGACTCAAAATATTGGCTGAGCATTTCCCCTCGTGGGACATGCGCTGCCAAGTTGGACAGAGAATCGGCACACACGACAGGCAAAGCGGCCACGCAGCGTAACATCAAAAAAACGCGGCGTGGCTGCGCCCGTTAAAAACACACCCAATAAACAAAAGAGATGATTTTAAACGGCAAAGAAGAGATTTGCGGTTATATTCCCCAGCGCGATCCGATAGTGATGGTAGACAAGCTTTACAGCTTTACTGAGGAGAAAAGCGAGACGGGCCTGACCATAGACGGCGGCAGCATATTCGTGGAAGACGGCAAGCTAATGGATGGTGCCCTGATTGAGCACACAGCCCAGAGCGGGGCACTCCACATCGGGTATGACTACGTCAGCCAAGGCAAGAAAGTGCCCATCGGACTAATTGGCTCAATAAACAAATTTGAGATTCTGAGGCTGCCCAAAGTGGGCGAAGAGGTCAGGACCACCATCAGCATGGAGGCACGCATAGGTGATGTCTCATTGGTCGGCATCTGCGTGCGCATTGGCGATGAGGTCATTGCTCAGGGCAAGATGAAAGTGGCCACACCGGAATAGCACCTGATTGCGGCTATAAAAACAGAGGCACAAGTGATTACAAAAAGACTCAAACTGCATGACGCGGCGCTGACCGACCGCACCGAGGTGTTGGTACGCTTCAGCGATGTGGACATGATGAAAGTGGCGTGGCATGGCAGCTACGTGGCTTATATGGAAGATGGTCGCGAACACTTCGGCAAGACATACCCTGGCGTGGGCTACGCGGACTATTTCCGCACGGGCTATGTGGCCCCGGTGGTCAATCTGACCATAGACTACAAACAGAGCCTTAAATGCGGCGACGTGGCCATAATAGAGACAAGGTATATATACACAGAGGGCGCAAAACTCATCTTCGAGTATGTCATATACCGCAAAGAGGATATGGCTGTCATGGCTACAGGGCAGACCACACAGATGTTCATGACAGCCGAGGGCGAAGTGCAATATGCAGACCCAGACTTCTTTGCCGAATGGAAACAACGCTGGCTGAAGAAAGCTTAGCGCAAAAAGCTTAGCATGCAAAGCGGCATTTTGATAGGGCTGACCCTTGTGATTGTTATCATAGGGTTAGCCATTTTTGCATATGGGGTCTCCGACATCAGGAGTGGAATACTCGTCAATGCGATTTGCAGACTTCCACAAAACAAATCGAGCCTGCCATTCTCGCTGCCAGAGGGTCAAAAGATTTTGCTGACCTTTGATGACGGACCAGACCCCGAGACGACGCCTCTTGTGCTTGACGTCCTTCAGCGTCACCACCACCGCGCGATATTCTTCTTGATTGGCGAGAAAGTGGAACGCCATCCTGAGATTGTGAAAGAGATAGTGAAATGCGGACATATAGTTGGCAACCACACATGGCGCCACTCACCGTGGGCTAATTTCCGGGGGAGTTCTCACTTGGAGCGAGAGATTAGCAAGACAGACGACGCCATAGAGAGAGCTTGCGGAATAAGACCCACGTTGTTCCGCCCGCCACTTGGCGTTACTCCTCATTTCTTGCGAAGCCTGATGAGAAAGACAGGCCACACCGTGGTTGGGTGGGACGTTCGTTCACTTGACACCCGTGACGTGCCTCGCAGCAAAGTCTTGAGGCGGATAGAGAGCCGCATGAGGGACGGGAGCATTATCCTTCTGCACGACAGGCTCAAGGGCGCGGAATGGATAGCAGACAGCGTCCTGAGGCGGATTCAGGAGCAGGCATAGGACGGAGAAAAAACGCACAACCGAGGCGCATCCCACTTTTGACAGTGGTTTGCGCCTCGGCTGCGTTTTATTTGGCTATACTATCGGTTACATGAAAAGTTCTGTAGCGACAGAGCATACGGTGTCCACAGCCCCAAGGGTGTAAAAATGGACGCATGGGACGCCATGGGCTTTGAGGTCTGCCGCCTGAGCAAGAAGATGGTCACGACCAATGGCCTTGACATCCTCATCATTAGCAGCATTTATCTTCTCGACGAGCTCAGTCGGGATTTCTGTTGAGAAGACCCTGGGCAGGACAGAGAGCTGCGTCTTGCGGCTGATGGGCTTTAGGCCTGGGACAATAGGGACATTGACACCCTCGGCCGCCAAAGCATCGCGGAAACGATAGAAATACTCGTTATTATAAAAGAGCTGAGTTATAACATATTCCGCTCCAAGATCGACCTTTTTCTTAAGCCAATCTATATCGCTGCGCATATTGGGAGCCTCAGCATGTTTCTCAGGATAACCAGCCACTCCGAAAGTGAACTTAACCTCTGGCTTGTCAATAGCCTGACCATCAATCGATATGCCATTATTGAAGTCATTGACCTGCGCAATGAGATCCGTGGCATGCTTATGGGACAACTCACGTGGGACAACAGTCTCCTTGTCATTATCACCACGAAGCAGGAAAAGGTCATGAATGCCAAGGAAATTAAGGTCAATGAGGCTGTATTCAGTCTCCTCCGGGGTGAAGCCCTGGCAAATGATATGCGGGACTGTAGGGATGCCAAAACGATGCTGAATGGCGGCAGCCACGGCCACAGTGCCAGGTCTTTTGCGGACAAACGTCTTTCGCAGCGTGTCACCCTCGGCAGGTGTGTATACCGGCTCGGAATGATGGACCGTTATATTGACAAAGAGGGGATTGAATTTACTCATCTTCTCAATGTCAGCCATCAATTTAGACGTTCCTTTACCCTTGACTGGCGGTAGGACCTCAATTGAGAAACCGGCCTCTTTACGATTACGGAGAATTTCAGCGACAGACGGCATTGCGACAAATTACGTTTAGTTCTTTTGCGAATAAAAATCTTTATGGTTGCAAAGATAGGGAAAAAGGGGGAGAGGAGAAGTAGAGCCTTTTTCTAAAAACGTGCGGCTCTGATGCGAGCAAGCAGAATATCATTCTTCAAAACCACCGTCATATGGAGAAAAGAGGCCATTGAGAGAAAAAGGAAATCCCCGTGGAGGCAATAGCCCCACGGGGATTGATATTAGTCATAGACCTTACGCAGGTCGCCTGAGAAAGATTAGGCGAGAGCGAGACGGATCATAGAGACGGGCTTGAGGCTCTTAGAGACAGTAGCGAGGTACTGACCTACAGTGAGCTTGCTCTCATCGCCGTCACCAGCGAAGAATGCCTGCTCAACGAGGGTGCTCTCCTTGAAGAACTTGTTGAGACGGCCCATAGCGATCTTCTCAATCATAGCCTCAGGCTTGCCCTCGTTGCGAGCCTGCTCCTTGCCTACCTCGAGCTCATGGTCGATGGTCTCCTGTGGAACCTGGCTCTTGTCAACAGCGACAGGGCTCATGGTAGCGATCTGCATAGCGACCTTCTTGCCAACCTCAGCCTCAACTGCCTCGTTGAAACCAACAACAGCAGCGATCTTCTTGTTGTGAACATAGATAGCTACGCACTCTGCGTCAATCTGCTGGTAGGCAGAGAGGTCAATCTTCTCACCGATGACACCGGTGAGCTCGTTGACGTTCTCAGCGACGGTGTGGCCGTTGAGAGAGAGAGCCTTAAGAGCCTCAAGGTCAGCGGGCATCTGCTCGCAAGCGAGATCGAGAATGGCGTTAGCGAGAGTGAGGAACTTCTCATTCTCTGCAACGAAGTCGGTCTCAGCGTTGAGGATAATGGCAGCGCCGTGCTTGCCATCGGCAGAAACCTTTGCGATTGCTACGCCGTCCTTAGCCTCGCGGTCAGCGCGCTTAGCAGCGACGAGCTGTCCACGCTCACGGAGAATGTCGCGTGCGCGGTCGAAATCGCCGTTAGCCTCGGTGAGTGCCTTTTTGCAGTCCATCATGCCTGCGTTGGTCAGGTCGCGGAGCTTCTTGACGTCTTGTGCTGTGATTGCCATAATTGCAATTATTTTTTTGTTGATTAGGGTAACTTACTTGAACTGGGAAAAAGAAAGACGCCCGCACGGCCGCGGGAATCGTGGCAGCAGCGCGGGCGTCTTTAAATTGTAGTAGTCACACAGTCCTACATCTGACCAAAGTGGTCAAGGATAGGGGTTGCGGACCTTACTCAGCCTTGGGAGCCTCCTCGGCAGCGGCCTCGGTGTTGGCAGCCTTGCGAGCGCCAGCCTTACGGGGCTGCTTCTTCTCGGTGTTCTCCTCAGCGTCGTTGTCGTCGAGCTTCTCGGCCTTGCGCTCCTCGAGACCCTCGCGGATGGCCTGAGTCATGATGTCGAGGATGAGCTCGATAGACTTAGAGGCGTCATCGTTAGCAGGGATAACGTAGTCAACGTCAGAAGGATCTGAGTTGGTGTCGACCATAGCGAAGACAGGGATAGAGAGGCGGTTAGCCTCCTTGATTGCGATGTGCTCCTTGGTTACATCGACAACGAACATTGCAGCCGGCAGACGGTTGAGGTCGGCGATAGAGCCGAGGTTCTTGTTGAGCTTCTCGCGCTGACGGTTGATCTGGAGCCTCTCCCTCTTAGAAAGACTGTTGAAAACGGGATCGGCGATGAGCTTATCAAGAGAGCCCATCTTCTTGACGGTCTTGCGGATGGTAGGGAAGTTGGTGAGCATACCACCCGGCCAGCGCTCAACAACGAAAGGCATGCCGACAGCGCCGACCTTCTCGGCGACGATGTCGCGGGCCTGCCTCTTGGTGGCTACGAAGAGCACCTTGCGACCGGACTTAGCAACCTGCTTGAGGGCCTCAGCGGCCTCGTCAACTTTGGCTACAGTTTTATGGAGATCGAGGATGTGGATTCCGTTCTTGACCATGAAGATGTACGGCTTCATGGCGGGGTTCCACTTACGCTTCAGGTGTCCGAAGTGAACGCCTGCGTCCAAAAGCTGATCGAAACTTGTTCTTGACATTTTGTCTTTTTTGGGGTTGTTTACCTTCTGTTTCTGCAACCTGCCGGTAGGCTTGGCGGAAAGGTTTAAGCCAGCATCCGACGGGTTTAGATACTAAACACTCACTGTGCGAGCCGAAAATCGGCATCGCTTCAAGAGTCAGCAGGTGAATATTAACGCTTGCTGAACTGGAACTTCTTGCGAGCCTTGGGCTGACCAGGCTTCTTGCGCTCGACGACGCGTGCGTCGCGGGTCATGAAGCCCTCTGCCTTGAGGGCGGGCTTGTCCTCGGCATTGATCTTGACGAGGGCGCGGGCGATGGCGAGACGGAGAGCCTCAGCCTGGCCTTTGATGCCGCCGCCGTCGAGGTTAGCCTTGACGTCGTAGTTCTCAGTTACGCCGAGGGTTGCGAGAGGCTGCTTGACGATGAACTGGAGGTTCTTGTCGGGGAAGTAGTTCTCGATGTCACGGCTGTTGATCTTGATCTCGCCCTTGCCTGCGGTGAGGTATACGCGAGCGACGGCAGCTTTACGCCTGCCGAGTGCGTTGGTTACTTCTGCCATTAGTAAATCTCGTTAAGGTCAATCTTTTTGGGTTGCTGAGCCTCATGATCGTGCTCTGCGCCGACGTAGACGTGAACGTTGCGGAGGAGCTTGTCGCCAAGACGGTTCTTGGGGAGCATGCCCTTGATAGCGTGCTCGATGAGCTTGCGTGGATCCTTCTCGAGGATCTCGCCAGCGGTCTTGTCATGACGGCCACCGGGGTAACCAGAGTAAGAATAGATAACCTTGCCCGAGAGCTTGTTGCCAGTGAGGCGGATCTTGTCGGCATTGACGATGACGACATTATCGCCGCAGTCTACATGAGGCGTGAAGTTGGGCTTGTTCTTGCCACGGACAACCTTCGCAACCTTAGAAGCGAGGCGGCCGAGGACTTGATCCGTAGCGTCGATGAGCAGCCACTGCTTATCAACGGTGGCCTTGTTGGCCGACACGGTCTTGTAACTTAAAGTATCCACAGTCTTTTTTTGTGAAAGGATTAATAACGCTTATTACTTAAACTTCGCGTGCGTTAGCCATGTAAGTGTTTGCATCTGAGCCTTATGCGTTCCTTTTGTCCAACTTCAACAACGCCGGCTCACACCCTGACCAAGATGTCATCGCGACACCATCCGCACGCATTGTCGGATAATAATCAGCCGCGAAGTTAGTGGTTTTGTTTGATTTCCAATGTGAAGTGGCTGTTTTTTTCACGTTGATTTTGACGTAAAATATTGACAGACACGCAGGGTGGGGGGCATAGCCTCCTGTGAGGCTGGTCAGGAGTCGTCAATTAGAGGCAAAACAGGGCGGACTTGACCCCGAGGGCCTCGGCCTGAGCCGTATTTATTGGCGAGTCGTCATAGAAGGCGGCGGCGGATGCTGACACACCCATTGCCTCCAGCACGAGTTGCCAAGTGGCCGGGACGGGCTTAGACATCTTAATCTCCTGCGAGAAGAAGACCTTGTCGAACTGGGAGTCGAACGACCCGAAGTCGGGGAAAAGGCGAGCGAACTCCTCGCGGCAATGAGTGGCATGAAGCTCGTTGCAGTTGCTGAGCAGCGCAACCTTATGGCCTTGGGCACGCACTTGCCTGAGCGTCTCAATTGAGTCTCTGTCAAAACCGATAAGCATGGCATTCCAAGCCTCGACGATTTGCTCATCTGACGTGCCAGGGTTCAGGCGGCACATCTCTCGGACACCGCTTATGAAATCATCGGTTGAGACAAGGCCATCACAATAGGGGCCGAAAACGCCACCAGCGGCGTGGCTGTTGGAGACAGGGCCGTCGAGATGAGGCATGCCGAGCCTCTCAAGTGCCGCCATGGAGAGGCGGGCGTCCACTTTGTAGAGTACGTTGCCAAGGTCGAAGATGTGGAGGCTCTTATTGGGTATGATGACAGATGACAGATGTGCCATTATGTTTATGATTTAAGTTGCGAGGGGAGTCACTTTATTGGGAGAGACAGGCCTATTCATTCACCACGAGGCGGGCGAGGTAGTCGTAATGCTCGCCCTCTGAGACGATTTCCATCTTTAGGCCATGGCGGCGGGCGGCATCCTCAAGAGTCTCAGGGTCAACGAACACCCAGTCGAAAGGCTCGGATTGCAAGCCGCGGAACTTATACGTGTAGGTCAGCTCGCCATAGTATCTACCTCCGAGGGGCAAGGAGTAGCTGCCATCCTCATTCTCATAGAGGTAGATGAGGTTGGACGAGTCCATAAGCATCTGTCCTCCGGGCGCAAGGAGCGACTTGCAGCGCGAGAGGAAGGCGTCGAGGCCATCAACAGAACCGGCAAGGCCGACACCATTCATGAGAAATAGCAGAGTGTCATACCTGCCTTGGGCCTCAAAAGAGAAGAAGTCTCCCTCAATGACATTGGAGACCCCGCGTTCGCGCATTATGTTGGCAGCCTCGGGCGAGATGTCTAAAGCGTCTACGTCAATCCCGTTACCCTGGAGCCAGAGGGAGTGGCTGCCACTGCCCGCACCGGCATCAAGGGTTCGGCCACAGGCTAAAGTGAGAGCCCTACGCTCAATGTCCCCCATCTCGTCCCACGAATGGAAGAACTCGGAGAGTGGCCAGTAGTCAGTCTCGGCCACATCGCTCATGACGGTCAGCTTGGCCTTGTGGTCGCCATCGAAATAGGCTCGGAGAGCCTTACCGTAGACATCTTTTGCCATATATTGAAAGAGGTTTGCAGAGTAATAGGGATTTGTTGAAAAGAAAAAACCCTGTCACTTTTGTGGAGCGACAGGGCGTTAATCCCGAATAAAGTGGGCCCACTTGGGCTTGAACCAAGGACCCTCTGATTATGAGTCAGATGCTACTAACCAACTGAGCTATAGGCCCGGGATTTATCTTGAAAAAGAGTCAGGGACAAGTCCCTCTTCGTCTTTCGGGTGCAAAGTTAGATAATTTATCTTACAAAGCAAGGGGCACGTGAAGATTATATTCAAGATTTAAACCTCCTGAGGAGCGTCACGTCCCACGGAGAAATAGCGCGTGAAGGCGTGCGAGAAATAGAAGCCGCAGACTGACGAGGCAGGCTCCATCATCAGCGAGTCATTGAGAATCATGGGGATTTGGGCCGACACATTGAGCGCATCGAAGAGGATGGTCTTGTGCGAATGGTCTGGCGAGATGGGGTAGCCTATGGCTGGACGAATTCCCTGATAATGGCCGCGTAGGATTTCGGCAGCATCCAATTTCTCGTCGGGAGAGAAGCCCCAGAGCTTTGTGCGGACTTGATAATGGAGCCACTCGGAGAGAGCCTCGACCAGTCGGTCCGCCAAAAGCTGCAACATGATGGCCGAGTAATCGTCACCCCCAGCTTTCAACTTGTCAGTATACTCCTTCAACCCGACCCCGGCAGTTGCGGCAAAGAGGCCTATGTGGTCAGGAAATCCGGCAGGCGCCACGTAGTCTGCGAGAGAGAGGCATGCGCCCCCTTGCTCAGAGCGAGCGTGCTGACGCATGAAAGTGAAAGAGGTCAGCACTTTGGTGCGTGACTCATCAGTGTAGAGCGTCACGGTGTCATCGCCCGTTGAATTGGCGGGGAAAAGGCCGGCAATGGCATGAGCCTCTGTCAGGTGGTCGTCAATCAGTTGTTTGAGATATTTGTCAGCATCTGCACGGAGTTTGGCTGCCTCATCGGACTTCTCAACGACCTTCCAGGCGTGGTAGAACATACGCCAGTTGATGAGGGGCACAAGCTCATTGAGATCAACGCGGTGGAATATGTTCACACCGGGCGAATTGGGTGCGATCATAGGGACAGAGGGCCAATCCGTTTTGAGCGCATACTTGCGAGCCTCGGCATCAGACATCTCGGCGGGGCGTGCATTAGCGTTCTCTTGCCTCAGTCTCTCCTGCTCCGCACGCAGATTGGTAAGGAAAGTCTTATCGCCAGAGAGCAGGCAATTAAGCACATAGGCGTTTTGGCTCGCGTCCTTGACATATATGACGGGACCGTGATAGCAAGGGGCAATCTTGACGGCGGTGTGCACGGCGGAGGTCGTCGCGCCACCAATCATGACAGGGATTTGGAGACCCTTGGCATCGAGAGCCTTAACAACAGATATCATCTCGTCGAGCGACGGGGTGATAAGTCCACTAAGACCTATGGCATCGGCCTTCTCATTAACAGCCGCATCAACAATAGCCTGAGTCTCAACCATAACGCCGAGGTCGATTATTTGGAAATTGTTGCAGGCGAGAACAACGCAGACAATATTCTTGCCAATATCGTGGACATCACCTTTCACGGTAGCCATGATAACCTTGCCCGAAGACGTGCCCTCCTGCCCGGCGGCCCGCTTCTCCTCCTCAATGACGGGCTGAAGGATCTCCACGGCTCTTTTCATGACACGCGCAGTCTTGACCACCTGCGGCAAGAACATCTTGCCCGCGCCAAAGAGTTCACCCACTCGGTTCATGCCATCCATTAGAGGCTTCTCAATAATATCGAGAGCCCTCGGGTAGAGCGACATAGCCTCCTGAAGATCCGCCTCAAGGTGCTCGGTTACACCTTTTTGCAAGGCATAGGCAAGTCGCTCAGGCACAGGAGCATTGCGCCACTCGTCATTGGCTACGGGGGCAGATGTTTTCGCACCTGTCTTATATTGCTCGGCGACCGAGAGCATGATATCCGTTGCGTCGGGCCGGCGGTTGAGCACGAGATCCTCAATCTTGTCACGGAGCTCAGGCTCAATGTCCTCATAGGCAATCATGGCCTGAGGGTTGACAATGCCCATATCCATGCCCTTGGCCACAGCATAGTGAAGGAACACGGAGTGCATACTCTCGCGGACGTGCGTATTGCCACGGAACGAGAAAGAGAGGTTGGAAATGCCTCCCGAAATCTTGGCGTAGGGGAGGTTTGCTTTAATCCACTCGACCGTCTTGATAAAATCCACCGCATAGCCGTCATGCTCGGGCAGGCCAGTGGCGATGGCAAGGACATTGGGGTCGAAAATTATGTCGGCCGGCTCGAAATTCAACTTCTCCGTCAGCAGTTTATAAGCCCTTGCGCAAATCGCAGTCCTTCGTTCAAAACAAGTGGCCTGCCCGACCTCGTCAAAGGCCATGACGACGACCGCCGCGCCATAGCTCTGGATGATGGCAGCCTCGCGGAGAAACTCCTCCTCACCCTTCTTGAGTGAAATGGAGTTGACAATTGCTTTGCCCTGTAGACACTTGAGTCCGGCCTCTATCACCTCCCATTTTGACGAGTCAATCATGACAGGCAGGCGAGCCACATCGGGCTCCGAGGCCATGAGATTGAGGAAAGTCGTCATCTCGTGGGCCGCATCGAGCATAGCGTCGTCCATGTTGACGTCAATGACATCGGCGCCAGCCTCGGCCTCTGCTCGGGCAATGTCGAGAGCCTCGTCATATTTCTTCTCATTGATGAGGCGGAGGAACTTGCGGCTACCAGCCACATTGGTTCGTTCACCAATCTTATAGAAGGGCTTGACCTCTTTTGAGACTACCTCGCCATCGATGCCTGAGAGGCGCATGAGGTGGCTTCTCTCGGCTGGCACGTGGCGCTTGTGGTGGTTCTCAAGCCTCTTGACAATAGCCGCTATGTGCGCCGGCGTGCTTCCGCAGCAGCCGCCAATGACGTTAACCGTTCCCTGATCCAAGAAATCCTGAACCTTTTCGGCCATCATCTCTGGGGTCTCATCATACTGACCGAACTGGTTGGGAAGTCCGGCATTGGGGTAGGCGGAGACAAAGAAGGGACTCTTTCGGCCGATGTCAGTCAGGTAGGGCATCATATCCCTTGCGCCGAAAGAGCAGTTGAGACCGAATGTGAGCAAATCGATGTGACTGACTGCGTATAGGAAAGCGTCAAGCGTCTGGCCCGAAAGGATTCGTCCACTCTTGTCAGCCACAGTAGCTGAGACCATGACAGGGAAATCCTCAAGATTTCGCTCGGCCAACTCCTTTTCAATTGCGAAGAGGGCGGCCTTGGCATTAAGTCCGTCAAAAATAGTCTCGACGAGGAACACGTCAACACCACCGTCTAAGAGTCCACGGACCTGCTCGCCATAGGCCTCAACAAGCTGGTCGAACGTTATGGCGCGATAGCCCGGGTCATTGACATCGGGACTCATGGACGCTGTTTTGTTAGTCGGGCCCATGGAGCCAGCCACGAAACGGGGCTTATCAGGGGTGGAGTAGGCTTCTGCCACCTCCTTGGCGTTGCGGGCAGCCGCCACATTGATTTCATAGACGTGCGCCTCCATCTGATAGTCGGCTTGACTTATAGATGTGGCATTGAATGAGTTAGTCTCAATGATATCTGCACCTGCCTCAAGATATTGCCTGTGAATGCCCTTAATGACATCGGGGCGTGTCAGGCTAAGGACGTCATTGTCACCCATAAGGGGACACGGGTGGCTTGTGAAAAGATTGCCACGGAAATCGGCCTCAGTGAGACCGACGGCCTGTATGAGAGAACCCATGGCACCATCGAGGACGAGGATGCGCTGGGAGAGTAGGGGGCGTATTAACTTGTAGTTCACTTGGATTCGTAGAGACTAAGAATGAGTTGGAAAGAAGTTTGGATGCACAGCTATGTAGCCGAAGGCATCATGTTCCAATGCTCGGCAAAAGTAATCAAACGCTGCGACAAAATGGGTTCAGGCGACCTTCCAATCACTCACAGTGCCGGTCTCGGACGAGAAGCTGCAACCTATCTTGAAAATCTTTCGGCTGTCGGCAGAATACTCAGCAGCATAGCCTTTCTCGTCTATTTGGGTCAGAGCCTCGTCAGCAGTGCAGTTTAGCTTGAACTCAAAGATGTCACGAAAAAAACCAATGAAATAATATTTCAGAAAGGAAGCTCATCGTCTGGATTTATGACTGATGATTTCCTCAGGGGACTTGTCACCAAATCTCCCATCAAGATATTATTCCAATACTTAGCATTCTCATTATTATGAGCAGAAACCTTAGAATCTAATATAGCATCTTCAATTCCATCAAACCCACAATCATTCAGATTATCATTCTTATAGTCTAAATACCAATAGAGCATAAAATCATGATTTGCCTCATATTGCGAATAATATTCACGTTGCATCTTCTTTATACCTGAATACAGCAGTACTGCCAAGTGCGCATCTTTATCATAATTGTCATAAATCATTGTACTAATCTCATAAGAATACTCTTTACATCTTTCAACTATCTCTTGTGCTTCTTTTTCTTCCATGACATGGAAAACAGCCTGAGCCTTATCTTTCATAATAGAGCAGCCTTCCACCAGATTACACATCTTCACGAACTGATCTCTTTGCAAAGCTTTAATGTATGGGTCCCGACTTCCAATATGCAGTCTTATAATAACGTCATAACCTGTCCCACCATCTCCTTCACAATCAACATACCAACAAGTTAACTTAAGCCCATATGCAGCACCTATATGTGAAAACGTTTCATAGACTTGCTTAAAACAACACTTGATATACTCTAAATAATCATTTTCTGAAGCCGATTTGGGTTCAGAGGGTAACAATGGCAGGCCTTCCAAAAACCGTCCTACAATGAAATGATCTGCTTCACAAGAGAAAAAAAATTTTTCGCCATTTCCTAACCTTACATAGGTTTCAGTCTTATTAACGTCATCAAAACCCAATACACAGTCCTCAAGTGGAATAACATTACCTATAAATGATGTTTCATCAAAAAACACGACAAACTGATGCTTTTTCAACTTGCTGCGAGCATCAACACTAAAATAGTGGGCACGTCGTCCTGCTTCTGTCAAGATTCCATACTGTCCACTCTTAGAAAATCCAACTATATTGCCAATATGTATCATCTTATGCTGTATAAAATACAGGGAAGCTCCTAACTGGGACTTCCCTGTAATTCTTTACTTTTTCCACTTATCGTAGATAGACAAAACCGAAAGTACACCTTGAATCTTTGTTTCAAACTCTATTCGATCTTCCTCTGTTTGTCGTTCTGAGAATTCGTTCAGTAGACTGTCTACAATTTCATCGTCAGAGTCCCCCTCATCCCTACTTGCAAACACATATTCTAAAACCTTCCTTTTGCAAAATGGATTAGAAAACGGGTTAATGGATGTGTGATGAAACTCTGAAATTTCGTTTCTTAAAAGAAACAATGCATCTTTCTTTGTCATAAGAATAAATTTAATATGGCTGCGAATATATATATATATATATAGAAATCCAAATTCACTTCCCAAAATCTTCACACATCCTCCTCAAAACAGATAAACATTTATAGCGGTTAAAAAACAAAAACCCCGCCCTCCTATCCATAGAAGTGCGGATAGGGGGGCGGGGCAAAAAAACACAAGATAGAATTAAGCCTGGTTAACCCACCGCCCGAATAGCGGAATGGGCGGTGGAACCGATGACTTATTTCGTACCTCCACCAACAGCTTGGTAGAGAGTGATGAGGGATGACAGCTCGGCGTAGACATTGGCAGCCTGGCTCAGCTGAGCTGAGAGGAGAGTCTGCTTTGCGGTCAGCACCTCAAGGTAGGTTGTCGAACCATGCTTCATCATGAGGTCGGTCGACTCGTAGGCCAAGGTGAGAGCCTCGACCTGCTTCTGATAGAGTTCAGTCTTTTGGCGTGCTGTCTGGCAGCTGACAAGGGCCTCATTGACCTCGTTGCCTGCGGTCAGGACGGCCTTAGTCCAGCTAAGCTCGGCCTGCTTTTGTTGAGCCTCGGCAATCTTGACACGGGCACGGATTTGACCGTTTTGGAAGATAGGCTGAACAAGGCTTGCGGCAGCCTGCCAGAAGAACTTGCCTGGATTCATGATGGCAGAACCGACAAGGTTGGTCCAGCCAGCCTGACCAGTAAGGGTGATGCTGGGGTAGTAAGCCGAGCGTGCGCCGTTGGCAGAGTAGAAACAGGCCTCAAGGTTACGCTCTTGAGCGCGGACATCAGGTCGGTTGGAGATGATGTCGAGGGGCAGACCTGCATTGACATTAATGTCGATGTGCTGATCCTCAAGTCGGCCGCGGGCAATGTGCTGTTGCGGCTTAGCCAAGAGGAGGCTGATGGTGTTCTGCACCTGATTGATGCTCTCTTTGAGGTCGGCCACTTGAGTGAGGATGGAGTAGTAGGTACCCTCCATCTGAGAGACAGAGGCCTGATTGGCCATGCCGGCATCCATCATGGAGTGCATTGTCTCGACGGTCTCGCTCCACGCCTGAGCTGTGCTGTCGGCAATCTCGAGCTGGCGGTCGAGCATGAGCAGAGAGTAGTAGAGGCTGGCGGTGTTGGCCACGAGGGCCGTCTGCGTTGCCTGGAGGGCATCCTCGGCGGCGTGGAGACTCGCCTCGCTGGACCTCTTGGTGTTGCGGATGGAGCCGAAAGCGTCAATCTGCCATTGGAGGGTGACAGGCACAGTGTAAGTCTTGGTGACATCTGCACCATCGACATTATACTTACTCAGGGCGCCATTGGGGTTGAACACAAGCGAGGGAGCGTAGGCCAACTTGCTGGCCTTGAAAGAGGCCTGAGCCTGCTCAATGTTCAGTTGAGCGGTCTGAAGGTCAAGGTTGTTGGCGAGAACCTCGGTGATGAGGTTCTGGAGGTTGGGGTCGGTGAAGATGGTCTTCCACTCGATCTGGGCGAGGCTCTGGCCCTCGGCGGCTGGAGTCTGGAGAGAGTCCACCTGACCGAAGAGGCCGTCGGGCACCTCCGTCTTCGCCTCATATTTTGAATAGATGCCGCAGCTGGTGAGCGTGAGAGCCACAGCCAGAGTTGGCAGGAATATATTGCGCATGATCTTGAGAATCTTATTATGACTTTTAGACAATGGAGAGCAGGCGTGGCTTAGTTCTGGCCATTTTGCTCAGCACGTTTTTTCTCCTCGAGGTAGGCTGCACGGTTCTTAGCCTCCTCTTCAGTCTCCTCATCAATCTGCCAATCGCCAGAGCGTTCGGGCTGAGCCGGAGTGAACCTCTCCTGGATCCACTGGAAGATTACGAAGAGCACAGGGACGAAGATGAGGAGCGCGAACGATCCGATAATCATACCACCGACGACACCAGTACCGAGGGCCCTGTTGCCATTAGCACCTACGCCGTGCGCGATACAGAGAGGCAGAAGGCCAAACACCATACAGAGGACAGTCATGAGGATTGGTCGGAGACGATCCTGCGCGGCGCTCATGGCTGCTGAGATGAGGCTCATGCCAGCCTTGCGACGCTCGACGGCGTACTCAGTGAGAAGGATGCCAGTCTTAGAGAGAAGGCCGATGAGCATGATGAGACCAGTCTGCATGTAGATGTTGTTCTCAAGTCCAAAGATATTCGCTGCGACGAACGAGCCCATAAGGCCAGCCGGGACTGCGAGGATGACAGAGAACGGGATGAGGAAGCTCTCGTAGAGCGCTGCGAGGAGCAAGTAGATCATGACGATACAGATGCCGAAGATAAGGCCGGTCTGACCGCTCTGGCTGTTCTCCTCTCGGCTGATACCACCGAAGTCATAGCCATAGCCCATTGGCAGGACCTGAGCCGCAGTCTCCTTGACAGCCGCAAGAGCCTCACCAGAGCTGTAGCCGTCGGCAGGCATGACAGAGATGGCGATTGAGTTGTACATGTTGAAGCGGCTGAGCACCTCGGCGCCGTAGACGCGCTTCATGACAACGAACTGACTGAGCGGAGCCATCTCGCCATTGTTCATGCGGACGAACATCGAGTTGAGCGAAGCCTCGTCTTGACGGGCGGAAGGCTCGGCCTCGATCATAACCTTATAAATCTTAGAGAACCTGTTGAAGTCGGAGACATAAGAGCCGCCGTAGTAGCTGCCGAGGCAAGAGAGGACAGAGGCGGGAGAGACACCGGCGCGCTTGCACTTGGCGGGGTCAACATCGACCTCCCACATAGGGAAGTTGAGCGCGAAGGTGGTGTAGGCCATTGAAATCTCGGGACGCTGGTTGAGCACACCCATATATTGCATGGCGTAGTTGTAGAACGTGGTGATGTCACCGCCATTCTTGTCCTGCAGGTTGAGGTCGATAGAGTTACCAGTGCCGTAGCCAGGAATCATACCAGGGCTCATGGCGAAGACAGACGCGTCTTTGATGTCGGCCGTCCTTGCATAAATCTGACCGATGATGGCAGTCGCGCTTTGGCTCGGGTCAGTACGCTCGCTCCAGTTCTTAAGACGGACGATGTACATGCCCGCAGAGGTTGAGACACCAGATATAAGGCCATAACCAGCAGTCTGAGAGATGGTCTCTACGCCCGGGATGCTGAGGATTCGGCGACCGACCTCATCAACAATTTCGCCAGTGGTGTGGAGAGAGCTGCCGGAAGCAGTGGTGACATTGACCATGACCATGCCCTGGTCCTCATTAGGCACAAGACCCGTCTTGGTGCGACCCATGAGGAACACGAGAAGAACCATAGAGAGACCGAGGATGACGACAGAGATCTTCTTGCGCTGGATGAAGAACTGGACAGAGACCTTATACTTCTTCTGCAAGCCCTCAAAGCCGGCGTTGAAAGACTTACCGAACCTGCCCCAGAAGCCAGTGCGCTCGCCCTCCTTCTGAGGTTTGAGCAAGATGGCGCAGAGCGCAGGGGTCATGGTGAGAGCCTGGATGGCCGAGATACCGACAGCCGCAGCCATAGTGAGACCGAACTGGCGATAGAAGACACCAGAGGTGCCGCCCATGAAAGAGACCGGGATGAACACCGCCATGAAGACGAGTGACGAAGTGATGACAGCGCCCGAGATGCCCTTGATGGCGTCGTTTGCTGCCATGTGGCTGCTGTTGTAGCCTATATCAAACTTGGCTTGGACTGCCTCGACCACGATAATGGCGTCATCGACGACAGTACCGATGACAAGCACGAGGGCGAAGAGCGTGATGAGGTTGAGCGAGAAGCCCGCCACATACATGAAAGCGAAAGTACCGATGAGCGACACGATGATGCCGACCAATGGAATGAAAGCCGCGCGGGGGCTCTGGAGGAAGAGCAGCACGACAATGATGACGAGTACGATAGCCTCAAAGAGGGTCTTGACGACCTCGTGGATAGAGGCGTAGAGGAAGTCGTTGGTATTGTTGACGACATCGAGCTTAAGGCCCTTGGGCAGAGACTGAGAAGCCTCGTTGAGGAACTTGTCGATATTGTTGTTGACCTCAGTAGCATTTGAGCCTGCGGTCTGGAACACGAGGACGGCGCAACCAGGGTGGCCATTAACCTTACCCTCATATGAGTAGGAGTCCTGACCGAGTTCGACACGCGCCACGTCCTTGAGGCGAAGCACATTGCCATCGGCGGTAGAGCTGATGACCATCTCCTCAAACTCCTCGGGCGTCACTTTGCGGCCTTTGTAGCGCATTGTGTACTGATAAGTCTCGCCTGAGTTTTCACCGAACGCGCCAGTAGGAGCCTCGATGTTCTGCTCAGAGAGGACGGCAGTCACGTCTGAAGGCTCGAGACCATACTGAGCCATCTTGGCGGGGTCCATCCAAATACGCATGGTGTAGGTGCCACCGAGGACGACAAGGTCACCGACACCTGAGATACGCTTAACCTCAGGCTTGATGTTGATGTCGAGGTAGTTGGAGATGAAATTCTCATCGTAGGTGTCATCGGGCGATGAGAGCGCGAAGACCTGAAGCATAGAGGTCTGTCGCTTGGTGGTGGTGACACCGACCTGGGTAACCGCGGAAGGCAACTGGCTGGTGGCAGTTGAGACCTTATTCTGAACGTTGACCGCATTCATGTCAGGGTCAGTGCCCTGCTTGAAATAGACCGTGATGGTGACCGAGCCTGAGTTTGAGGTCTGGCTGGTCATGTAGGTCATGTTCTCGACACCGTTGATGGCCTCCTCGAGAGGCGCGACAACCGACTTCTGAAGGGTCTCGGAGTTAGCACCATAATAGGTGGTGCGGACCATGACAGTTGGCGGCGCGATGTCAGGGAACTGCTCAACCGGGAGGCTGAACATGCCTATGATGCCCACAATGACGATGACGATAGAGATCACCGACGAAAGGATGGGGCGCTCCGTGAATGTACGAAGATTCATATCTTTTTGTGAGGTAAATCTAAACCGACCGAATTAGTTCTTGGCAGAGATGGGGGTACCCTCGCGGAGGAGGCCAACACCCTCAGCCACAATAACGTCGCCCTCGTTGAGGCCGCTATTGACAATGTAGTGCGCGCCATCAGCGAGACGGGTGACAGAGACAAGTTTGGAAGAGGCCTTGCCATCAACAATCTGATAGACGAAAACCTTGTCCTGAACCTCGAAGGTGGCAGACTGCGGGATGACGATGGCACCCTTAGCCTCGCGGCTGATGATGACATTGCCGCTGGTGCCGGAGAGGAGGAGACCGTCTGGGTTGGCAAAGACAGCTCGGAGCTGAGCAGTACCCGTGTTTCGGTCGATTACGCCAGAGATGGTCTCAATGCGGCCATTGTGGTTGTAGAGGCTGTCGTCAGAGAGGCGGAGCTGGACGTCCGGCATGTTCTTGACAGCCTTGTCGATGCTGCCGTACTGGCGAGTGAGAGAGAGAATCTGGTTCTCGTTCATCGAGAAGTAGACATACATCTGGTTGTTGTCAGACACGGTGGTGAGTGGTGTCTGCATAGAGGGTCCAACGAGTGCGCCGACACGGTAGGGGAGTGTGCCCACAACACCGTCTGCCGGGCTCTTGACCTCGGTGTACGAAAGGCTGTTCTGAGCGTTGACCAACTGAGCGTTGGCCTGCGCCTGACCTGCCTTGGCGGTAAGGAGGGTGTTCTCGGCGGTCATGAGGTCGAAGTCAGAGACGACATTCTTCTCGCGGAGAACCTTCTTGCTGTCATAAGAGAGTTGAGCCTGAGCTACCTGAGCCTTGGCAGACTCAACATTGGCCTTGGCGGTCTCGAGAGCCGCACGATAAGGCACCTGGTCGATGATGAACATCACCTGGCCCTTGCGGACCTTGTCGCCCTCGGACACGCGGAGCTCGGTGAGAGTTCCGGAGACCTGAGGCATGACGGAGACATCCTGGCGGCCACGGATGGAAGCCGAGTAGGTGTCAACTACATTCTGATCCTGCTTTTGTGCAGTGAAAGTGGCATATTGCGCGGCGGGGCGCTGCTGCTGCTCTTGCTGGCACGCCGTGGCGAGGAGCATGGAGGCTGCGAGAGCCGGTACGACCATGGCGCGAAGTGTGCCGAAGTTTTTCTTTTGCATAGTAAAGTCTATCTGTGTTATCTTAATCTATTTTCTGGTAGCAAAGTTCACCATTTTATCATTGAAACAATTTGCTAATTTTGCGTTGTGTTGTGCAATATAGGAACCAATATTTTTAAAAATTGTCAATAACAAGGCGTAACCTATTCATTTTACGAATTTATGTAAAACGCAAACTAAAAATTGAGTTTTCAACCGCGCTAACACACCAATAGCATGATCAAGGAATACAGACTGCCCGAGGGACAGGATTTCGTAGCTCTCGGCGACAATAAATACGCTGTGATGAAAACAGCAGCCCACATGGAGGACATAAGCTTCACCTTGTGCACATCGGGGGCTGCCATCATGGAGATAGACATGCAGACCTACGAGATGCGCAAGAACAGCGAGATGATACTGATGCCCGGCACTTTGGTGCGCATCATGAGCATCTCGCCTGACTTCGAGTGCAAAGAATTCGTGGTGAGCCAAAAATTCGTATTCAACATGGGGCTAAAAACAGACCCTGACTTTTTCAAATATCTGAGGTTCAACCCAATCGAGAACCTTAGCGATGAGGCGTGCGCAACCGTGACCGACCACATTTACGCACTCGCCTATGACGTGTGCGCAAACCCTAAAAGCAAATACGCAGTTCCGAAAATGCGCAACGTTGTGCAATTCCACCTGATGAACATATACGAGAAGACGTATGCCCAGTGGAGGAATGAGCACAGCGAGAACCAGACAACGCACCGCACAGACCTCTTCAGGCGCTACATCCAGTTGGTTCATGACAACGCATTGGAGCATCATGACGTTGACTGGTACGCCGACCAGATGGCCATAACGCCCCGTTACCTCAACCAGATATGCAAGGGCAAGCATGCGTCACCCAAAGCTTTGATTGACGAGACTATAATATACGCTGCCAAGGAGATGATTCACTCCACCGAGATGACAATGCAGGAGATAGCCGTGCGGCTCAACTTCCCGGACCAGAGCATCTTCACGCGGTTCTTCAGGCGCAAGACGGGCGACACACCGACCGTGTGGAGAAATAAGACGAGGTGATGTGTTTCTGTCAACAGACAGACTATTACTGAAAACTAACTCACTGAGATTCATATCGCAACACTGTCTCATGAAAATTTATTAGCTTTTCCTAATAAATTTATTAGGTTAATCTAACTAATTTATTAGAAGTAGCTAATAAAATCTCGCAGCATGATTCAACGCTCATATTATAAGACACTTAGCGAGAGGATAGAAGAACCTCGCAAGTTCATACAAGTGCTCTATGGTCCTCGCCAGGTAGGGAAGACTACCCTCGTCAGTCAATATCTCAAGCAAACCGACATACCCTATGTTTTCGAGACGGCAGACGACATAGTGGGGGCGGACTCAACGTGGCTGCGCCAAGTTTGGTCCAGGGCACGACAATTGGCCAAACAGGCGGGACGGGATTTCCTGCTCGTAGTGGACGAGGTGCAAAAAGTCAGCAATTGGAGCGAAGTGGTGAAAAAGGAGTGGGACACAGACACATTCAACGAGACGGACATAAAAGTCGTACTTCTCGGTTCTTCTTCACTCCTTACCCAACAGGGGCTTACGGAATCCTTGGCGGGACGATATGAGGCCACATATATCCCCCATTGGTCTTTTGCGGAAATGAACGAGGCGTTCGGCATGAGTGTCGAGGACTACGTATGGTTTGGCGGGTATCCCGGCTCGGCCTCAATTATGGGCGACGAGCAGCGCTGGAAACGCTATGTGCGTGACTCGCTTATCGAGACCAGCATATCGAAAGACGTGCTCATGTTGACGAGGATTGACAAGCCGATTTTGCTGAAACGGCTTTTTGAGATAGGGTGTCTTTACTCAGCTCAAATATTGTCGCTCACCAAGGTACAGGGCGAACTGATGGAGAAAGGCAACATTACGACGCTTGGGAACTACCTCGGTTTGCTGGATTCGGCGGGTCTACTTTGCGGCCTTGAGAAATATGCAGGCGACATAATCCGCAAGAGGGCATCGAAGCCTAAATTTCAGGTCTACAACAACGCACTGATGAGCGCACAGGACGTGCTCGGCTTGAATGAAGTCAGGCGGGACGGCAAAGCATGGGGAAGATACTTCGAGTCCGCAGTGGGAACGCACCTGCTCAATGCATCCAAGACGAGCGATTTCAACTTATATTACTGGAACGATAATAGCCAAGAGGTGGACTACGTACTCGAACGAGGCGGACGAACGGTTGCCATAGAAGTCAAAAGCGGGAAAGACTCAACTAATGTCGGCATGTCAATTTTCGACAAGATGTACCACCCCGTGCGGCTTTACACCATCGGGACAGACGGGATGCCAATTGAGGAATTCCTGCGGATCGACCCGATGGAGCTTTTCTAATTGGCCACCTCGGTTTCGCGTGGTGATGCGGCTAAGTTTTCCATAAGCAGTGCGAATTTTCGGGTTGACATATTCAAATCCCGTCCCAAACAGTTGGGGCGGGATTATTTGTAAACCCTGTGTTCGTAGAAAGCCCCACACACTACTTTCCCACACCTTACCAATTCACATAAAAAATTGGCACCAAACCGCTAAGGGATTGATGCCAAATACGTGAACCCACTCGGAGAGATAGGGGCGGTTAATTCTTAGTGCCGAGCACGCTGCGCGTAATCTCCTTGACCACGGAGCGGGTGGCAGCTGTTGTCGCGCGTTTTGCCACCTGACCTGCTATGTCGCCGGCGCTCTTCTCTTTTGAGGTAGAGCCGGATATCTTGCCAGACACCCACGAGCCGAGGAGCGTGGCGATGCATGATACGACAGCCGAGCCTATCGACTTCCAAATTCGGCTGAAAGTTGAGCTTGATTTCTTCTCGGCCTTGCCGCCTTTGCCCTTGGTTTTTGACTCTTTATCGTCAGCCTCATCGGACTGCTCACTCTCGCGGAGCAGCACCTCGAATGCGCTCTCGGGGTCCTCAGGGGTAGAATATTTGGCGTTGAGCGGGGACGCCTCGATTATCTGCTTGCGCTGCTCGGGCGTGATGGCGCCTATCTGGCTGAGGGGGAAGAGTATTTTAGCCCTTTGCACCATGGTGGGCGCACCCTTTTCATCGAGGACAGAGACAAGGGCCTCGCCAGTCTCTAGGTTCATGATGGCCTCGTCGGTCTTGAAGTCAGGGTTGGCGCGGAAAGTCTCGGCGGCTGAACGTACAGCCTTCTGATCCTTGGGGGTGAAGGCGCGGAGGGCGTGTTGAACGCGGTTGCCAAGTTGGCCGAGAATAGACTCAGGGATGTCTGTGGGGTTCTGAGTCACGAAATAGATACCGACGCCCTTTGAGCGGATAAGGCGGATGACCTGCTCAATCTTGTCGGTCAGCGCCTTTGGGGTGTCATCAAAGAGCATGTGGGCCTCGTCAAAGAAGAAGATGAGCTTAGGTTTCTCCATATCGCCCACCTCAGGCAGTTTGGCGTAGAGATCGCTCATGAGCCAAAGGAGGAAAGTGGAGTAGAGTTTGGGCTGGAGCATGAGCTTGTCGGCCGCCAAGACACTCATGACGCCCTTGCCGCCCTCTGTCTGGATAAGGTCCATGATATCAAACTCCGGCATGCCGAAGAACTGGTTAGCCCCTTGATTCTCAAGTTCAAGCAAAGAACGAGATATGGCCCCGACGCTTTGCGGCGCAATGTTGCCATATGTCGTGGTGAGGCTCTTGGCGTTGGTGGAGACATAGTTGAGCAGGGCGCGCAGGTCCTTAAGGTCATAGAGGAGCAGTTTGCGGTCGTCCGCCACACGGAAGACGATGTTCAGGATACCGGTCTGCGTCTCGTTGAGACCCATGAGACGTGACAGCAGCTGCGGGCCGAGGCTGCTGATTGAGGCTCTGATGGGCGTTCCCTGCTCACCATAGACGTCATAGAACCTGACGGGGCATGGTTGGAACTGGGGGTCGGGCACACCGAACGAGTCTTTTCTCTTCTCAATGAAACCACTCATCTTGCCGGCTTGGCTGATGCCGGAGAGGTCTCCCTTCATGTCCGCCATGAAGCACGGCACACCGGCCTGGCAGAAAGTCTCGGCCATGACCTGGAGAGTCACAGTCTTGCCTGTTCCCGTCGCTCCGGCAATGAGGCCGTGGCGGTTAGCCATTTTACCGATTATGTTGATTGGTCCGTTGTCGCAATGCGCGATGTAGAATTTTCCTTCGGAGGTGTACATATGCTCTTTTGGGGTGTGGGATGATTAGTTAGACAGAGGGAGTAGGGACCGAACTGCATGTTAAATTGTTAACTGTTCGCTCCATTCAAATGCCATTACAACGTTTTACGCACAAGATTGTATTATGTTCGGATAAATATAAGTGGCAATCCATGTAATAAACTCCAAAAAAAGCAACAAAATGACAACAAGACCACTATCTTTGCACAATTCGAGCGAACACAACGAGAAATCAGCATTCATCTTAACACACCGGACTCCCGGGAGGGGGGATAGCTATGCAAAGACGGATGCTTTTTTCGAGAAAACAACAACTTTAACTACACAATGAAAAAAATCTTAAGCCTGTTGGCAGTCGCAGCGATTGCAACAGAGCTAAGCGCGCAAACACCGCTTTCACGAGAGCAGATCTTGGCTATGAACACCGACGAGCTGAGCGAGCTGCCTCTTGAAGACCTGATGCAAGCCGTAGAGACCCTCGGGGTCAGCAGCGTCGACGAGCTATTCGCCATGATCATGAACAAGAATGTCTCGTCAGCCTCAAAAGAGGAGGAGAGCACATTCACCAGTCAATTGGCAACCACCGTCATCACAAAGGACGAGTTGAGGTCATGGGGCGCAACGACTATTGAGGACGCCTTCCGTCTCATCCCCGGCATGATAGTGTCTCAGACCAACAACGGCGTCTACGACATCCACATGCGCGGTCTTAACAACATCCCGGAGAACGAGCCCCTCATTTACACCAATAACAACAACATGCAGTTGATGGTGGATGGGCGCTCAGTGCAGAACCTCATCACTGGCGCTATCCTGATGGATCAGATGCCAATCTCTATTGAGGACGTAGAGCGCATTGAGGTAGTCCGCGGTGCATGCTCAGCACTCTATGGCATGAACGCTGTCACAGGCATCGTCAACATCATCACCGAGAAGCCATCGGCAGGCTCAGAGCAGGCGAGCGGAAGCGTGCAAGTTGGCAACATGGACACCTACATAGCTGACTTCGCACTTCGCCACACATTTAACGACATGTGGAGCGCAGGCTTCACTGTCAACGGGCAACGCCGCAGCCGCAACACAGACAAGATTTACATCACCCCGACTGATGGCGTCTATTACGACATCAACAACGCATACCCCGCTCAGACTGCCGTTTCCGACGCAAGCATACTCAAAGACGAGACAAAGTTCAAGGACGCATCTTACGGCGGATTCTATTCAATCTCTGACATAAAGAGACTCCGCCAATATCTGAACGGAAACCTCTATAACGTCGTAGAGGATGACTCGCCGCTCGAGGACCTGTTCCCCAACCCTGGTCTCGCACGTGAGAATTTCGGCATCAACGGCTATCTTCGTTTCACCCCCAAAAAGGACGTCACATTCGACCTCACGGGCGGATACCAGAGTTCCTACGCCCTAAACATGTCACCCAAGAAAGACTACTTCGCACAGGTGGGCACGACAAGCCAGACTGGCTACGTCAACTTCGAGGCCAACATACACGACCTCCGCATCCTTGCCAACTATTCAGGTGGGCCTCAGGACTTCAGCAAGGGAGTGGACGGCTTCAAGGTCAAGTCTAACGTAGTGAACGCCCAAGCGGAATATAATTTCAAGATTGGCGAAGAGGTGTCATTGCGCCCAGGAGTCGCATACAATTACTTGTATTACAAGGATTACGCAAGGCAGAGCAAGAGCCACCCCGAAGAGACCATATCTCTCTTAGGCGGACATTCAGACATATCTGTCATCTCGCCCAGCGTACGCGCACAGTGGAGCCACAACGGCTTCAGCCTGACTGCAGCCGTGCGTGCCGACAAGACCAGCAAGCCCGACAAGTGGAACACGTCCTATTTGGCCGCGGCGTCATATAAGTTCAACGAGGACAACTTCATCCGCCTCGCCTATGGGCACGCATTCCGTGGCCCGAACATGATTAACACGAGCGTGAACTACACGTGGTATCGCACCAACCTCAAAAGCCCATCCATGATTTTCTTCTTGGGCAATGACGAGGCGGACCTCATGAACTTGGACAACGTCGAGATTGGCTACCGATGGAAACCCAGCCCCCGAGTTCTTCTCGACGCCGAGTTCTTCCTCTCTAAGAGTCAGGACTACGGCGCAATCACATCAAGCCTCTCGTCCTACACCATATCCAAGAGAGAGTTCACCGCAGCCCAAGCCGCACTCAGCGGTGCGGCAGGAACAGGAATAACCGACCCGGCCCAGCTCATATCCTACATCATGAGCAAGATGCAGAACTACTCCCAATTTGAGTATCAGAACATGCCATACAAGGTCTACCAGATGGGGCTGAGTCTCAACCTCGACTACATCATATCGAGCAAACTCATTCTCAAACTCAACGCCAACATCCAGCGCACAAAGGTCGACGACTACTACGCCTACAACCTTGAGAGCAATGTGATGAACCAAATCACCAAGGCTGGCGGCATGACTGTCGAGGCTCTGACTGACCTTGTCCAGGGCGAATACTACCACAAAGGCTACGCCAATGCGGCATTCAACTTCGCAGACTACTACAAATTCCGCGACGCAACCAACTGGAACAGTTGGACTACAGAGCAGAGGGAGGCGGTTTGGAACCAACTTCATCAATACGCCATTTCGTGCATAGACAACGGACAGGCGGTTGGCGCGACCACAATCACCATCGACAACCCCAATTGCCCAGAATCCGCACGCGAACAATATGTCGGCCAACCACTCTCAATGTACTTCGCAATGAAGTACGCCATTTTGAGCCGCTGGTCGGCAAGCGGAGAGGAGTATGAGGACTGCGGAACCAACGTGACCGAGACTCCGGAACTTTCCAATGGACACAAGCACAAAGCCACCCCGGCAATTTATGGAATGGTCGGACTCATCTATAAGCCCATCAGCCAAGTCAACGTCTCCGCCTACTGCAACTACACCGGCAAGCGAACCTATGACACTGCCTCTTCGGCCGCAATGCTGTTCTATGGCAGATATAATGATGCAGAGACCGAGCTGAAGCCCAAGTTCACGCTCAACCTCAAGGTTGGGTATAAGCCGACCGACAACATAGAGGTGTTCCTCAACGCCAATAACCTCTTCGACAATGACAAGAAGGAGATGGTCTACTGTGACAAGATTGGCGGCCTCTACACCATTGGCGTAAACTTCGGCTTTTAGCGACGGTGCCTTCAGATAAGAAGCACGCACACGTTAAAATAGACAAGAGACCCCGCCAAGAGCCTACAGGCGCAGCCTAAAGGACTTGGCAGGGTCTCTTTTGTCAAACTGAACAGATGAAGCCCCACTTCGCAGGTTAGCGAAGTGGGGCTCTCTCTGTTATTCAAATAAACTTCTCGATTTCTCTCTCTGCGTATATCTCAAAACACCAATTTCTATGATTTATTATTTCAGTTTACCCCTAAAGACAGGCTTGCCAAAAGGAGTGCTTAATAAGACGCCAACCGACTTGTTTTCTGATGCTGCCTCTGTCGCATTATTGGCCACGTCAAAGGCCACAAATTCGTCATTGGAGGGATTTGTGCCGGTGGCGTCCGAGATAACCCTTTTATAGATTGCGCGGCGGCTTGGCGCATTGAACCCATCACTATTGTGCCGCATCATGCTGTTGGAGGTTGGGCGATAGATGCCGCGATAGAAAGTAGCTGCACCCTCGTAGGCTCCGAGATTCTCAGACGAGAAATTATCATCGGCAGCCAAATCAGCCCAGAGAGTCTCAGTCACATCCGACGAGAAATCGACATTTTGAGCCCAACCTGTGGCTTGAAACAGCTCAATCAAAGCCTTATCGTCATTTGTTATGGTGCCGTACCTCTCGTAAGAATATTCATCCTCAAGTTTTGCAAAACCATGACCTATGGCCTCATGATTAAGGACGGTACGGAACCGCTCACTGTCCAAATTATCAATGACAGGGCAATAAGCAATTGCGAAGTCGATGAACGCCTCATTGTCATCCTGATAGCCGAAGTAGGTTGTGCCAGCGTAGTCACTCGTGTTGATGATAACAATAGCGAGAGCCTTGTCGGCATCCACTCCCTCCACTTGGCTCAGATAGTTACGCACGGCATCCTCATCTCCGGAAATGGCTGTCGAACCATTACCCGCAAGGACGCACGAAAAAGCTGTATTATAAGCAGAGCCCACTCTGTCGTTTTTGGAGACTGCCCGCACATAATAGACGTCAAAAAAGTCCTTTAGCGTAGTCATGGGCTGCTCGGTGAAGAGATTTTCCGCAGCTTTGCGCATAACTTCGTCATAAGTGCCATCGGCTATATCAGTATCAAGGAAAGCGTCTCCCATAATGACAATTGGCACTCCGCCGCCTTTTGTAGCCCGTTGGATGGTTACGACAGTCTTGTCTTGAGAATAGTCAGTAGAAGTGGGCAGGTTAATGGCCTCTTGGGAGATGGTGACCTCCGCAGATAAATCTACAGTAAGTCCTCTTGACACATAGAATTGCAGCACACCAGAACGAGAGGACGCCGTGTTTTCGGTTGCAATGACTTTATAGACACGGACATCATCAGTTGACGAGTCGTTATCAATAGAGATAGAGGCCCACGATGTTGACGTTTCAGAAGAGAACACAGCCCTAAGATTTTGAGCTGACACATTCGTCTCGACCGAGATAAAAACAGTGTCACCCTCGGCAGCCAACTCATACTCCGTTTGCGCTGGAGAAACATAGTTAGAAGCCTTTTGCGTCACAGTGACCGTCTTAGTCAGCCCTGGTGCCGCGATGGTGAGAGTGGCTACTCGCGCCTCCCTGCCATCATTCTCTGATGCCGCAGTGACAAGCACAGAGCAACTTCCAGCCGCCCCACTCTCATTGTTGATTGAGAGCCAAGAATCGGAGACTGACGCAGTCCAGGCTGTGGCACAGCTAAACCTCACAACAACTGCCGCACCCTCGGACGAAGAGAGCGTGACCGATGTTTCAGAAAGAGTTATATCTGATTCGACCGACACATCGGTGTCTTCTGAGCAAGAATGCAGAGTTACAATAGCCAAAAGGGTGGCTATAAAGAAGGAGATTGATTTATATGGGCGCATAGATTGCTTGCAAACCTCTTTTTGTCAGCTTGCAATGCAAATATATGTGACCAAATCCTACAGAGAAAAAAAATTAGACGAACGGGTGGTTATTCAATGCGAAAGCGGCGCAAAATCAACAATTACCTGTTTTGTGTCAATTACCGCGATTGCCCAAAACCCAAAACGCCACAGCCGACGCGGCAGCCACGTTGAGCGAATCCACACTGTGGGACATTGGTATTCGCACCACATAGTCAGACCGCGATATGGTCTCTTGCGGAAGGCCGTCGCCCTCTGTCCCCATAACAATGGCCAAACGGGGCTCTGACGCGAGACGAGCGTCATCCAAGCTGATTGATTTATCAGTAAGAGCCATGGCGACTGTCTTAAAACCCAACGAATTGAGAGATTGCACAGTGCCATCGAGCCAGGCCCATGGCACAAGGAAGACAGATCCCATGGAGACTCGGGCAGAGCGCCGCAAAAGAGGGTCGCAAGAATTGCGTGTCAAGAGGACAGCCTCAATGCCAAGAGCCGCAGCGGAGCGAAAAATGGCACCCACATTGGTGGAGTCGACCACTCCATCAATCACGACAACTCGTCTTTTACCCTCGCAGACTTGCTCAACAGTCGGCAAAAGAGGTCTTTTCATGGCGCATAGGACTCCTCGAGTGAGCGTATAGCCAGTCAAAGAAGATAATAATTCGCGGGAACCTGTATAAACTGGAGTGTCAGGCGGCAACATATCCATGATATCGGCCGCATCTCCTGTGATATGTTTCTCTTCGGTGAGGATTGAAATAGGTTGGTAACCAGCTCTGAGAGCCACCCTTATAACCTTAGGGCTCTCAGCGATAAATACTCCTGCCTCTTTTTGTTGTGGGCTGCGCAATGCCGCCTCGGTCAAAGATGAGTATACGGCGAGTCCGGGAGCGGAGAGGGAGTTGACGTGGATTAGTCGCATCTAATGTTAGACAGCCTATTTTCTTGTTATTGTGCAGACTGTGAGGAAAAATTTATAGCCGGGCAAATCGTCCTTCAAGTCTAAGAAATGGAAGTCAATCTTATTGCCACTCTTCTTAGCAATGTCAATAAAACCTAACCCTGCACCACCATTCTCAGAAATCTTGCCATTTGTTATCTGCTCCTTATAAGCGGCGGAGAGTTGCGCTCGGTCCATCTCGTTGATTGCGGAGAGTCTCCTCGTGATGTTATCAACCTTTTCGACCCGAACAAGATTGCCTGTGACAATGCGATAGGCGTCATCGGAATGGCAGACTATGATAATTCCTCGACGCACCTCCTCAGGGTCATCGGTCAGAGTGTCCGCATGACGGCTTATATTCTGCAACGCCTCAACCATTACATTGAACACCTTGCGCTGCACCGGGCTGCTCTCGGCACATCGGAGGAGGTGCTCCTCTATCATGATAGTGAAGTTACGCGTCACGGCAGGTGTTATCCCACCCACATAGACCAGGTTCACCACATTGCTTGGGAGATCCTGATAAGTTGCGTAGGCGTATTCCAGGAAATGATTGCTCGAGAATTCATTCGCCATGGCGACAGTATCTTACAGTAGTGAGTAGTATCATATCGGATCAGAGTTCAACGCCAATCAGGAGAACATCGTCAACCTGTTTGTCCGAGCCTTTCCAATCGTAAAAAGTCTTGATAAGGTCTTTTGAGGTTGCCGACATAGATTCGTTGACGTTTCGCGCCAACCACTCCTTGACGCGCTTCGTGAAGAACTTCTTGTGTTCCTCACCGCCAAGTTGGTCGGGCAGTCCATCAGAGAATACGAAGAAACGGTCTCCAGGTTCATAAGAGATGACATTATTCTCAAACATCTTCTCTTTTCGTCCATTGGGCAGAGGTTTGCCGCCGATACCCTTCCTTGTTCCCTCGAACTCCTGGAAAATGCAGTCGTCGCCCTTGTCAAACTCACCCTTACGCCCCTCATGGAGGTAGTATAGGGGTCTGTGCGCTCCTGAGAACTGCAATTCGCGTTTGTCTGGGTCAATCTTCATGAGCGCAAGATCCATGCCATCGCCCGCATTAGCCTCACTCGTCTTCTGCTTGAGGGCGTCACGGACAGCCTCGTGCAGCATATCAAGTATTTGGGCAGGCGTCAGGTCTGGGTGGTTAGACACTATATTGCTGAGAAGCAGATAGCCAATGATGGAGAGAAGCGCGCCAGGGACTCCGTGACCTGTGCAGTCTACGACAGCGAGGTAGGTTATGTTGCCGTTTGTATATGACCATGGGAAGTCACCAGACACGACATTCTTTGGGCGATAGAACATGAATGAGTTCGGGAAGCGCTCCTGGATCTGCATCTCCTCGGGTAGGAGGGCAAACTGTATTCGCTTGGCGTAGTTGATGGAGCTCATCACATCCTCGCGTGCCTTCTGAGCCTCTTGCTCGAGTTGCTTGATCTCTGTGACGTCATGTATGGTGAAGAGGGTGGAATCCACACTGCCATTCTCATCAAGCTCGGGGATTGCCTTAACCTCAAAATAGGTCTTCTCCTTATCGCCTATCTCAAGTTCGGTGTTCTCTTGCCTCTTGGACTTCTTCACGCCACGAAGCACCGTGGTCACGAAATCACGGAAAGCCTCGTCTTCAAGGAGGTCTGGCAAGGTCTTATCCTTGATGGACTCTTTGAGGTTGAGATTGAGGAACTTGGCGGCCGCAGGGTTGGCGTAAAGGATTTTACCCTTTAGTGATGTTCGGATGATTACGTCGGGCGAGTTCTCCGACAATGATTTCATACGACCTGTCTTCTTCTCCTCGTTCTCGCGCATCTTACGCTCAGTGACGTCGCGCGTGTTGAAGATAAGTCCGCGGATGGCCGGGTCGTGCAAAAGGTTTCGTCCGCGCGTCTCAAGGTAAATGCGGTCGCTGTTCTTTTTCAGGTAGGTGTACTCGATGGTCGTCTCGCCACCCGGGGTTTCCAAGAGATAGTCGAACATTTTCTGGACCTTCTTGAAACTCGTTGGCATCATCCACTCCTCATCCATGCCATGAATCTCCTCATCGGGGTCATAGCCGAGAATTCGTTTCATAGAGGGGCTCTCATAGACGACCTCCCGGTTCTGGTCATAGATGGAAATGAACTCAGACGCGTTAGAGAGCATGGCATCCTGCTTCTTCTGCTGTGCCTTAATCTCCTCAATCTTGCTGTTGAGCTCGGTGTTAGAGATTTCGAGGCTTTCCTTAGCGTCTCGCATCTCGCGCGCATTCTCATTGAGCTGCTCCTCATTTTTGCGGAGCGTTGCCGTCATTTCCTGGGACTCGCGGAGGAGTTGCTCAGTCTTCTCGTTGACCTTGAGGTTGTAGAGAGTGCTACCTATAATCTTGCCCACCTCTTCGGAAAGCAACATATAGTGCTGAGGAAGGCTATTTTGAAAGAAAGAGACCTCAATGACGCCCTGCACCTCCTCCTCTTGCTTGAGGGGGATGATGAGAAGGCTCTTAGGGCGGCTTTGACCTATCAAGCCGGAAGTTATGGTGAAATAGTCGTCAGGTATCTCAGTGCGGTAAATGAGTTGCTTTTCATAGGCCGCCGCACCGATGAGACCATAGCCTACCTTTATCTCGTTCTTCTCATACCTCCGTCGGTCATAAGCATACTGAGTGACAACCCTGAGAGTGTCACCATCAAGGATATAGAAGGCGGCCTGAACCGCATTGCAATAAGAGACAAGTCCCTCGATGGTCGCCTCTGCGAGATCATCTATTCTCGTGTGGGCTCGGAGGATGTCGGAGATAGTCTCCTTTCCTTTGGAGACCCAGTTGGCAAACTTTTCCTTCTCGCGGCTGTCGTGAAGGCTGGTTCCGAGGTTAAGAAGGGTGCGACCGATGTCTGACCTACCTGCGGAGACGCGGTCCACCTCGCGGCCCACTCGTATGTCATCGGCAATGGCGATGCTGTCTTTAATGGTGACCTGAAGATCGTCAATCTCACGCCTCAGCAGACTCAGCTTCTTCTTGCGGAAATTGGATATATAGAGCGTGGAGGCGAGAACGGCAAACACGCACAAGTCGAAAATCCAGACAAAAAGATAGTGGTGAAGATAGACAATGTTATAGAGCGACACGTTGAAGCCCAGCAGACCCATCATGCTTGTCCAACCGATGAGCAAAGTGGCTACTACGGCACTCAGAGCCACATACCATTGCAGCTCAGAGAATCCCTTTGGGGAGAGGTATCCCCAATTCACCTTCTTTATTTTCTTATACTTCATCGGGGTCAGATAATCTCGCTAAGTTGTTGCTCAATGGAACTCCAGGCCTCCACTATTTGCAGTTTTTCAAAACTTGCAACCTCGACCACGGCCTCAACGCGGTCACTCTCCTTTCCTACGAGAGGGAGCGCGTAAACGTTCACTTTTCTGCTACGGCCGAGCCCTGAAAGTGCCGAGAGGTATTCAGCTGGGACTTTTTCGAGCGAGAGTGGCTCGTTGTTTGCCACCACTTGCCCAAGTATGCCGTCACCAGAAGTGACAATCGTAGTGGGCGGCTCATCAGAGAGTCCAAAACGTCCCGCTATTCGGAAAACACCCTGGTTGGTATTGTCATCCGACACAGTGTTTGGTGACTCATTGCCGGTAGGTGCACCATCAATGGATTCATTGGAGGCATCCTCGTCGCGGGCAAATGCTATCGCTCCTGTTATGTCATAGCAGACACCGAGGGCATCAATAATATATTGCATTTTCTCCGCATCGGGCAAAGCCTTTACTTTCAACTTCTTGACTGTATCAACAAACCTTATGGAACCTTTGCCTACTGCGGACTGACGACGATTCTTGTTGCGAATCTCAAACAGTTCCGTCTTTAACCTGTCGAGGTCCATCTCGCACTTCGAGAGCTGCTCACTCAAACTGTTGGCCTCCTTTCGCGCCGACTCTACATTTTTTATTGAGCGAATGCCGATTATAGATGTAGCGCTCGTCAGAATGGCAGCCACTACCAGATTAATCGTTATGAAAGTCGTCTGAGGCAGCTCATAGGCGAGGAACTGCCAGAAAATGAAGAAGAGTATTAGCGAGAGGAGCCCTATTTGAAGCTTAACAAGTGTAGGGATGGCGTTCACACGGCGCACAATTCTCGCCACAAAAGCCGCCAATCTACGCCTCAGGGCAGAGATGCCCCTTTTGATGCAACAGACGGCGTTGGCAGCCTTGCCTTTGGCCACTCCGGCAAAGCTGTGAAAGCGCGGCGATATGATGGCTATATAGTGCGAGAACTTATCGATGAATTCTTCTAATCTCGTTGACATCTTACGATATTGTCTTAAGGTAGTCAATAATTCCCTGTGGCGGGAGGATTGCGTCCGGCTTGAGAAGGCGAAGGGCGGCTTGGGGCATTGTCGGGACGTCGGCTGTTGCCGGGTCTTGGACAATGGTATACCCGCCTGAGTCGGCTATGCTTTTCAGACCTTTAGCCCCGTCTTGATTAGCGCCTGTCAATATTATGCCGAGTGTCTTGGCTCGCCAAGCTTTTGCGGCAGAGGACAAAGTATAATCAATCGCAGGGCGGCAAAAGAGGTAGGGACTTTCAATCGAGAGGGAGACAGAGCCGAAATAGTCGATGAACATGTGGTAGTTGGCTGGAGCCACATATACATTGCCACGCTCAATTACCTGTTTGTCATAAGGTTCAATGACATTGAGCGCACACCGGTCATTGAGTGCCTCAACAAAACCCGCACGGACATGCTTCAGACGATGCATACATATTACCACTGGGGCGGGAAAGTCGGCGGTCAGCGAGGACAAAATCCTCGAAACGACCGCATAACTGCCAGCCGAACCTCCTATGACCACTGCATTATATGTTGCCATCTCTCTCTGCTTCTGAGGTTTAAAACTCTACGACAGTAGCCTGTAGACGCCATCTGACTTCAGTGAGCAGTCCAAGGCATCCTCTGCGCCCAAGGGCCTCTCCATCACTCCGATGCCGAGCATGGCATGAGGACCTGAGAGTGAATCCGCCAATTTTTTGAACGCGTTTTCGGCAAGGGTGGTATTATATCCGAGCATGGCGTCGCGACAGATGATGAGGTCATACTTCTCCTCCGGATAGTTCATGAACCAACCATTTCGGAAAGTCACGTTGCCAAGCAAACTACCGTCACGAAGCACATAGCCGGACCCGTCTGTCGATTTGACAACATAGTCGTCATAAACAGACTGTGTCTCAAGCCTTTCAAAATTCGCCCTGTTCATGTCATTGTCAGCCTTTGACACTGCGAGTGAGAGCGTCGCCTGTGTTATCCTGTCGCTCACCACGTTGGCAGTCACCTCAATATCGCGGCGTCCAGCCATGTCGAGGATTATCTCGAGGCTATAAAGCTCATGGTAGCTGCTCAGGCATGGAATCCAAGCCGTATGGACACTCGGATCAGAGACAAACTTGCGCACCTGCCTCCAAAAAGACGGGGCACGGAACAATTCAGTCTGAGGTACCGAGAGGTAATAAGTTATCTCATCAAACGAGACGAGCGAAGAGAGAGCCGAATAGAGGTCCTGAACGCGGTGGAAGTGCATCTTCTCAAAGACATACGCCAACCTCCGGCGGAAAAAATCGTCGGAAAAGTTCGTGTAGTCCACCTTGAGCCTTTCGGCGAGGACAACCTCTATATCACGCAACTCTTTTGTCGTCAGGAGCATGAGACGTGCTATTTTTTCTTATAGAAAGCGCCGTTTCGGCTAAAAAGGATTCCTGCCTGAAGTGGCAGATCCTCCTGTTTGCCCAAAACGAGCGCCCCGCCTTTGAAGAGTTTATCAGAGATCTCGCGGAGGACCTTCATCTGCAACATCGCATTGAAATAGATAATGACGTTGCGGAGAAAGACAATGTCCACCTTGTATGGGAATGGAGCCTTGTCTTTGACCAAATCCTGACGAAGGAAAATGGCCCGCTTCCTGAGCTCCGGTCGCACCGTTATGGTGTCAGAGAACTCATCGACCTCAAAATACTTGTCAAACGTGGCGTTAAGGCCGAGACCAAGCATAACGAGATTGAAGTTCTCGATGTATACTTTATTGTAGGTCAGGTTATAAACGCCCGCCTTGGCCGTCTCAAGGACCGAGGGGTTGACGTCAGTACCAATGACGCGCACCCTCTCACTCATCCCGAGTTCCTCAACAAGGATAAGGTCAGAGTAGACCTCGAGCCCAGTGGAGCAGCCGGCGTGCCAAATGGTGGACATCACCTGCTTCGGCAGTTGACGATAGAGAGACTTGCCAAGAGAGACCCAGACAGAGGGGTCGCGAAAAAGTTCTGTTGTATTGACAGTTATGGCCTCGACAATCATCTTGACCAAGTCCTTGTCAACAACTACGCGGTCCAGGATTTGCTCAAAGCTCATGCCCGTCTCCGTACATATTTTCAGCAGGCGACGGCTTATGGAACACTCCGAGTAGTCACAGAAATCGAAACCACTCCTTTGCCCGAAAGTTTTGAGGAACTCCTTATAATCCACTATTTGCGCAGAAGATTTTGATTAGAACAATTCGACCTCAATGTTCTGGATGAAAGCCGTGAACGAGTGTTCACCATCCACCTCAGCCTCAGACAGAAGGATGAGGACAGGGACTTGCTCACCAAACTTATCCTTGATAGAGACCTCCTTACGCTCACCTATAACCTTTTGGAGACCAGGAGTTACAAAGGCCTTGACGAAATCATTCTTGGCGATATCATCCTCGGCGAAGAGCATCGATACGTTTTGTCCAAGTACTTCTTCGCGTTTGTAGCCCCACATTTTTTCGGCTGCCACGTTAAAGAACTCAACGACGCCTTCGTTGCTTGTGGTTATAATGGCGTCAAGCATGCCATCGAGAGTCTTCTCATTGCGCACCTTGACCGCCTCAATCTCCTTGAACTTGGCCTCGACCTCTGCCCTCGTTGCTTGGAGACGCACGTCGAGCTCTTTTTGGCTGTCCTGCATCTCTCGCTCCAGCTTAACCTGGTCGGCAATGTTGGTTTCAAGGCTAATAACCTTGAGGACATCGCCCTCGGTGTCGCGGACTGGCGTATAGGTGGACAGAAGCCAAACCTCCTCGCCACGTTTTGAGCGGCGGCGGACACGTCCGTTGAAGGTCTCACCGCGATTGATGGTCTCTAAGATAGAGTCAAGTTCAGCCTGATCCTCCTTGAAGAAGAAGATGCTCATGTTCTGACCCTCGATCTCCTCGGCCTTATAGCCGAAAGTCCTTAGGAAGTTGTCGTTGACATTGAGCAGAGAACCGTCCGTCGCGAATGTGACAGAGATTGAGGCATGGTCAATGGCGGCCATTACGCCCTTCATCTCAATCTCATTTCGGCTGTTGAGTTCCTGCGTTGCGCGCATCTCCTCAAGATGCTGCTGCGAAACCTCCTCCTGCTCGCGCATTCGGGCGGCCTGCTGCTGTGTCTCCTGGAGGAGGATTTGCGTCTGCATGTTTGTCTTAACCGTCGAGATGGTCATCGCGATACTCTCAGCAGTCTTCTCAAGGAACTCAATCTCGTGCTTGAGAAGAGGTTGAAGCATAGCCATCTCAATGACACCATAGACGACATCGTTGCTCTTGAGCGGCACAAGGATAAGCGCCGAGGGATCACCCTCACCAAGTCCTGAGGTCACCGTGACGTAGTTTTCAGGGAGCTCGGTCATATAGATGGTGCGCTGCTCGAGTGCGCATCGGCCAACCAGTCCCTCGCCCCACTCAATGGTCTTGTCAGCGTACTTGCGGCGGTCATATGCTATGAAAGATGTAAGCTCAAAGAACTTTTTGCCGTTGTCACCCTTCTCATCACCCGTGTGAAGCAAGAAAAACCCGGCCTGTGTCAGGTTTACATAATCAACGAGATAGCGAATGATGTTATATGAGAGCTCCTGCATGTTGTCATTGTTCCGTCGCAGGATCTCACCGAACTCGGCCACACCTCGGGTCACCCAAGTGCGCTGCTGCTCCTCGTCACGCCTCTTGGCATCCTCCTTCTGATTTTGCTTGAGGCTCTTCTGGAGCTGGACGAGCGACGAAATAAGCTCATCGTCCTTGTCGTCACTGTTAATCTTGACATCGAGTTTGCCAGCGGAGAGACCCTCGACAAACTGAAGGATGGAGTTAGAGCGCACCTCCTCAGCCTTCAGTGTCTTGTTCATGGTGCGGATTATACTGCTCATCTTGTATGAGATGAGATAGCCGCCCAATGCGCAGAGGAGGGGGAGGAATATGACCACCCAGAAAGCTGGGAACACGCGGATGAAGTCGGAGAGCGTCCTCCTGCTGTCGTGATAGGCTTCGGAGTCGGCAGCCAACAAGAGGACAAGGAGGACGACAACGAGGCCAAAGACAAAGCCCCGAAGCGCATAGCTCCATGTCATCCGCTTGAGTTTCTTATTCTTCATATTGTATGTTATCGCGATATATACAGTTATTGAGTGTCGAGAGTCATCGGTGTGCGAGGCTTCTCGCAGTGGTAGGGCGCTGCCTTGCCGACAGCGGGATGGGATTGGATTGACTTGACTTTGCCTCGCTCCTACTGACAAGTTGAAAACCTAACGCCTTGTTGCGAGAAGACCCACAAGGTGCTGCGTAATCTTATCAAGCGCTACGACGTCATCCACGCCGCCCTCTTTGACCGCCTCCTTGGGCATGCCATAGACAACACAACTTTGCTCGTCTTGAGCAATGGTGTGAGCGCCGGCATCGTGCATCTCCTTCATACCTCGGGCTCCATCATTGCCCATGCCGGTCAGTATGACGCCAATGGCATTGCTGCCTGCATAGCGTGCCGCCGAGCGGAAGAGGACATCGACAGACGGGCGGTGGCGATTGACCAGCGGTCCCTCCTTGATCTCCACAAAATATTCACGCCCTACGCGTTTGATGAGCATATGCTTGTTGCCAGGGGCGATTAACACCCTTCCACGATAGAGCTTATCACCATTTTCAGCCTCCTTGACATTAAGACATGAAATCTGGTCGAGACTGTTGGAGAAAGAGCGCGTGAAGCCCTCTGGCATATGCTGCACTATGGCTATTCCGGGCATGTCCTCTGGCATGGAGCGCAAAAGGACGCGGATGGCCTCCGTTCCGCCAGTTGAGGAGCCAAGGACAATTATCTTCTCGGTGGGGACAACCTGATCAGATCCTGTGCCTTTCTCAAGAATGGCATCTGCCGAATACTTGGGCTGAACAGTCGCCAAGTGTGGGGTCGGGATAGATGTCGCAATGCGGGCCGGAGTGGCAGGTTTGACAGGCTGCGTGGGGTTGACACGCTCGCGTATATCATCCGCCTTGATGCGCCTGAGCTTGCTCATTGCTGCGGCCTTTACTGCGTCGCAGAGCATGATGTGGCTCTCCTGGAAGAAGACATCCGGGTTCATAGACGGCTTGCCTATGACCTCGCTCGCGCCATACTCAAGGGCCTTCATTGCGGCCTCTGTACCCTTGGTGGTGAGAGATGAGATGACGACGACAGGTATGGGTCTCTGAGCCATGATCTTTCGCAAAAAGGTCAGTCCGTCCATACGTGGCATCTCAATGTCCAAAGTGATGACATCGGGGACCTCACGCATGATTTTCTTGACTGCGATGATAGGGTCAGCCGCTGTGCCCATCACCTCAATCTCCGGGTCGGCCTCAAGGATAGCCGATAGCGATTGGCGCACTACGGCCGAGTCGTCCACGACCAAAACTCTGATCTTATTTTCCATGCCGTTAGAATCTCATCTTTCGGCCCGTGTTGCGGGTCTGCTTAACCCTTGCGGCAAGTGCGCCGCTCGGATTGTTAATGTCCGTCCTTATTTAACACTCAAGCCGGCCAGCGAGCCGAGACGCCAAATCGGGTCTCCGCATCGGCTGGACGGTCAGTGATTATTGTTTCTGTTGTGTCGAAGCTGGTCAGAAAGTCCTCTTATCGAGATACTTGTGTCTGACCTCTGCATTGTCGGTAAAGAAAAGGATTTTTCGTCCCTTCTTTCCACCGACGCACGAGCTTACGATGGGTATCTTATATTCGGCCAGCAAACGCTTGGCCACTTCGATGTTCCTCTCGCCAATCTGCGTCACGGAGCGTCCGTCGATTGAATCGATGAGCTCGCCACCGCCAAAGATTTTCGCCTCAAGGTCCTCGACCCGACAGCCCATGAACCTCATCTTCTCGACAAGTTTTTCAATGGCTATGTTGCCATATTTGGGCGAAGCCAGGTCATTTCCGGTCCAATAGGGCAGCATATAGTGGTTGATGCCTCCATAGTGCAACGTCTTGTCCCAGAGACAGACCGCCACACATGAGCCGAGAACAGTCTTGACCACATATGGGTCCTTACTGGCGAAGAATGACGAGGGGTATAAGAAATGCTGTGAATACTCCATTCGTCGGGGAGGTTAAAACAGGTCCACGTCGTCGTCAGAGTCCGTGTCAAAAAACATTCCCCCATCATCGCCGCCGAACGGGTCTGTGTTGACGACCTTGAGTCTCGGGATTGAGATGGTGAAGGTAGAGCCCTCGCCCTTGACACTCTTGATGTCAATTTTGCCCTCAAGGACGTCGAGCAGAGCCTTGGCAATGGCCAATCCGAGACCGTGGCCCTGGTTGATAGAGTTGATGCCGGTGTCGAGACGCTTAAACCTCTCAAAAATGATGTTCTGGTTCTTCTCCGAGATGCCGGTTCCGAAATCCTGGATTGAGATGAAAAGCAGGTCGTCATCAATCCAACACTTAACAATAACCTTGCTGTCCTTGTAGCTGTACTTGACGGCATTGTTGAGTATATTGCTGATGATTTGTTTGAGCTTGTCGGAGTCGGTGTTGAAATAATAGTCCTTTTCGCCGAAACCGAGCTGTATCTCATAATCGAACTCAATGTCGATACCCATCTTGCGGGTCACGATAGAGAACGAGTCTATGACATTCTGAATGAGCTGCCTGATATGGACCTTCTGGACGTTGGGAAGAATCTCTCCCGCCTCAATCTTCGCAGCCGTGAAGATGTTCTTCAGCTGAAAATCGAGATTGAAAGCCTCGTTGTGGATGAGAGCCACCATCGAGACAATTTTCTTCCAGTCCTGCTTCTCGACAGAGAGAATAGCCTTGGAGAGGCCGATGATGGAAGTGAAAGGGTTGACAATCTCGTTTGTTACATTCGATATGAAGTGGCTCTTGAGAGCCTCAGAGTCCTTAAGCCTCTTGCCCATAGTCTGGCACTCAGTCTGAAGCTCGGCGAATTTTTTCTCCATTTCAGACTTATCCTCAAGTCTTTGCTTGAGGAGCTTGAGCAGTTGTTTGTCAGTGACGTTGTTGATATCCATATCGAACGGGTTAGTTTCTTTTGAAAATAGTGGGCTTTACGTTAGTGAGTGGCACATCCATGTTACTCATGGACTCCGAGTGTCCGATGCAGAGGTATCCTCCCTTTCTGAGCTTGGTGCAGATTTTTTGGATAACCTTCTCCTGAGTCTCCCTGTCGAAGTAAATTAACACATTTCGGCAGAAGACCACATCGAATTCAACGTTTATATCGTAAACAGGGTCCATCAGGTTTAAATATTTCAGAGAAAAGTTCCTCTGAAGCATTGGTGAGACCCTCACTGTCGGGTTAGTTCTGTCCTTACTGCGGAGGAAATATTTCCTCTTTAGTTCGAGAGGGATCATGTCAACCAATTTTTCCGGATAGACTCCACGCGCTGCTTTCTCAAGGACGTTTTGCGATATGTCAGAGCCAAGGATGCTAAAAGAGAAGCCCGGGTGCTGCTCGGCGAACTCACTGAGGACCACAGCCATCGTGTAGGGCTCCTCTCCGCTTGAGCAAGCCGCGCTCCAAACATTGATGCGGTTTCGCCCCTCAGCCATGAACTCCGGGAGAGCCACATTGCGGAGGAAGTCGAAGTGGACAGGCTCGCGGAAGAAATCGGTCTTGTTGGTAGTGACTACACTAAGAAAGTTATAAAGCTCGTTTCTTTGCCCCTCGGGGCTGAAAAAGTATTTCTTGTATTCGGTATAAGACTTCATCTTGAGCTCCCGGATCCGTTTCAGGAGGCGGCCTTGGAGCATCACGCGCTTGATTTCGGGCATCTTGATTCCGAACTGCGCATAAATATACTCGCTAAACTGCTTGAAGTCGGCTTGCGAAAGCTCGGCCCTGAAGCAGTCAAACTCGTCTCCTATGTTTCCCGAGGGCGATGAAGTCAGGTCTGGCATAGGCTCAGCAGGTCTGTTTATTGGCCTTGGCTGTAAACTCGGCCATCTTAATGACATCGGTGTCTGTGAACACCTTGTCGGGGTCGAAGAACATGCCAAGTCCGTCAGGAGTCTGGCTTGCGAAGAGCACATAGCCAGGCTTGTATGTTGTGTCAATGGCAAGACGCTTGTCCTCTGGTATCTCCATCACCTCGCGGACAAGATCGACAGCCAAGGCTACGTCGAACAACTCGTCTCCATTTCGGACTGAAATGACTATAATATAGGTCTGCTCAGTGATTTTAACTGGGCCTGCGTTAAACTTCAGCCCACTATCTATGAGTGGCAACACTCGTCCGCGGTGCTCGACCATGCCAATCATGGCTGGGACAGAAGCACCTGTGGCCTGAGGCTTGACGTAGGCCATAATCTCGACGACCTTAGCCACGTGCAATCCGTATATTCCGCCATTAACCTCGAAGGTCAGGAACGAGTTGATTATTTCTTCTTCCATTGACTCTGTTTAGGAGTGATGAGAAATTTAAACAAGGGCGTCGGCAAGCTCAGACGTCTTGAGGAGGTAGACAAACTTGTCGCCCACCTTGATAGTCCCGGCCGCCGCGCGTTGTACCTCAGGGTTCACATCGATGACCACCTCGGGTTTGAAATTCTCGTGCGAGAACTCAAAGACATCGTCCATCTCATCGACCTTGAAACCACAAAGTTCCTCCTTGCCAGCCGTCTCAAAGGCCACCACCACGATGCTTTGCTCGGGTTGGCTGTCATCAGACTCTTTGCCGACAAGGACACGGAAATCAACCACGGGAATCATGTTACCATGGTTGTTGATAATCCCCTTTATGAAAGGCTTGGTCAGCGGCACACGAGTGGGTGCGCTATACTCAAGAATATGTCTTATGGACTCGGTCTCGAAGGCGAAGTACTCACCGCCAACCTTGAAAGAGGTGACCGACTTAATTTCATCCATGGCTATGCGTTTTGGGCGTCACCCGCCTGAGCCGCAAAAGCGGCCTTCCTACGGAAACGCAACTGGTTGAAGTAGTTGACGAGACGACCCGGGTCAATGATGAGAGAGAGGGAGCCATCGCCCATGACAGAGGCACCCGAAATCATGTCCACCGAGCGGAGGAAACGTCCCAAGGGTTTGACAACAATCTGATATTCACCCAAGACAGCATCCACAATCATGCCGACACGCTTATCGCCTTGCCCGACAATGAGCAGCTTGGCTTTAGACAAATCTGTGGTCGAGCCGTTGAAAATCTTATTGAGGTCGATGAAAACGAGCTGCTGACCGTTATAGGTGAAAAAGTCGCCCATTCCGTTCTCGCTCATCACGACCTCTGAGGGTTGGAGGATTCGCTCAACATTAGTGAATGGGAATACATACTGCTCACCACCTATACGGGTAAGAAGACCGTCTATAATGGAAAGCGTCAGTGGGAGCTCCATGGTGATGGTAGTACCCTTGTCCACCTCGGAGTCAACAGTGACCTCGCCTCGTATCTCGGCAATCTTGCTCTTGACGACATCCATGCCGACACCTCGGCCAGACACATCACTCACCTTATCGGCAGTAGAGAAGCCGCTGGCAAAAATTAGGTTAAGGACCTCCTTTTTGGAAAGGCGCGCCGTGTTATCCACAAGCCCCTTCTCAACAGCCTTTTTCAAGATCTTGTCAGGGTCCATGCCCTTGCCATCATCAGAGACCTGAACTATGACTGACGAGCCCGAATAGAAAGCCTTAAGAAGAATGGTACCCATAGGGTTCTTACCCTTCTTAATTCGCTCATCGGGCATCTCAATGCCATGGTCGCCTGAGTTTCTTATGATATGGAGCAACGGGTCCTTGAGATGGTCAATGATGGTCTTGTCAAGCTCAATCTCACCACCCTCCACGACAAACTCCATTTGCTTACCGAGCTTGTTGCACAAGTCCCTGACAAGCCTCTGGAACTGGACGAGCTCACCCTGAAGAGGGATAAGGGAGATGGAGAAAGAGTTCTCGCGCAACTGGCGGGTTATCTTTTCCATCTGCTCGGCGATCGCGACAAGATTTTGGTCTGTCTGCTTGCCCGCCAAGAGGTTGAGCTGAGCCTGCATGGTGACAAGCTCAGAGACCGCATTAACAAGGTCATCAATCTTCTCAGCAGAGACTCGGATACTCGCTATCTTGCTCTCTTGCTGCTTAGCGGCGCCGGCTGTTTTGCTCTGCTCGGCCGCCTTGGCAGTTTTGGCAGGCTCAGGTTTAGGAGCAGACTTGAAGATGACGAAATCATCAGCCTTGAGCTCGGTCTGAGTCTCAATGGCCTTTTTCAGAATCGGGTCCAGTTTATCTGCCGCACCGATGATATCACCCTCGGGCAACTCGACAATGTCCATTCGGCACTCATCCTCGACGAAGATGAAGACATCCTTAATGTCATTGACGTCCTGATCAGTGCTGAGGACAACCTGCCATTTGACATATAGATTCAGAGGCTCGAACGTGTCAAGTGCCGGAACCACTCCTGTGAAAGCCACGGTGCGGTACTTGCCGAGCGCAGTGAGGTCGTCGAGCATGAAGAGGGGGTTCGTGCCATTATTGAGAAGGGACTCAAAAGGCGCGAAGGTGACTAAATAGTTCTTTGGCCCCTTGACCTCGGGCTGAGCAGGGACTTGAGCCTGTGCTGCCGCCCCACCGGCAGCCTGCTTAGCAGCTAAGGCCGCCTTCTCGGCACTGCTGAGGGTCAGAGTCTGACCCTCGGGGAAATACTTGGTAATCTTGGCAATGTAATCCTTCTGCCGCTGAATGTCATCGGGGTTAGTAAGAGTTCCCTCGCCGACCTCAAGAAGCTGCCGGATGTAGTCCAAACTCTCGAAAGTGAGCGAGATGATATCACTGTTCACCTTCACCGTGTCGTTTCTGACACAGTCATAGAGAGTCTCAAGGTTGTGGGTGAAATGGCTCAGGTCGTTAAACCCGAACATTGCGCCGCTACCCTTGATGGTGTGCATGGAGCGGAACAGCCTCTCGACGATCTCCTTGTCATCCGGACTCTTTTCGAGCTCGAACAAGGCCTCCTCGATGGCTGCCACGTTGTCCTGCGCTTCCTCTACGAATTTCTGTTGAAATCTGTCTAACATGGACTACAATACATTGACTAAGAAGAGGGTATATTTTCTAACGGAGCACCCTTGAGATGGCGCTGAGGAGCTTAGCGGGGACGAAAGGCTTGATGATCCAACCCGTCGCGCCAGCCTCCTTGGCCTCCATCTTCTTCTCTGTCTGGCTCTCAGTTGTGAGGAAAAGGATAGGAATGTGTTTGTAAGCATCCATCTCACGAACCTTGCGGATGAGACCGAGGCCGTCAAGGTTAGGCATGTGGAGGTCAGTGATGACAATGTCGATAGGCCTGCCATCGAGGAACTTGAGTGCGTCCTCGCCGTCAACGCCAACCAAAACATCGTAGCCCTCGTTGGTCAAAGTGAAGTTGACCACCTCGCGGATACTCTCGGAGTCGTCTACAATAAGAACTGTCTTTGCCATATTGTTACTATAAAAAATGGATATGTCGTTAATTTGGGGGTTTGTAAGTTGTCTTTTCTAAGGGGCTTACTTAAACTTTCAACTCCTTGTCTAAGCCGGCCTTTTGAACCAGCTCCTTCAGGTCGTCCTTCAGAGTGGTCTGCACCTCGAACTTCTTGCCAGCGTTCTCCGTCATCCGGCGGAGGGCTACTACAAGCTGAATGAACGTCATGTCGATATTCTGCGGATCCGCCACCTCGACACGCAAATCGGTAGGCGAGGGGAGAGCCTCACGGAGTTCCTTGGTCATCTTGTCAATATGGTTAATGACAAGGTCACCTCCGAACTTCAAGTTCTTCTTGCCGTCAGCCTGTGAAATCTCGAGGCTATAAACGCTGCTCATAATCTGACCTTTAGTGTACTGTTTGAAGACTTGTGCTGGGATTCAGGACTTCGAGCCTCATAAAGCCATGGGGTGGACACGCCAATCATTCATTGGTTTGGCATCTCCACCTCCAGCTACTTTGGCATTAGAACTTCTCGTAATTGTCGAGATCGAACTCTTTAGAGTTAATGTTTCCGAGGTTAATCTTGACGCCACCCATAGGCTTTGGGTCTTCATGGCGAGTCTGCTCTGGCTTTGCCGTCTCAACCTTTGCCTTGGGCTCTTCTGGCTTTTTCTCGACCTCGGCCGTTGCCCCGGTCGCAGCCTCGGCTTCCTCATCAAGCTTGAAATAGCCGACAGCCTGCTTGAGGTTAGAAGCGAGAGAAGAGAGGAGGACAGAGCTGTTAGTCAACTCGTCGGAGCTTGAAGCGTTCTCCTGAGTGATGACGTTGAGGTTCTGCATCGCCATGTTAATCTGCTCGGCACCTGTTTTCTGCTCGATACTTGCCGCAGAAATCTCCTTGATGAGCACGGTGGTCTTCTCAATGTCCGGTACAAGAGCCTTTGCCTTCTCACCAGCCATCTGAGTGACCTTCAGACCCTTGTTAACAAGGGATACAATCTCATTGGCGGCCTGCTTGCTTCGCTCAGCGAGTTTACGGACCTCGGCAGCCACGACAGAGAAGCCGCGACCCTGCTCACCTGCTCGAACGGCCTCGACGGCAGCGTTGAGTGCAAGTATATTGGTTTGGAACGCAATGTCTGAGATGATTGAGATTTTCTCAGATATAGTCTTCATAGCCTCGGCAGCTTCGCCAGAGTACTGGCTTGAGAGGTTGACATTCTCAACAGTCGAGGCGGTCAGTTTCTCGGTTGCTATGGCGTTCTCAGTGTTCTGGTCAATGTTGGCCACCATCTGCTCAATAGCCGTAGAGACCTCCTCGGCGCTTGCGGCCTGCTCACTTGCGCCCTTTGACAGTTTCTGGCTTGAAGTGTTGAGGAGGGAGCCCGAGGTGACGAGCTCGTTAGCGTTGCGCTCAATCGAGACGACAGTGTGTTTGAGGCTCTCGACCATGCCCTGGAGGGCTTTGGACAGCTGACCAATCTCATCATCCTGGTCGACCTGGACTTGCGCCGTGAGGTCACCCTTGCCAATTGCCTCGGCAAACACGACACCTCGTTTGAGAGGATTAATGATGCTCATATAGAGGACTCGGCCGACAACCACAGCCACACCGAGCACGAGGAGACTCATGAGGATGACAAAGACGAGCTGGATGGAGGCAGAGGTATTAATAGAATGCTTAATGTCATTGCACTTGGCGTCGCAAATGCCGCTGAGGGAGGACATGAGAGTCTGCAACTCACGCTCAGCCATCTCAACATCGCCATCACTCTGGACGAGCATTTCACTCTCCATGAGGAGGATGGGGTCGTCATACGAGTCGAAAGAGGAGAGGTTGCTCATGACGGTCTTCTCAAGGTCGAACATCTCGTGAACCTTGGTGTCAACGATAGCGAGAGTGTCAGTGAAGGGAGTCTCCCAATCGGCAGTAGCCTCCTTGACCTCATTGAGGACAGCGTCAAACTCCTCATTGACGATGGCGGCGAGCTTGACCTTATCTGGCGTGTTGGGCTGATGATCAACAAACACCCAGTTTACCACAAGTCTGCGGCTCTCGACAATCTTGTTCATCATGACCTCGAGGTTAGACTTGACGGGGAGATACTCGTTAGCCTCAGTCTCCTGAAGGTTGCGGGTGTAGAAATGGATGGCTATTGTAAGGATTGAGTTGAGGAGGATGAACACGCAAATGACGCCGAAGCCCGACACGAGCTTCTGCGCCAGATTCATCTTCGAGACACGCTCCTTGAGAGATATACCCTTCATTGTTGTTCTAAGATTACATGTTTATCGCTGCAGTCATGTCAGTTAGTTTCTGACCGAACTGTATGTTAGACATTTGTGCGTTGCTCTTGCTGAGCTCGAATTTGAGCCTGCTGTCGCGGATGACAAAGTTAATCATCGCCCCGCTCTTGACGGCGCCCTCCTCTTCCGTGATAATCAGTGTGTCCTTGCCGACCTTGTCGATGATGGTGGAGGCGTTGCGGGCGAAGCTGATGTTGTGGGAGACGTAGATTACCTGACAGTCTACCACCTCGTCGACAGACTTGAAATTCTTGACGACGACATTTTGGAAGCCGAATTTCTTACCTTCGGACTGAGACGTCAACCAAGAGGCGAGCTCCCTGTCGCGGACCACGCCGATGACAAAGTCACCCTGCCTCGCAGCGTCGCTCCAACCGAGGTAACGGATGAAACTAAGAGTGAGCAGAGCCTTAGGCTTTGCCAATTGATCCTGGGCGAATGCGCCATGCGCCATCGTCAGGGTTAAAACCAGAGTGACAAGTAATTTCTTTATCATAGGCATGCTCGGTCGTTCTTTTGTAAAGGAGCCATCATTATTTCCCAACATAATAGAATAGCTCTGTTTTTAGAGTTAAGTGATTATTTGGTTTCGAGATAGCGCCTGTTTTATAAAAGGCTATATTTCTGTTTGTTTGTATTACCCGATACGCTCGGATACTCAGCAACAAAGTTAAACATTTGTCAACGATTTTCAAATGATATTGCCGCTTTTCGCATATCGTCTTTTATTTGGCATGCAAGAGATTCGAGGTCGTCAAACCTCAACTCGTCTCGCAACCTCTCGTGGAAAGAGACCGTCACGTGCTGCCCGTATATATCCGAATCGAAATTCATTATGTGAGCCTCGATCCTTCTGTCGTTACCACCTACCGTGGGCCGCGTACCGACATTTATGACGGACTGGAGAGGGCGCTGTCCCTCCCAGCAGACGAGACCGGAATAGACCCCATCAGCCGGGATAAGCTTGCTGAAATCGGAGGGGGTCACATTAGCAGTCCTGAAGCCTATCGCCCGTCCTATGGCGTCGCCATGCGATACCTCGCCACTGAACTCATAGTCCCTGCCAAGCAGAAGGGCCGCATGCGCCACGTCGCCATCAGAAAGAGCTTTGCGCACCTCCGACGAGCTGACCTTGACACCGCCAGCGAGAGAGAAGGCCTCACCTCTTTTCGCCTCTATGCCCTCAGATGCCGCCAAGGATATGTAATCTTCCGGCTTGACATCGTCAGAGCCGAAGTGATGATTATAGCCCATGAGCAGGAATCGAGCCATAAGCTTGCCAGCGACCCATTCTCTCAAGAACTGCCGTGCGGTAAGATCAGAGAACTCACGGGTGAAAGGTATGACGACAACCCTGTCGATCCCCATCTCTCGCAAAAGTTCCAACCTTTCCTCCTGGGTGGTGAGAAGCCCGACGCGGTCATTGCCTTTTGAGAGCGCTATACGCGGATGAGGGTCGAAAGTGACTACCACTGAAAGCAACCCGCGTTTCTCAGCCTCTTCCTTGAGTTGGCTAAGGAGCGCGCGGTGGCCCAAGTGAAGCCCGTCGAAGACACCTACGCAGACCGCCGATGGGAGCGCGGCATAGTTCTCTATTTGGCTGAAGACTTCCATGTTTGGGATGTTTTTCAACGCAAAAGTAATGATTTTATCGGGCAACCGGGCTGTAATACGCAATAAAGAGTAAAACGTTATGGGCTGTCGGGTGCATCAAGTGGAATTGGGCTGTGACAAAAAAGAAAAGCCCAGGGACACAAATCCCCGGGCTTTACGAGAAAATCACAATCAACTTTAACACATGCTCGTTAGCTTGAAGATAGCCCGTCGCAGGTTCTCTTCTATGTTATATCGCGAATATAACATTTTTCCAAAGGGAATGTCCAACAAGCTTCTCTTTTTCTTAATTAATTGTGATTTATAAGGCAAAAAGTGCATTTCTGCCGACAAATCGGACCTAAGCGAGAACGCTGTCGAGCAACTGCGCAATCTGATCCTTGGCCTTGACACCAGAGAATCGCTCCACAACCTCTCCATTTTTAAAGATGAGGACAGTGGGGATAGTCATAACTCCAAACTCGGCAGGAGTGTTAGGAGCAGCCTCAATGTCCATCTTGTAGAAGCGGACACGTCCATCGTAGTCCTCAGAGACACGCTCCACCTGTGGGCCAAGCGCACGGCAAGGTCCGCACCACACTGCCCAAAAATCGACAAGCGCAACACCACCCTTGTCAACTACCTCTGCATTGAAAGAGTCATCGGTAAGATTTTGTACCATATTGATGGAATATAATTTGTTTTATTTTGAATATTAGTTAGTTACAAAGAGGCTACGGCAAAGCGGTCCTTCCCGACATAATCCTTATGAATCTCGACTTTAGAAAAGCCCTCGCCACGGAGCATTGACTCCATCTCACTTCCTAAGGCCTCATTAATCTCAAAAAACAGAGAGCCTTCAGATGACAAGAGACCGGCGCGGCAAAGACGAGCAATCCGCTTGTAAAAAACGAGAGGGTCTTCGTCGGGCACAAAGAGGGCCATCTCAGGCTCATGGTCAAGCACATTGCGTCTCATGTCCTTACGCTCTGACTCCTTGACATATGGGGGGTTGGAGACAACAACGTCAAATGGCCCGTTTGAGACAATCAGACTGTCCATATCGGCAGAGAATACATCCATCTTGCAGATATCGACATCCAAGGCGAGACGCGTTGCGTTCTCTTGTGCAATGCGGACAGCCTCTTCCGAGGCATCTATCGCCATTACAGTCGAATTTGGCAACTCGTTGCTCAAAGCCAATGCAATGCATCCGCTCCCAGTGCCAATGTCAAGAATATCCACCTCCCGGTCTTTAGCCCACTGCGAAACAAGACTCACCAATCCCTCGGTTTCTGGCCGCGGGATGAGGACACCCGGCTCGACATGAATGTCAAGTCCGGCAAAACTCGCCTTGCCTGTGACGTATTGCAGTGGGATGTCTTGAGACACAAGGTCAGCCTGACCAAGGAGTACGTCAGCCACATCAGCATCTACGGCATCAGGGTAATGCGTCACAAGCTGCGTAAAAGAGTAGCCGAAATAGTCACAGACTATAGCCCTTGCGGCAGATGTCGCTTCGTGGCCAAGCGAATGTTCCAGCACACTCGTCATCTGCCTCAAGATGGATGATACAGTCTCTGACATTTGTATTATTAGTATATTTGCGAAGGATGCGCAAACGCATCAAACATAATGGCAAAAATAGACAATAAGGGCGAAACGCCCAACACTTTGGGTCAGTGTGCGGACGAGATGTACATGCGCCGCTGCATCCAGTTAGCCCTCAACGCCGAGGGACACACATACCCCAACCCAATGGTGGGCGCGGTCGTCGTGTGCGATGGCAAGATAATTGGTGAGGGATGGCATCACAAGGCGGGCGAGCCGCACGCCGAGGTCAACGCCATCCGCTCAGTAGCGGACCCTGAGCTGCTTAAACGCAGCACCATATATGTCAGCCTTGAACCTTGCGCCCACTTTGGTCGCACACCACCTTGCGCCGACCTCATTATCGAGAAAAAGATCCCGCGTATTGTCGTGGGATGTAGAGATTCGTTCGCCAAAGTTGACGGACGAGGAATAATGAAACTGCGCGAGGCAGGCAGGGAAGTCAAGGTGGGCGTCTTGGAAGACGAATGCCGGTGGCTAAACAGGAGATTTTTCACCAACAACGAGAAGAAGCGTCCCTACATTATCCTCAAATGGGCGCACACATCCGACGGATTCATGGGACGCATGGTCAATGGCAAACCGGCACCCGCCAAGATATCCAATAGTGAGGCCCTAATGATATCGCACAAGCAGCGCACAACAGAGGACGCGATCCTGGTTGGCATAGGCACCGCACTGAGTGACAACCCGAGCCTCACCGCCCGCTTGTGGGATGGGCCTTCGCCCCTCAGAATTGTGTTGGACCCCAGTTGCGCAATAAGCCCTGACAGCAAAATGCTTACAGATGGGGGCCGGACCTTGGTCGTAAACAACAAGAGAGAGGCTGTTGACGGCAATGTTGAATATGTCATAGCCACATCGGGCAACATGGCCGAGAGCGCAATCATGGCAGCGAGAGCCAAGGGTGTCAACTCCATCATTGTAGAGGGAGGGACACACACATTGGCGCAATTTATTGAAAAAGGTTTGTGGGACGAGGCATTCGTGTATGAGTCGGACTCTGTCATGGGCAGCGGAGTGGAGGCTCCTATTCTCCGCTGCGGCGAACTATTTGAAGTACGCCACATGGGGGACTGCACTTTGCGCAGGTTCAAAAGTCCGGACATCTTGCAAGTAAAATATTTCGACAAAAAATAATCTTTGCGGTGGGTTAAAAGGGAAAATAACTTATCTTTGCACCGCAAATCGGGATTTAGCGCAGTTGGTAGCGCACCACGTTCGGGACGTGGGGGTCGGGCGTTCGAGTCGCCTAATCCCGACCTGATTAACACGGCAGTTTGAGGTGCAGCCTCAAGCTGCCGTTATTTTTTTGCCTGCATGAGACGCATCTTAACAAACATAATCTCGCATCTCTCGAAAGATGTCTTGATGTCAGTCCGAAAGAGGCCTTTAGCCCCATGGGCTGTCATGCTGGCCATTGGAACATATGTTGGCTCAGAGACAACATTGGGGGTAAACTTGTGGCCTCTGACGGTCTCCCTGTGCGCAATTGTCATAATAATAAGTTCACTACGTCGCTATTTGTGCAAGCTATGGTGGGGCGACGGTCTGCTAATCTGCGCATTCGCCCTGTTTATCATGTCAGTAGGCGTAACGAGAGGCAGTGACGGCAGGGGCGACTTTATCACAGAAGGTGGCAAGTGCGAGATTGAAGGAGAGATAACTCACATCACAAAGCGAGACACAAACCGTGTGAGCGCAGTAGTAAGAGCATACGCTATCAATGGGAAAGATGCCCAAGAAATAAAGGGTCTTGTCAACTTCAAGGGCAGAACCATCAATCTAAGCAAAGCCACAGACTGCGACAGCTCGCATAGTCTGAAGTGCGGCATGAAGGTGAAGCTAAGTGGGCGATTTACGACACCGCGAAGTGACATATTTGGCGACTTCGACTATATGGAGTACCTGAAGAGTCAGGGACTCAGATTCTTAGTGAGGGCAGACAGCGCCACAATTGAAGGCCAGTCTGTGGACATGGCATCAATAAGCGGCATGGCGCATGATTTTTTCTTCTCGTCACTTGAAAGGGTCGGGGTTAGCCATGAGAGCCAAGTCTTTTTGCAAGCCCTCGTTTTAGGGGACAAGAGCGAGTTGCCGCAGGAGGTCAAACAGGCGTTCTCTGACTGCGGCACAGGGCATGTCCTTGCTGTCAGCGGTCTCCATGTTGGCATCTTATCAACAGCCGTTATGTTCCTTATGGGCCTGCTTTTTGGGGGACGCGCATCAGGAGTCATAACATTGTGCGTCATATGGGCATATGCGCTTTTAGTAGGCATGGCGCCCTCGATAGTAAGATCCTCCATAATGTTTAGTTTTCTTACATTAGAGAGTGTGCTGGGCCGCAGGTTGCCAAGTTTCCACTCCTTGTGGGCTGCCTTGTTTGTCATCCTATTAGCTGACCCGTCGTCTGTGACCAGTGCGGGCTTATGGTTAAGTTTTGCTGCCGTGGGAGGAATATTGTCTGCCACGCCAACATTGCGACCCTTTGTAGAGAGGCAAAGAGGGCCAATCAAGTGGCTTTATGGCTGTTTGTCAATAAGCATTGTGGCTCAATTGGCAACTTTGCCCATCATGCTCTACTGCTTCAACTCATTCCCCACATATTTCTGGATAAACAACCTTGTGGTGCTTGAACCCATCAGATGGATCTTCATCGGGGCGGTCATTTGCCCGTTAACATCTTGGATTCCTCTATTAAGCAATGGATTAGGATGGGTAATAGACAAGTGTCTGGCGTTGGTGATTGGCTATTGTGAATGGGCAGCCTCACTTCCCATGGCCACCATAGGATGCACAGCCTTTGGAATGGCAGAGGCGGCCACGTTGTCTCTCCTCATAGTCATCGCCTTTTATGCCTTTCGCAAACGTGACCGGCATTGGCTTGGCGCACTTTGCTTTTCGCTCGTTTGCTTCTTATCCGTACTTATTGCCAATGAAACGAGACGAGAGAGTGGGGTATGTTTGTTCTGTTCAAATGGCGAGACGGGCATAGTCTTATCAGAAGACAGGCATAACTCGGTCTCCTATGTAAGCGACACTACCAACCACAGCGCGATAAAAGCAGTAAGGCACATCGAGAAAAAGAGGCGGTGGACAGAAAAAGAGATAAAGAGCTTGGGGCGGGGGATTATAATCAGCACCCAAGAGATGAGAATAGCCGTTATCAACACTGATTATATAGACACATTGCCCATTTGCGACATATACCTGATCAACTGCAATTTAGGACCAGAAATTGCTGTCAATCACAATGCGAGATACATAATAGGACCCAAATGCGAAATTGCCGCTGCATGGAAAAGAGTGACTTCACTTAGCGTGACAATTATGAAACGACAGGATGAGATAGAGATTAAATAGCAAACGCGCGACTCCTATTTCGGAAGTCGCGCGTTTACGATTTGTCGCTTATGCTTAATGGAAGGCGAAGAAGTGTTATGGCATCTCCGCAGCTGAATATTGCTTGACAAGAGAAAGCACCGCACGAGCGCAAGCCTCCGTGTCACCTTGAGTGCAGACGTGGAGCTTATAGGCACCTGTCTTCGAGCAAATAAACTGGAAGGCGGTGAATACCTTGCCATTAGCACTGTTAGAGCCAATCAGCTTGTCACCATCATAAATCTCCACCACAACATTCTCTGAGTTGCCAGAGCCATTAGCAATGTTAACCTGATAGTGGGTTCGGCTGTTAAGGACGACAGAGAACTTGGAGCCAACCTTGCTTGTGCCAGCTGACAGTTTTATGTCAAAGTCCTTGATGTACTGATAGCTACCCATTGCACCGAGAGCCTGCTTCATAAGCTCGTCGCCACACTGGGCGAAAGAGCTGCCCGCAGAGAGGAACAATACCGCAATGAGAAAGAAAAACTTCTTCATTAGCTTTATCGGATGATTGAGTTGCGGATGGCGTTGACCTGCTCGATGATAGAGTTAACCTGCTCAGGAGTAATCTCAACATGAGTTATCTCGTTCTGCTCAATGACAAGCATACCGTCAACCTCCTTAGTCACAGGCTGGCCCAGCTCGGTTGTAATTCGGACTCCGTCATAGATTGACTTGAGATCACCCATCATCTTGCCAAGGTTCTTGAATTCAGATTCAGTGCGGCTGCTGACAACGATGTCGAGAATCTCAACAATATTTTTTTGCTCGCCAAGACGGTCGACAAGACCCTTGTCATTGGTTTGAGAAATGACCTGACCCGTGATGTAAATGCCCTCAATCCAAGTGCCAACTACAATGGCAGTTGAGATATTTGAACGATGCTGCTCACGAAGATACTTGTCAATGTTGTTGAAACTATTGACAGAGAGCTGCTTGAGCGAATCGAGATTTGTGCTATTCTTGGCAAGAGCGGAAAGAGTTGAGAAATCAAGGAACTGACCGACACCGAGTCCGTCTGCAAGTCGCTTGATAGAGGTCAAGTAATCGACAACAACAGTAGTCTTGCTGAACGTGTTGATGTAGCCGAGATCGGCAGCATAAACACCAAGATTCACAGCTTTCTTGAAATTTGTCTCATACTGACCTTCTTTACCGGCCTCGTTGAGAATATCCCTAGAAAAACCGACACCAGAATTCTTAATCTCATTAGCCATCTCGACAGGGGAAGAGATATTCTGAATCATGTCGCTGACAACCTCGCCGCTTACAACAAGTTCAGAGTCTGCTTTCTCCTCGGTGATGTTGTTATTAAGTTGGCCGTTATCGCTGCCACAAGAGCATGAGGCCATAGAGAATATTACAGCGGGGACAGCGAGACCACCGATGAGTGCCTTAAAATTCATTTTTAAGAGTCTTTTAGTATCAAATCCGACGCTACCAAAGGCAAATCGGATGACATTGTGATTATTAGTCGTTTGGTTAATTTTCCGAGATTGCTACTTAGGCATTTCGGCCTCGGAGTACTGCTTGACAAGGGAGAGGACAGCACGGGCGCAAGCCTCTGTTCCACCTACTGTGCAAACATGGAGCTTGTAAGCCCCAGTCTTAGAGCAGATGAACTGGAAAGCAGTGAAAACCTTACCGTTGGCATTGTTTGAGCCAATCAACTTATCGCCGTCATAAATCTCGACAACCACATTCTCGCTGTTGCCGGAGCCATTGGCTATGTTGACCTGATAGTGAGTACGGCTGTTGAGGACGACAGAGAACTTAGTGCCGACCTTGCTTGTTCCGCCTTGGAGTTTAATATCAAAGTCCTTGATATACTGATAATTCCCCATGGCGCCAAGAGCCTGCTTCATGAGCTCGTCACCGCACTGAGCGTTGACAGAAGAGACCATACCGAAAATGGCTACGAGGGATAATAACAACTGCTTCATGATAGATGTATGTGGAAAATGTAGGGTTTCTTAGTCAACAATAAACTGGCGGAGATCCTTAATCTTGGCAATAATGCTTGAGACCTGCTCGGGCGTAATCTTGACGTGAGTTATCTCGTTCTGCTCGATGACAAGCATGCCATCTTTCTCAGTCGTGACAGGTTCGCCAAGCTCATAAGTTATCACCACGTCGTCATAAATCTTCTTCACTTCGTCAACCTTGCTAACGAGTGCCTGGAAATTAGCATCGCCCTTGCTATAGTTGTTGAGGATGATGAGAAGAATGCCGACAATGTCTTTCTGCTCGCCAAGTCGGTTAATAAGTTCAGCGTCATTAGTTTGCTCAATGACTCGGCAAGTAATGTAGATACCCTCTACCCATGCGCCAGCCACAATGGCTGTTGACACACTCGAGTGGTTATTCTTGCGAAGATACTTATCCATCTCGTTGAAGCTTGAGACGGAGAGCTGCTTGAGAGAATCAAGGTTTGTGTTATTCTTTGCGAGTCGGCTTAGTGTGTTGAAATCAAGGAATTGACCGACACTAATGCCGTCAGCGAGTTCCTTGACAGCAAGAAGGTAAGAGACGACAACACTGTTCTTATTGAACGTATTGATATAGCCAAGATCCGCACTATAGACGCCAAGGTTAAGCGAACGCTTGAATCTGGTGCTGTAATCCTTCATCCTCTCAGCGTCATTAAGAACAGACTGGTCAAAAGCTGCTCCACTCTTGAGAATCTGGTTTGCCATCTCAACAGGAGAGGAGATATTCTGAATCATGTCGTTCACCACATTCTCTGAGAGTTGAAGTGGCTCGCCAATGAGATTTTGAGGGATAGTATCAAACTCGTTGGCATTTTTGCTTGACGAGCCGCTGCCGCAAGAGGTCATGAGGCATGCGCAGACGGCAGCCGCGGCCAGTTTGATAGTATTGATTTTGGCAATGATTTTCATAGTAGAATTAATTATTAGCCTGTTCTTCCTTAGTATACTATGGAATGATGATTTTTGTTTCCGTTTTTTCGGGTAAATAAGACACCCCTCTATTTATCCGTCCCTTTCTTAGATTTTGAGAGACAAGACTTTATAACGCATCCGCACTTTGAGAAAACTGGTTTCAGTTTTGCAAATCTTTTGCCGATATGCAAATCCTCTACCGCCTCGAATGAGCGCCTTGCCACATCATAATAGAGAATTACGTAGAGGAATGCTGATATGAGCCATACGGCAATCACATTGAACCAGAGAGTTTCAATATATGTGCCAAAGAAATACTTATAGGGGGCGAAGAATTGGCTTCGGAAACGGAGAATACCCTCTGGCTCAGGAATCTGATAGATAGGGTCCTTAATTTGTATGAGTCGGTCGCCATCACGAAGAATCTTATTCTTGTCGAAAGTCTTCGTCACGACGTCATAGACAGCCTCGTTGTAGCAACTGTTCTTGAGGGCGTTGTAGACATCCGGCTGGTTTTCGAGATAGTAGTTAATACGTCGCTCGCGCATAGTATTCGCCTTCATGAACTGATCCTGATAGAAGTCATTCAGTTGGGTGATATAGGCATCAGCCGCGTTATAGACGTCGTCACAGAACGACTCGGGGGTTATCTCGTCAAGAGAGTCAAACTTGATGCCGGGCACACGGCGAGTCTCCTTGCCGAGCTCGTTTTTGACGAGTGCGAGATTTACCTCGTATTGCTCTTTAGCCGCATCGTCATCCGCCGGCATTGACTTGTAAGTCTTCCGGGCGGCATCGAGCACATCCTTTACCTTGGGCAGATAATAGACAGTCTTGAAATCGGCCTGACGCTCAAGGAGTTCGTCTCCAAAGAAAACCTTCTCAAAGTCATTGTTCTTGTACTGATAGACAATGAGACCCTCATATGCATAACGTGCGGGGATGACCTCCGCGACAAGAGGCACCTTGTCAACCGCCGAAATATCCTTGTTAAGTTTATCGAACGTGAACATGGCTCCGCCGAGAACCATCTGGGGAATCATGATAAGTGGAATCATGATATAGATAGTGACGATGGAGTTGAACGTGGACGATATGATGAGACCCAAAATATCTGACGAGACAGCCACAGTGAAAAGCATGAGCCAGAACTCAAAGTTCATGCCCGTGAACGATATCTCCCAGTTGCCAACCAGCACAAAAAGGAACATCTGGATGGCTGATATGCCCATGAGTATGAAAATCTTACTCATAAGGTATGCCGAGCGGCTGAGGTTGAGGAATCTCTCGCGCTTAAGGATTTTGGCGTCCTTGAAAATCTCCTCGGCACTTATGATAAGGCCGAAGAAAATGGCGACCACCGTACCCATGAATATGTAGATGGGTATGTTGGCGTTCTCGCGGAAGACATAGACATCCGAGTCGGGGTCAACAATGTAGCGGATGAGGTAGGCAAGGATGAAGCCAAGCACAGGCGCCTCAAGAATATTGAGCGCTATGTACTGTGTGTTGCTTATCTTGGCCCAGAAATCGCGCTGTGTGTAGATCCAGAACTGCTTGAACCAGCTCGGGATGTCGAGACTCTTAGGCGGAGTCTCCTTGACCGTCGTCACTCTCGGGACCTTTGGGAGAACCTTCTCATTATAAATCTTGTTCCAATCCTCCGCACTCTTCTTACGGCGGTTAGTTGTATTACCATACTCATCCTTCTCGCTGGCATCCAATATGTTGAACACCAACTCGGGATTAACGTTACCGCAAGTGGGGCACTGGCCTACGTCAGCATTTGTCTGGTTATCCTCGGTCTTAAAATGAATGACACTCTCTGTCGGGTTACCATAATAGACGGGATAACCGCCGGTATCGAGGATAAACATCTTGTCGAACATCTTGTAGATGTCCGACGAGGGCTGGTGAATGACGACAAAGACAAGTTTGCCTTTGAGAGCCAACTCACGCAGCAAATTCATCACATTCTCAGAGTCACGGCTGGAGAGGCCTGATGTAGGCTCATCAACGAAGAGAACGCCCGGCTCGCGAATAAGCTCAAGCGCAATGTTAAGCCTCTTACGCTGACCACCGGAAATCATCTTGTTGAGAGGAGAGCCGACCTGCAAATCTTTGCGCTCATAGAGACCAAGGTCACGGAGAGTCTTCTCAACCTTGGCATTAATCTCCTCCTCAGACAGAGCTTTGAAACAAAGCTTGGCACTGTAATAAAGGTTCTGATAGACAGTCAATTCCTCAATGAGCAAATCATCTTGGGGAATGAGGCCTATGACGCCTTCAAGTTGCTCTTTCTGAGTATGCAGGTTGAGCCCGTTGATGAGGACCTCGCCCTCAGACGGTGCCTCATTGCCACACAGAACATTGAGAAGAGTGGTTTTGCCAGCGCCAGACGCACCCATGATGCCGACCAGCTTCCCCTGCTCCTCAAACATATTAATGTCTCTGAGGCCTATGCCGCCCGTCTTAAAACGGAACCAGACATGATTAACCTCGAAGGAGATTTTTTGGACATTAACCTCCTTTGAGAGTCGTGCGGCTATGTCCGTGTAATATAGCAATCCGCGAGGGGTCTTGACAAACGATCCGCTCGGCAGAGGGTAGACCGTGCCGGGGTTTACAGTCAGACCATTTATAGAGACATCCCTCGAACCCTGATATTTAAGGAAAAAAAGATTTGCGCTGTCGATTCGGAGAATTGCGAAAAAGCCGTCGATAGTAGAATCGACAATGTGGCACGCCTGAGAATAAGCAGCGTCATCACAAGCATCAGCTATGAGGAAATCGGGTTTATCAAGATTAGCCACCGGTTGAGCGGCGGCGGTCGTCTGGGCGTTGCAGAAGAGCTTGATATTGTCAATCTCATCCTTGGCGAGGGTAAAGGTCTCACCTGCTGTCTTGACCACCTCCTCACGGAGCTTAATTATCGTCTCAGCACTCTCCTCGACATCGAGTTCCTCTGCCTCCTTGCGGCTCTTGCCCTTCCAAGCCTTTACGGCGACCATTTTCCCGCCGAAGGCCTCGTCATAGACTTGCTCCATCTCAAAGAGTCGGACAAGCACGACAACTTTCTGCTCCTTTGAGAGGGCTTTGTTTGCTGCGCGGCAGATTTTCAGGGTCTTCATCGAATCCTTCATGTCGACGACAATCTGACCCTTAGTCTCATCAAACTGGGCGCGCTCGCTTGCTTTCTCCTTAAACTTGTCGAGATACTCGCCCACCTTGGCGGAGGCTATCTGGTCGCTGAGAAACTTACTAAGGAAGTTAATCTCAACATCCGTTGCACCGCCACCCTGCTTGGCAAGAATGCCGAACAGGTTCATCAGGTGTTCAAGAATCTCCTCACTCATAATGCTTTAGTAGGAATAGATAGGGTAGTGGGGCGCACCAGAATCAGTTAAGCTGAGCGGTGCGAAACTTACTGCGAACAGGAAAACTCCGCTTTAGTACTTAATGAACTCAAAAGGAACCTCGACGATGTCCTCATACTCCTTGCCGGCATCCTCGATATCCTCCTCCTCCTCGTGAGAATACCACTTGACGGTCACCTTGTCAGAGATAGCCTCAAACTTAAGGAGAATGTCAAGAAGCATTTTAGAAGAGGCAGTGTTGAAATATTCGAGTTTGAAGCAGACATCGATATGGTCATTGGGCTCCTCCTTGTATTTGTCGATCCAATCCATGACGGGCTTGTAGAAGGTAGCCACGTCCTCGGGGAGTGAACGGCCGGAGATCTCAATGACATTGGCATCCTTGTTCATCAATACCGAAGGGGTATCATCAGTGCCTTTTATTTCTAATACGTCCATTGTTTAGGGTATGTGTGTCTGTTAATTACGTGATATTGTCGTGATAATGATGAAGAAGCAGTAGTTGTCATCAAGATCCTTGAACTGATAGTTGATCTTATTACCGCTCTTCTTCGCTATGTCAATGAAACCAAGGCCGGCTCCACCTTTCTCAGAGATCTTACCACCAAGAATCTGCTGTTTGTAGAGAGCTGAGAGGCCTTCCTTGTCGAGGCTGTTGATATGCTCAAGGGTTGCTTCGAGACCTGCCTTTTTCTCCGCCTTGATAACGTTACCTGTGATTACGTTATAGCTCGCCTCGCCATGAGACACGAGCACAATGCCGCGGCGTTCCTCATCCTCCTCACCGTCCATCGGGTCGGCATGCTTAGATATGTTCTGGAGACACTCAACCATGACATTGAAGACCTTGCGCTGCACCTGGCTGGTCTCCTCGTTTTTGACCATGTTCTTCTCGGTGAGAGCTGTAAATGTCTTGGTAATCTCCTGCGTCACAACGCCTTCGTAGACGAGGTTAATCTCGTTGGCCTGCATTGTGTGATATAGCTGGTAGGCGAACTCAAGGAAGTCTTTATTGGCCCCTATTTTAGTCATAAGCATATCAATCTAAAATTACGTAAAGATACAACATATATTTAATTCTGCGCAAAGATGTCGCACCATTATACGCTGAAAATAATCATCTGTTCGGTTTTGAGAGGCAAAAAGAAACCCCACCAACAGTTTCAGAGAACGTGGTGGGGTTGAAATGTTGTCCAATAACGATGAATGTTATTTCACTCACATTGTATTCTCAAATTCGCGGGGTCTCATTTTCTCAATCTCACAAGGGAGATGCTTCAACATTAAGATCCTTAGCGATGTTGATTTTCTTAAAGCGTCAGCCAAACAGACCTGCAATGAAGAGAGCCTCATACGTCTCTTCACACTGACAAATGGGGATCCAATGGCTTGAAAAGTGAATTGAATTGGCAATTGTGACTGCCCAAGGGTGAGGGGCGGCACAAATGAAACCGGCCCGGTGGCCTGCCATTGGCAATGGTTTCTCTGTTCTGCGATGCTAAATTACGCACCTTACGCTAAGGCATAGGGAGCAACTCAACCTTATTGACGAAACACGGCAAAGTAGTGACGAAACGCAAAAACGCCTCCGTTTTGGGGTGACCAAACTGAGGCGTTTTTTATTGTTATAGGACATTGGGCGAAGAGCCCATGCCGACCTAAATCTTGAAAATAGAGACTGACTTATTAAGCTCGTCAATCATGTCACGCATTTGCACTGTGCTTGCGGCAATCTCCTCAGCGCCAGCGGCATTTTGCTGGGTGACGCGGTTGAGGTCCATTATGGCTGTGTTAACCTGCTGAACGCCGGATGACTGCTCGACAGAGGCGGTAGTAATCTCCTTGATGAGGCTCGCAATCTTCTCAATTCGGGGCATGAGTTGCTGCGTCTGGTTATAGCTCTCCTCGGCCTCATTGATACTGCTGGTTGCAGTCTCGTTGATGCTGTCGGCCGTCTCATGGGTCTGCTCAGCAAGTCGCCCTACCTCTTTTGCGACGACACCGAAACCTTGGCCATGTTCACCAGCTCGCGCAGCCTCGACAGAGGCGTTGAGAGCCAGGATGTTTGTTTGGCTGACAAGGTCGTTGATGTCATTAATGTTGTTTGCGATATTCTGAATTGCCTCGAAGCTGTTGCCACTGGCTTTGCCGAGCCTTGTCGCCATAGCGCTCATCTCCTCAGTCAGTTTGTTGGTGTGGAGAGAGTTATCGGTGTTCTGTTGGATGTTGGCGCCCATCTCCTCCATAGAGCTGGATATTTCCTCAAGTGAGGCAGCTTGACGGTTAGCCGCATTGGAGAGGCTCTCCGAGGCCCTCTGGAGCTGACCGGAGGCATTCAGAAGAGCCTCTGCTGTGTCATGGATAGGGATGATGACATTGCGGATGCGATCCTCAGTTATCCTGATACTCTTTGTGAGATTTGATATCTCAACACAATTATTGTCATCCTCAATCACCTGAGTCAAGTCGCCCTGAGCAATACGGTCAAGTGTTCCTACGAGTTTCTCAATGGGGTTAATGAGTTTTCTCTTCAGTCGGATGGCAAGGAGTACGAAGATGCAAACGAGAACTACGATGACAACAGGCAAAATGAACTGCACAGAGTCAATAATAGCGTCGGTGCTGCTTGTGTCTGCCTTGACTAGGATTGAGCCAATTGTGCGACCTGTGTAGTCAAGGAGTGGAACAGACGACATATATGCTTGACGGCCAAGCATGTTGGAGGTGCCGTTCCAAGCCGTCATCTTCTCATAGACAGTCTTGCGGATGTCAGGGTCGAGCACGACAGATGACGGGTCGCGCGCCTCGTTGGTGCAGAGGACGCACTTGTCACCGAAGAAGACGAAAGAATCACCACCAATCTGCTTGCGGAGCGAAATGGTGCTGATCTGCGAATCGGGGTCACTCGCCAAGAGGTAGACAATGCCAATCTTCTCTCCATCAAAATTTTTAACCACAAACGAAGTGTACTCGGTCACAATGTCACCGAGGAAGTCGCCAGCAGCCGTGATCATGCTCATCTTATCGGTAGCCTCAGTCACCTCCCTCAACTTTTCCTCGTCAATATATTTGCGTGCGACACTCGAGACGACGATGTCACCATCCATGTTGACAAATATATAGCCCGCAGCCTGCGCAGGGGATGCGGACCACTTAAGCTCATCCTCGATGGTGGCGGTGTCATTTTCGGCCACAGCATCGTAGAAAGTGTCATACTCATCATTGAAAAGGCCAGCCGCCCGCTCAAAACCAGCATGACGCTGATCCATGCTCTCGCGGAGGTTGCTCAGGCAGGTGGTCAGACTGTCATATTGCAACTTTTCGAGATCAGCCTTCAAGGCGAAATAAACGTAAAAGGAGATGCCGAGAATAAGGATGATGAACAAGCCAAGTGGGCCGAGCACCAAGAAACTGATTCTGTTGGTGTTAAACTTCTTCATGGACAATTTTTAATAGAGTCGTGGCAAAATGCGCATAAATTTCGCAATAATTCTACGAAAAACGGGCAAACCTGTTTCTTTTTTATTGCTTATCTGTACTTAGAATAGTTTTGATTATTTTCGCAGCAGATATAAATAATATAAACCTCTCAACAGTAAACGCATAGATGGAGAGACAGACAAGCACACAAAACAGCCGCCTGCACTGGTGGAAATCAATCGCCACCTTCATGATGGTGCTGTTCACCATGCCATTGGGACATGCACTGATGATAATAATGGAGAAGACCTTAGCAGAGGGGGCCGTCCACGTTGCGGGCTTCGCAATGGGAGCCGTTGGCTTGGCCATCGTCATCTGGGGTGTGTTCGTCAAAGGGGACACGCGGCAGACGCTCTGCGGTTTGTTTGGCGGCCTTTTTTATTGGACTGGTTGGTATGAGTTTTTGTTTCAATATTACGCCAACAGGTTCGGCTGCCAGCCAGAGATAGTAGATGGCGAGGTAGTGACCAAACCGGAATATCTTATCATGCCTGCGACGTTTGGCCTGTGGATGATGGTGGTCATACTCTACGTTTTCTGCACTCGCACAGGCTGCTGCGCCATCAACTGGATACAGAAGCGCGTTTTTCGCAGCAAAAGAGACGACATTGTTGCTCGGCCTATGACTCGTCACACGTCAATAGTGACATTCATGGAGCTTATGGTCATGATGTGGACATGCTACCTTTTGCTCATGTTCTGCTATGACAGCAACTTCCTTGGCGACCGCCACCCAGTCACTTTCATTGTCGGTCTGATATGCTTAGCCGGCTCCGTTCTTATGTTCCGCAAGCAATTGAGAATAGGCTCATGGGGGTCGAACATACGCATGGCCATAGCGACCGTCATTGTGTTCTGGACACCTGTTGAGATATTGGGGCGAATGGATTTCTTTAAGGAGTTTTGGGTAGAGCCGATGGAATATGCGCCGCAGATGGGAGGCATACTATTGGTTTTCATTGGCTTAGCCATTTATTTAGGTTTCTTTGCCGGGAAAAAGAAGGCTTAGGGGACTGAAGATACCACAAGAAAAAATAGCGGCCGCAGGATGAAAACATCCCGCGGCCGCTATTTATGAGAAATCACAATCAAACAAAAGTCGTTCCGTTGAACAGACTCGCTCATGCTGTCTCAGCAATCGCTACTAAAAACCTCCATTATGAAAAACTATCACTTGTCTTTGTTTAGACACCGCAAACATAACACGACAGCTTTTCTCCCGAAAATTAATTCAACAATGATGCCAAAATGCTCAACGAGTGTCATGATATAAGATATCAAAGTCGCCTCGTTTACAAAAACACAAACGAACAGCACACCGAACAATAAGAAAAGCCCTAAACTACAATATTTTGTAGTTTTTATACTGTTCGCCCTGTTCCTTCATAAACTGAAATGTTGAGAATAACGGCACTTGTGTTGAAATGATTGCGCCAAGAAATTTCGTCATGGTAGATTTGCTATGTCATAAGACATTTATAGAGTTGTTTCTCACATAGAGGTTAGTTTGTTGGGAAAGCCGGGATGGTGTAGGTTCCCACGCAGTGACAACGGTCATGCGGATGTTTTTGATTCTGACTTATAAAAAGGGAGGTTGGCTGAATTTAGCCGATCTCCCTTTTTTAGTTATACACGAGTGAGTTATAGCCCATCGGAGTGAATTATTTTATTAATCGGCAAGGTCGATGATGTGGGGAAAGGGTATCTTTCGTTGATGAAAAGAGCGAATTGGGATAAGAGGGAATACTTTAGATGAGGAAAAACGCCCATGGGTAGAAAAGAGTTTGGCGCGATGGCGATAGGTGGTAGCTTTGTGATGTCGAAAGACAAATAAGCTAACGCAAGCAATAGCATTAGAGTGTTTTCATAATAGAGGTTTTGAGATTACCTCATACCCGTCGGGAGACGGCGCGAGGGTGCAAGCAACGGCTTGCATAGGTATTTGGTTAATTACAACGAAAAAGGCCCCTCGGATAATCATCCGGAGGGGCTTTTTTCGTGTCGTTAACCTCTTGTTATCAGAATGGGGAGATGGTGAACGTCAGAGTTCGAGGTCCGAAGTGGACAAGATAGTCGGGGAGAGGCCAAGCACCCCACGAGTTGACACCACCAACGCCCTCATGCTCAGAGTCAATGAAGAGGTTTGTAAAGCGGCTCTTAGTCAGCTGAGAGCTATGACGCTGATCTTTTTGTTCACCCTCGTCAAGCTCGGCGACGTCATAGTGAAGCGCAGAGGCGTAGAAAGGTTTAGTAGAGGTGACTGTCAGTCCATGACCCTCAGGATTTGATTGAGTCCAAAGTCGGATGTCAGATTTAGTCCCGCTCTCTTGAGGGCGAATGTAAGGGAAATACTGTTCATCGGCATTCGCTGAATATTTACCAATGCGCATACATTCGCTCCGGTCAGCATAATTTTCAATCGGGCCACGACCATAGTAGTCGCTCTTGTCCATTGAATAGGGCAATTGGAGGCAGACGCCATATCGGAAGAGGTCTGAGGCTGAGGCGCCCTCATCAGGAGTCAGTGTCTGTGAGACAGTCAGAGATCCGTCGGCACCATTAAAAGTGTATGACAGGGCGAGAGTTGCCGGAATGCCGGACATGGAGAAGACAGCAGTTGCCGTGGCTGTGCCTTTCTTTTTGTCTTGGCTATTAATGAGACTTTTGAGCGAAAGGGTAGGGTTGCGCCATGCCGAATAGAGGTTTTGGAAATTAGCCCCCATGTCATTGTCGGTCGGCGCGCGCCAGAAATTGGGCTTGATTGACGCACCATCTGAAAAGTAGACCACATCGCCAAGCGAATATGAGGTTATGAGACCGGTACCCTTGTCTATCACAAGTCTCGCAATGCCCTTTGGTGTTGATACAGAGAATTCTAACTCAGCCTTGTCTGAGACTTTTACTTTAGACTTAACCACAGTAGATTGCGGAGCCTCAAATGTGCCACCGAGGGGAAGTTGGGCGTAGGCCACCGTCTGCCCTGCCTTCATGAGAGGCATAGCACTTCGGAGCTTAAAATCAACATTCAGGAACGCCTCTCCAGATGAGACAAGGGAAGGGTCAAGAGAGACAATGACATTTTGTGATTGCTGAGGTGCCGCATTAAGATTTTCCGCACCTGACTCCTTAACATCACCATTGACAAGGAGCGACCACTCCATGACATAGTTATCAAGTGAGCGGAAAAAGAACTCATTTCGGACAGCCACAGTTGCCTTGCCATCAGAGTATCCAGCCAAAGTTGCCCAGATGTCTTGATATTGATAGGCTACCTCGTAGGCGTGGGGATTGAGTTGGCGATCGGGGCCGAGAATGCCATTGCAATTGAAATTATTGTCTGAGGGGTCATAGGTGTTATAGTCGCCGCCATAGGTGTATTCAATTGCTGAGAGCTCAGAATTAGAGAGAGCATCGGGGTTGACACTCATGGGTTTGACAGTATGCCTATGCAAACCCTGATCGACAAAATCCCAATCAAAACCTCCCTGATAGAGTGGGTATTTGCGGGTTAGCTTCCAATACTCTTTAAGGTTACCGCCCGAGTTGCCCATGGTGTGGTTATACTCGCACTGAATCAGAGGCTTGACGGACTGAGAGTCAGAAGCATACTTTTCGCAGTCATCCACATAGTAGTACATGGGGCAGAAAATGTCAGTACCCTCACCTTTGCGAGCCTGCTCATATTGCACGGGGCGTGTGGGGTCCTCCTTCTTAATCCAATTATAGGCCTTAAGGAAGTTCTCGCTCATGTCTGTCTCATTGCCCAGACTCCAGACAATCACGGCTGGGTGATTTCGGAATAAACTGACGTTATGCTGGTTTCGTTGGAGGATTGGGAGTGCGAAGTCTGGCTTGGCAGCTCTCGTCACATCGCCTTCGGCACCCACACCAGGCGCAAATTTATACCCAAAGCCATGACTCTCCTGATTAGCCTCGGCCACAACATAGAGACCATATTCATCGCAGAGGTCGTAGAAACGCGGGTCATCGGGGTAGTGACAAGTGCGCACTGAATTAATGTTGAGGCGTTTCATGAGTCGAATGTCATCAATCATTCGATCAAGAGATACCACATACCCCCCGTCGGGGTCCATCTCATGGCGGTTAGCTCCTTTTATGAGAATAGGCTGACCATTGACTTTAAGCTGACCATCTTCGATTCGGACATCGCGAAAACCGACGCGGATGGCAGTCTCCTCTGTGGGTGTTGAGCAGACAAGCGTATAGAGGTTAGGCGTCTCAGCCGTCCATTTGGCCACGTTGTAGACCTGCATATCGAGGTCTACATATCCACGCCACTCCGTGTCAAACGTTCTTTCGGAGACAAAAGTACCATCGGGAGCGAAGAGACGGAACTTGACGGGCGTGCCGACCTTTTGTTTGCTCCAAATGTGCAAATTGCCATCCACATAGTCTGATGTCAAGGCGGCAGTGAGTCGGATGTCATCAAAATGCTGAGCCTTGTCACGAGAGTAAAGATAACTTTCACGTGCCACACCGCTCAACCTCCAAAAATCCTGATCCTCACTCCACGAGCCATCACACCATCTGAAGACCTGAAAAGCGATGAGATTAGAGCCCTTGCGAACGAGCTTAGTTATGTCAAACTCAGCCGCCACCTTACTATCCTCAGCATAGCCTGCGAACTTCCCGTTGACGTAGACATAGACACAAGATGTGACAGAGCCGAGATGAATTATAACCTGGCGGCCATCCCAATCCGCAGGTATTTCGACAGATCTGCGATAACTTCCGACATGATTATCCTTTGTCGGCACATCGGGCGCCATGCCGTCAAAATGCCCACGCCACGCAAAGCCTATGTTCACATAGAGCGGGTCTCCATAGCCATTAAGTTCCCAGACTCCCGGCACAGAAATAGAACCCCACGACGAGTCGTCATAATCCTCACGGAAAAAATCGGCAGGCCTCTGGTCGGCATCGGCAACCCAGTTAAACTTCCATTCTCCATCGAGAGAGAGGAAATTGCGCGAGTTGGTCTTGTCACGATAACCTACCGTTTTCTCACTCACCTCGCCAGGTCGGAATGGGAAAAAATCAGTGTGAAGTGGCAGTCGGTTGATATCATTGACCGAGAGGTCGTGCCACTCCGTGAATGTTGGCAACGGGTCAGGCGCCGAAGTGCGGCGCTTTTGCGCTTGCGCCGAAGCCGCTACCGACAAGGCGCACAACACAGTAAGGACGTGTGTCTGATGCATGGTTATATGTTTTTTGAATATTTCCGAAGAGCGGCACCAGCACACAGGGGCGACAAAAGGCGCGGGGACTAAGAGAAAACACCGTCAACGTATCGGCGAGTCAGCTCATTTTGAGGATTGCCGAAGATTTGGTTGGCAGGTCCGGCCTCAATGACCTCACCAAGATACATAAAGATGGCGTGGTCAGCAATTCGCTGAGCCTGAGCCAAGGTGTGTGTCACCATGATGATGGTGTAGTCGTGCTTGAGATTGACAAAAAGCTGCTCAACCTTTTTGCTCGATATGGGGTCAAGCGCTGATGTACTCTCGTCTGCCAAAAGGACAGCCGGCTCGACAGCAAGCGAGCGGGCGAGGCAAAGCCTCTGCTGCTGACCTCCAGAGAGACGAGACGCTGGTGAGCTGAGACGCTCCGCCACCTCATCCCACAGAGCTACACTGCCAAGGTAGTGCTCGACCACAGCGTCGAGTTTGTCCTTTCCACGGACTCCGTGCAAGCGGCAACCATAAGCCACATTATCATAAATGGACATAGGCAACGGGCAAGGCCTCTGCGGCACAAGTCCGACATGACGGCGCAGCTCTGTCAGTTCCATGCCCTTAGCTTTGGTTATGCTTCTGCCGCCAAGGGACACGTCCCCGTCAATCTTGACACCCTCCGTCATATCCACCAAACGGTTGAAGGTCCTGAGCAAAGTGCTTTTGCCGCATCCGCTGGGACCTATTATGCAGGTTATCTGACCCTTGGGAATGTCGAGGCTGACATTCTTGAGAATGTGCGCGTCACCTATATGGACATTAAGGTTTCGCACCTTAATTCCGTCATGCTCCAAGCGCGGGAATTTGTGTGTGGGGTCGAACATGGTCAGTCTTAAAATTACACTTTATTTCACTTTTGGCAAAATTAAGGTCCGGCTCGGTCGGGGGCAATAGCACGGTTGTGGTATGAAAGTCACCTTTATTTGTCATTGCCTGAGGATTGGTGGGACACTAATTTTGTGATCATATAACAGCAAAAGCGCAAAGATGATAAGCATCATTGTCACCTTTCATAACGAGGAGCAGAGCATCATTTCGTGCCTCCAGTCAATAGTGGCTCAGACGGCTCAGCAATGGGAATGCGTGGTCGTGGACAACGGCTCGACAGACCAAGGCGAGTTCCAGGTACGCAATTATCTGATAGACCGTCGCATGCGGTTTATTCATTTGGATGAGAAGGTTCCACTCACCTCCGCAAGGCTCAAAGGGCTTGAGATGACTCACGGTGAATGGGTTATGTTTGTCGATGGCGGCGACTACCTTGAAAGCAATGCGCTCCAGGCACTCTATCTTACCCTGAAAAAATATGGCACCGAGGCGGCCATTGGCAACTACTACGTCATAAGAGACGGGGCCAAACGACCAGTGACATACATGAACAACCAGTTGATTAAGAGTCCTGGCATAACAGACAGCGGGATTGACGTGGTGACGGGCAACTCGATTTTCAGCCGCCGTATCGCCACTAAGCCCGAGAAGTGGCCCATCTTGGACTATGGTTACACCGAACACATCATATTGGTTAGTGGTGGTAAAGAGGAACCTTTAGTCAGGTCTACCACAAAACCTTTGTGGAAAAAGATATTGGGATGGTTAAGGAAAATATAGACAAAAAAATTACAAGACAATGGTTTGGGGACAATGGTCAAGGGACATGGCGAAGGGTCAAGGACCACATTGCCGCCGTAACCATGACATTGTTCACCATCTTGGCACTTCTTCTCGTGGCGGGCATTGCGGCGGGACTATGGTCAAAGTCGTCAGATCTGCTCAGTGAGCACAGCCTCTGGGATTTGCTCACGGCAAGCGAATGGAGACCGAGCAAAGGTCAGTTTGGATTTGCCGCCTTCATCGCTGGCACTTTCTACGTCACGGGCGTGGCCGTCCTTATCTCTCTGCCCACATCTCTGCTGCTTGCCATCCTGCTGACAGAGTATTCGAGGAAGTCGGTAAGGCGATTTGTCTATCCGCTGCTTGACATCTTAGCTTCTTTGCCATCAGTTATTTTTGGCGTTTGGGGCACATTAGTCGTCGTGCCGATTGTGAGTGACATAGTAGGTCCGGCTGTCGGCACCGCCACTTCGGGCTACACACTACTGTCGGGCTCAGTGGTACTGAGTGTCATGATCTTGCCATTGCTGGTTAGCCTGTTCATGGAGATGTTTGACAACGTCGGCAGAGACCTGCGCGAATCATCATTGGCATTGGGCGCGACGCGGTGGCAGACAACAAAGCACGTTGTCCTGAAAGCTTCATTACCCGGCATAGTGGCATCGACCGTATTGGCCATAAGTCGCGCCCTGGGCGAAACAATAGCTGTGCTGATGGTGTGCGGAAACCTGATTAAGGTCCCTGGCAGTCTGCTTGACGCCTGCTATCCCATTCCGGCTCTCATTGCCAACAATTATGGCGAGATGCTTTCGGTGCCGCTCTACGAATCGGCACTCATGTTCGCCGCATTCATACTATTCGCCATTGTCCTCATTTTTAACCTTGGCGCGAGGATATATCTCAAGAGCGTCAAGAAATATTAGAACAGAGATGAAGCATACAGAGGAGATAATATTCCGTGGCCTGATGTGGTTGTCGCTCGGCATAGTGGCCGTCAGCGTGGCCAGTGTTTTGTGGAGCATCTTTAGCAAGGGTTTGCCTGTTCTGACATGGGAGATGGTTAGTGAGTTGCCTGGCGCAGGCTTCTACATTGGCAAAGAGGGTGGCTTTCTCAATGCCATTGCGGGGTCAGTATACATTGTACTTGGGGCCACTGTTATTGGATTGGCAATAAGCATTCCCGTCGTGTTCTACCTGAACGTCTTTTTGCGTAAAGGCTCACGATTCGCTTACATTGCGAGGTTAGCTTTCGATGTCTTGTTTGGCATCCCGAGCATAGTCTATGGAGCTTTTGCTTTCAGCATCATGGTCATGATGGGCATGAGGGCTTCGCTCCTTGGTGGCATCATTGTGGAGACGCTGCTTATAGTGCCAATCTTGATACGCAGCATGGACGAAGTGGCCCGCACCATTCCCAAAGACCTTTTAGAGGCCGCCTATTCACTCGGCGCCACAAAAATTGAGACCATTGGCATAGTGGTGAGGCAGATTGCCCCAGCCATTGCCACCGCCACATTGCTGTCAGTGGGCAGAGCCATGGGCGACGCAGCTGGTGTCATGTTCACAGCCGGGTTCACAGACTACATTCCCGAGAGTTTGGGCGACAAGGCCGCCACATTACCGTTAGCGGTATTCTTCCAACTGTCAGTGCCACAGGTAGATGTACAGAATCGAGCATATGCGGCGGCTGTCGTATTGACAATCATCGTGCTTGCTCTCAGTGTCACAGGTCGCTTGATAATGAGGTATTTTTCTAAGAACAAGGTGTGAGGCAATATTTGAAAGGCTGACGATTTTTTTATAACTTGGCTCACGTAGAAAACGCATAACACGACACATACGAGATGAAAAGACAAATCACGGCGGCCTTCTGCATGGCTCTCATAGCCTTGGGCATAGGCTGCTCACAAACGGACAACAGCATGATACATAATGACAAAGAGATGTCGGCCATAGAGGCCATTATGAGCCGTACGAGTGTTCGTAAATTCAATGGTGAGAAGCTGACCGACGCTCAGATTGAGACCCTGCTCCGCGCCGGCATGGCCGCCCCATCGGCCGTGAACAAACAGCCATGGGATTTTGTGGTTGTTGATGACCAGACCCTTTTGGACACCATCCAGGCCCAACTGCCAAACACCCGCATCTCTGACGGATGCAAACAAGTTATTGTAGTCTGCGGAAATGAGGAGAAAGCCCTTGAAGGCGACAACAAAGCCTATTGGATTCAAGACGCCTCGGCAGCCACTGAGAACATCCTGCTCGCAGCGCACGCCACCGGTCTTGGCGCAGTGTGGTGCGGAGTGACACCGAACAAGGAGCGCGTTGCTAAACTGACTGAAATTCTGAACCTTCCGAGCTACGTCAAGCCCCTTTGCGTAATCTGTGTGGGAGTTCCCGCAGAGCAGCCTGAGGTAAAAGACAAATGGAAAGTGGAGAATATCCACAAAAACAACGTCTGGTAAGGTAAGATAACCCTGCACGGGTTAATGATAAATATAGAGACATCCGCCCCACAGGTATAAGAACACCTGCGGGGCGGATATTTTATTTCCAAAGCCACACAAATAATTATTTGTAAAGCGGTTACAATGGTAGATTAAGTATGCGGGAAATCGTCCCCCACGCATCTCTGCGCAAGGGACGATTAACATCTTATGAAAACTTAGCAGATTACTTAGTTAGCGTGAAGCGGACCGGCAGACCAGCCTCCGCATTAGAAGCCACCCATAGGTCAAAGTCGCCAGCCTCGGCATAAAACTTATTATCCAAATGGCAGAAAGCCAAGTCATTGGCAGTAAGTTTAAATGACACAGTTGTGGTCTGACCTGCGGGAATCATCACCTTGGTGAACCCTTTGAGCTCACGGATGGGTCGACAGAGTGAGCCGACTCGATCACGGACATACAACTGGGGCGTCTCCATGGCATCGACACCACTTGTGTTCTTGATGTCACAAGAGATGGTGAGTGTGTCGGTCATGCTCATTGTCGTGGACGAGAGCGTCGGCGCGGCATAGTCAAACGACCCGTAGGAGAGTCCAAAACCAAAGGGGAAGAGAGGGCCATCACCTGCATCGAGGTGGTAGCTTGTGGCACCGAGTGAGAACTGAGGCGCACCCGGGACAATATCGTCCATCATGACAATGTTCTCAGCAGGGCGTCCTGTATTCTTATGGTTATAGTAAAGAGGGACTTGACCAGACATTCGCGGGAGCGAGACCGGCAGACGGCCAGAGGGTGACGCCTTGCCAAGAATAACATCTGCCAATGCAGGCCCAGCCATCGTCCCGCCATGGAACTGATAGAGAACAGCGTCGGCCAACTCGACTTCCTTGCTGATGGCGAGCGGACGGCCAGCCATGACAACGAGCACGACCTTACGCTTAGCCTTCTTGAGAGCCTCAAGCAATTCAGTCTGACGACCCGGGAGTGAAACATCAGCCCTGCATTTGGCCTCTCCAGAAAGAATAGACTCCTCACCAGCGAAGAAAATAGTCACATCAGCCTTTGCAGCAGCATTAAGCGCCCTGTTAAAATCATCATCCGCCTTGTCTCGGCTGTATTTGAGTCCGGGTTCAGCAATTGCCACGCGTGACGCAGCCTCTTGCTTGAAGGCCGCAACAGGAGTGACACAATGGTCTGGCTCGCCATCGAAAGACCAGGTGCCAATCTGATCGACGCCGCTGTCGGCCAATGGACCTATGAGAGCAACCGAGAGGCCATCCGCCAAAGGGAGGAGACCGTCATTCTTGAGCAAGATGGTGCTCTGGATACAAGCTTCCCTCGCATCGGCAAGGAACTTGTCGCAATAGGTTGAATCGTTTGAGACTACAGTGTAAGGATTATCAAAAAGCCCAAGACGGAATTTGAGTCGGAGCACATCACGCACAGCATTGTCAACCTCATCCATTGAGACCTTTCCCTCATTCACTAACCTCTTGGCATTTTGAGTATATGCGAAAGACATCATGTCCATGCCCACACGCGAGTGAAGAGCCAATTCGGAAGCCTGCCCCAGGTCTTCTGCCACTCCATGGGTTACCATCTGGCCAATGCTATTCCAGTCTGAGACCAAAAGACCATCATAACTCCACTCTTTTCGCAAGATGTCAATATTGAGATGTTCATTGCCTGAAGATGGCACGCCATTGATGTCATTGAAAGAGCACATGAAAGTGGCTGCGCCAATCTCAACCTGGCGGCGGAATGGAGGCAGATAAGTGTCACGCAACTGGACCTCAGGAATCCAGGTTGTGTTATAATCACGTCCTGACTCAGAAGCGCCATAGCAGCAGAAATGCTTGGCACAAGCCGCTATGGACGTAGGCTGCGAAAGGTCCGAGGTCTGATACCCGAGTGTCATGGCCTCGCCAAGGACTGTGGAAAGATAAGTGTCCTCGCCAAAAGACTCAGCTATTCGTCCCCAACGGGCGTCTCGCGACACGTCAATCATGGGCGAGAAAGTCCACCTCACGCCCCTCGTCGAGGCCTCAATGGCAGCGATGCGCGCACCACGCTCGACGAGCGTCGGGTTCCATGTTGCCGCCTGACCAAGCGGGATGGGGAAGATGGTCTTGAAACCATGGATTACATCTCTGGCATATACAAGTGGTATTCCGAGACGCGACTCCTCAACTGCCACTCGTTGCAACTCATTGACAGTGGCGAGGTCGACCTCGTTGAGGATGGAGCCGACCATGCCACTGCGCACCTGCTCGACCATTTCAGGCGAGGCCCCGCCAACACCGTTAATCTGGTTGAGCTGACCAATTTTCTCGTCAAGCGTCATTTTGAGCAAAAGCTCGTCTATCTTCTGCTCAACTGGATCTGTCTTAGGCTGTGAGCACGAGACGAGAGCGAGCGACGCCGCCGCAAGGATTATTCGATTTGTTTTAAATATCATGATGGTGGATTTTTTTATTTAAACAACCACTTTGACTTTGCCATTCAATTGCCAAAACGCAGCCATCCGAGAGAGAGTGAGCCTTTAACTACTGAAATGCGGACCTCGTGTGTGCCACGTGGAACATCAATGGGCATGGAAACCTCTTGCCACTCGCCTGAGGTTGATAATTGCGTGTTCACGGCCTCTGAGCCATCAACACTTATGGTGACATCAGAGCTTACCTTTGTGTTGAGCCTCAATGTAAGTGACGAGACCCCAGTTGTCGCATCCACACCATATTGCAGCCATTTGCCAGTAGAGAAGTCGGTCACCTCCAAGTCGGTCACAGCCTTAGCATCTTGCGCTATGCGCAGACGCGGTGCGGATTTGAACTCGACATCGGCGTCCATGCACTCCGACACATTAGATGCCTGATATTGAGACGCCGGCCACACCTGCGATGGGAGAGCGAATGCCCCCTTGTCAGCCGACGAGGCTCCCACATAGACATGTCCGGCATCAGTAAGTCTTTCATCCTCAAGAAGTGCCATATAGGGGTAGCCATTGTGACGAGGGATGAACCACGCATATCGCGCCACAAGGTCATTCTCCTCAAGATAGGACACAGCCTCACTCATATAGGCAATCTGAGACTCGGCAGATGTTATGCTCTCATCCCAAGCGCAAAACTCAGTCAGCCACACTGGTTTGCCATATTTCCTGAACTTATCAATAAAGCCCTTGAGTGAAGAGGCAGAACTCATGTAGCAATGTAAGGCTATGGCATGAATATCCTCGGCCGAGACGCCATCTTGAGACAGGAACTCATCGAGCCAGACGGTGGGGTCTGAGTATCCTGGCAGAGTGCCATAATTGAGGGCGGGGGATATAATCTTAAGGTTATGACTCTTGGCGAAAGACCTGAGCGCAGGCCAATAAGCAGCAGCCTGAGTGGGTGTCATGTTGGCCTCGTTAGTCAGATTGGGCTCATTGAAAGCCAATAGATACTCACATCCAAAGATAGCAGAAGATTTTGCAATAGCTACAGTATCATAGTGGTTATTCCAAGCCATCGGCACAAAACCGATGGAATATCTTTCCGCCTCTGAGGTTATATCATCAGAGCAAGACGGGCCCCAATTATAGAACCAGCTGATGCCACTCGAGAGGAGGAGCATATCCGTCTGCGGAAGTTGGAATGAATAGCCGACACCTCGCTTTGCACTGCGGCGCGGCACGTGTCGCACCTCAGTTGTGTTTTCGCCAGTCGAGCCCGACTGCACATCATCGGAGCAAGACCCCATGAGAAATGCCATCAGGACTGACATGCAGATTGTCACTGAGTATGATTTCATAGCTCAGGGTATTTCTTCTGGTAGACACGGACATAATCAACATACATGACCACGTCTTGCTCAAAAATGTCATCATTGATCGTCCCACCCATGTTTCCGCCAAGAGCCATGTTGAGTATTATAAAGAAATCGTCATTGAAAGGCCATTCGGACTTGTCTTCCGTCTGCTGTCTCTTTTTGGCATATTCGACGCCGTCTATGGTGAAGACAATAGCATCCATACCTGTGTTCTGGTAATTATCCTCCCAGACGACACCGAAAGTATGCCATTCACCTTCAACGGCCATGTTTGTTTTTTGCGAGTTCCAGTTATTGCCTTTCAGTCCGTTGGCTTGCTGCGTGTGGAGAGCGAAAGAGGTCATGAACGGATTGTTGCCCACATGCTCCATTATGTCAATCTCGCCACAATAGGGCCAAGATCCGTAGCCAAGCATCCAGAAAGCGGGCCATGTTCCGCCACCAGAAGGGAGCTTAATCCGGGCCTCCATTTTTCCGAAGGTAAAACTTGCTTTGTTTTTTGTGGTTATCCTGGCCGACGTGTAGTTTGCGCTGGAGTAGCTCTCCTTGCGGGCCTGTATCTCAAGGTTTCCATCGGAGACTCTGAGGTTTTCACTTCGGCCCGTATAACATTGCTTCTCGTTGTTGCCCCAGCCTCCGGCACCTGTCTCGATGTTCCATTTTGCATCGTCAAGTGTTTGTCCGTCAAACTCATCTGACCAGACGAGGGTATAGCCTCGCACTAAGACAGTCCGCGAAGACGAAGCAGAGCCGACAGAGGCCTTAACTTGCGCCTTGCCGTAGCCGATGGCTGTTACAAGTCCGTCATCTGACACGACAGCCACCTGTGGGTCGGAACTTGTCCAGACCACCGAAGAGCCATCAGAAGCCGTGGCTGAGAGTTGACGCGTGTCGCCCTCATCCATGGCTAAAGTGACAGGTCCGTCAATGGTCACAGAGACAGTGGCGACGGGCGAGGCGTCACTCTCGTCTGATGAGCAGCCACAAACGGCAAGGCCGAGCAGGAGGAGGCAAGACGACATTTTGATAGAGATCATGGTAATGAGGGTTATTGATTAAAAAGGAAAAAACTTGCGCACGACATCAGAGCACCATAAAGGCCGCAAAGGCATCATGCGCAAGTTTTCAGGAACCACTAATAATTATTTCTTGTAGATGTACATGGCGTCAATCTGGAGCTGTGTGCCCTGGACACCGCCTGAGAGGAAAGCTACGAGGTTCTGGCCCGTGGTGGGCTTCCAGTTCTCGCTGTAGATGAGGCCTTTGTCTACAAACTTGGACATTGGCACCTCAATCTCGTTCCACTCGCCATCGCGGGTGAGAGAGCCGAGAGACTCATAGCTGACACCATTGTCAACATAAGCGCCGCCTATGCCATACTTGACCTCAGTGCCGTCACCATAGAGGATGACGCAATGCGAAGCGTTGTCAGTGGACTTCATGGCAATGTGGAAATAGTATTCAGAGGGGTTCTGATAGATGTCATAGAGGGCCGAGAGGTCGTAGGGATTCTCGTCAGTACCATAGCAGAAGCCGCAGCCAGACCAGCCTGCATTGGTGACCTTGAGCGAAATCCAAGAGTCAGCAATGCCGAAGAAGTTCTTGCCAGATGTCGTTCCTGCCTCATAAGTGTCGTTCCAGACATAGAGGAACTTGGTGGATTCATCTGTCCTAAGGTCCATCTTGACCTTGTCACCAAGAGAATCATAGGTTGCGCCATCCATTTGGAAGACATAGAAGTTAGAACCAGAGAGTTGCTGCTCGTCATTCTTCTCCTCCTCGGCCTTGGCGACCTTGACTTGGCAGTTGGCGACGATGTCACCTACCGAGGCAGAAATGATGGCCGTGCCCTCAGCAACGCCAGTCACAGTGCCAGCAGACACTGTGGCGACCTTCTCGTCTGATGAAGCCCAGACAATGTCGCCCTTTGCGCCGGTAGGCTGAAGGGTGGCGGTGAGGGTGAGCACTTCGCCCACCTTGACCTCGGCCGTTGTGGCAGAGAGGGTAACGCTCTCAACTTTGACTTCGTTGTCAGGTACAACTTCGTCATCGTTGTCATCCTTGCTGCACGATGTCAGCACAGCAGCAGTCATTGCCGCAAATGCGAAGAATCTTGTCATTTTCATGATAAAAAGTTTTTGGTTGTTTCTGTTTGTGCGATTATTGTAGCTTCTAAATAGCCACTATGAGTTAGTAGCCAGGATTTTGCGTAAGAGCCGAGTTAAGATCCATCTCCTCTGACGGGATGGGGAAAAGCTCATGTTTGCCTTTGATGAACTCAGCCATGTGTGACTGCGCTTCAGCGGACTCCGTAGCCTTGTATGCATCCATCGTCTCTTTTGCCACACCCCATCGACAGAGGTCAAACCACCTGTGTCCCTCCATGGCCAGCTCTACACGCCTCTCATGGCGAATGGCTTCAGTCAGCGTGGGGCTTGAAATGGTCTGCCCATTTATTGAGATGGCGTAGCCGGGATAGTCGGGCATAGCGACTCTCTCCCTGACAAGATTGAGCGCGCTGACCGCCTCAGACTCATCTCCCGTCTCGGCGCAAGCCTCGGCGTACATCAGCAGGACATCCGAGTAACGAATCTGCTTGTTGTTTATAGGTCCACGAGTAGGGTGGGTCAGCTTGTAATAAGACGTGTTGTCGTCGGACATGTAGAGACCATATTTGCGGTTGTGATAGATAGAGCCGAGATACGTCTCTTGCGACTGGTTTTCAATTTGCTCGGCCGATGGGGTCAAGATTGTAACATCGCGGCGGATGTCACCGTCCTCAAACTCATCATAGAGGTTTTGAGTAGGGTGGTTAAATCCCCATCCACCACCCAAAACACTGGAGCGTGAGCGCATCATAATGACATCAAAGCATCCGCGCGTGAAACCGTCACCCTCGCCATAGTCACTTGTCGGATCCTCGGCATATTGGATTTCGAAGACCGACTCTGGGCCATTCTCACCATCGAGAGTGAAGTTGTCGGCATAGTCCGCGCAAAGAGAGTACTCGCCACTGTCAATGACCTTTTTGCCCCATTTGCGGGCCTCCTCATAGTCGTGGGTGTAGAGGTTGGCCTTGAGGAGCATGGCCTGAGCGGCACCTTTCGTGGCCCTGCCAAGGTCAGAATCCTCATATTCACTCTTAAGGGGCAGATACTCCTCAGCGAATTTCAGATCCTCCTTGATGAAGTCAAACACGTCCGTTGCCGAGGACCGCTCAAGATTCCATTTGGTGTCACTGTCAACGACATAGTCGACGAGTGGCACTCCTCCAAAGACTCTGACAAGGCGGAAGTAATAGTAGGCCCTGAGGAAATGCGCCTCGGCAAGGATGCGGTTTCGGAGCTGGAGCGAGAAGTCTTCGCCCGTCGTCATTTCGCCGACATAGCTGATGCAAAGGTTGCAGCGCGCCACACCTTGGTATTGCGCACGGAAGAAGTCAAGGAGGAAGCCGTTGTTGTCCATGGTCTTCCAGTTCTCCATGTCATATACATCGGCCATGTCGTTAGTGTTCTGCCCACCCTTGAGAGCGTCGTCAGACACCACATCGCCAATAAACCACTCGGGGAAATAAGTGTCGTTATACTCCCACATGAGAGGCACGTAGCACCCGTTGACATTTTGCACCGCGGTCTCAGACCCGGAGAAGTAGTCCTCGATTTTTGAGACTCCGGGGGATGGCTCCTGAAGCCAGTCGTCGCAAGAGGGCAAAGCGATTATGGCTGCCGCCGCTCCTATGACAATATGTTTGTTCATGATGAAGGGTTCTTGATGAGGTTAAACAGATTTTGCTGGTTAGAGACTCATGTTGAGTCCAAAAGATACAGTGCGGCTCTGAGGGTAGTTGCCGTAGTCCACACCACCGCCCACTTCAGGGTCATAGCCCGTGTAATCTGTGACTGTGAAGAGGTTGGTACAGCTGACGTAGAACCTCACCTTCTGAAGTTTGGCTTTCTGGACGACAGAGGCGGGCAGCGTGTAGCCGAGCTGGAGAGTCTTGAGGCGCAGGTAGGAGCCATCCTCAATGAGGCGGTCGTTATTATACTTGTTGCTTGACGCTCCCGTGGGATTGGGGATGGTGCCGGACCTGTTCTCCATGGCCTGCCAATCGACTCCACGTTTTGACAAGTTATTCCTTATGGCGTCCTTATATCCGACCCATACATTTCGCATCGATGTGCTTAGGGTGCACTCGTCGCCAGCACCCTCTGTCCTCTCGCGCAAGGCGTTATATATCTTGTTGCCATAGACACCCTGGAAGAAGGCCGACAGGTCAAAACCCATATAATTGGCTGAGAGGTTGAAGCCGTAGGTCAGCCATGGGAATGGCGAGCCGAGGTCAGTGCGGTCATCGTCATTAATCTTGCCGTCACCATTACGGTCGTTATATTTGGCATCGCCTGCGTGCACGGATATCTCATCGGCCGAATAGGCGAACTGATGGGCAAGCGCCTCCTCGTCAGACTGATAGACGCCTTGGAACTCATATCCCCAGAAGGTGTTCATTGCCAATCCCTTGTCGCATACCGTGCGGTCGCCCCAGAGTGGTTGGCCGCCGTTAAGCTGACGCAGTTTGTTCTTGATGAACGAGACATTGCCTCCAACAGAGAAGTTAACGGGCCCAGCCTGCTTATGATAGTCAAGCTGAATCTCGACGCCATGGTTTCGGAGAGTCCCCACATTGGCCAAGAGAGAATATCGGTTACCTGCATGGGCTGGGGAGTCTACATAGAGCAAGGCGTCCTTTGTGTCGCGAAGGAACCAGTCCACCGAGCCCTCAAGGTCTCCACCAAGCAGGCCGAAGTCGATGCCTGCGTTCCACTGCTCATTGTTCTCCCACCTGCCGTTCTTGTTTACCAGTGTGAGGACGGCTGAGCCGGATGCCAAACTCTGGTCCTTGCCGAGGGGGTAGTCCACGAAAGTGGGTCCCGAGGTGAACATCTTCATGGTGAAGGCGTCATCACCCACCTTGTCATTGCCGACGCGTCCCCATCCAAGCCTGAGCTTGAGATAGGCGAGGCTGCTCGCCTCTGGCATCCAATCCTCCTCACTAATGCGCCACGCAAGTGCGGTGGACGGGAAGAAACCCCATGTGTTTTGCGGGAACTTGCTCGTTCCGTCGCCTCGGAAGTTGAACGTGACCATGTACTTGTCCATGAGGGAGTAGTGCACACGGCCGAGGAAAGAGAGGCGCCTGTTGCGCGCCACTTCGTCACCCGCCTCCGTGCGATCCTCTGTCGCCTGATTCAAGTACCAGTTATTAGAGTTTTGCGCATTGACGACCGAGGCACCCGAGCCACCAATCTTGTAAGAGACATATTGCTCCATTGTCTGGCCAGCCATGACGCTGAAGAAATTGACACCAATCTTCTTAGAGTATGTCACGGTGGTCTCCTCGGCAAAAGTAGACGAGCGGGTCATGCTACTCGAAATGAAGTTCTTATCCGCCTTGTCAAAAGACGAGTGCTCATATTTCTCCTTAAAAAGCCGGCTTCGGTTGACACCCATGTCAAGACTGACAGACGTGTGCCACACAAGGCCATCAAATGGAGTCACGTCAAAATACACGTCGCCTATAAGCCTTTCGACCTTATCCTCGGGGTGGCTGTGCTGCACCATGGAGAAAGGATTGGTCACATTCTTGAAGTTGGTCGATGCGGCAATCTGGTTACTGAGATCCCTCTTGCCGCTCGCTGATATTGTCCCCGCGGGATAGTGCGTCGGATCCCAAGGTGCCATGGCGAGAGCCGCCGAAATGATTGACGCCCCGGGGCTTGCACTGTTATTCATTGCGTTGCGGCCCTTGGATGTTGAGAAAGAGATGTGCTCGCCAATCTTGAGCCAGTCCTTAATCTTATAGTCAGCATTGAGTCGGACGGTGAAACGCATGTAGTCGGAACCAATGATTGTTCCGTCCTGGCTGAAGTAGTTGGAGCTGAAGGCGTAATGTCCATTGTCATTTCCGCCATCCATAGATATGCTGTAACTCTGCACCTTAGCGTTTGATCTGAAAACCTCATCCTGCCAGTCAGTGTCGACTGACGAATAGTCGAAACCCGTAGGATTTGACTTTGTCATGGCCGCCGGGGCATAGTCGGAGTTTGAGATATTATAGACCTGCATCCACTCATTGAAGCCGTCATTCATGTAGTCAGCCAATTGGCCTGCGCTGTTTTTCATGGGGTCGATGCGCAACTTGGTCAATGCCATCTCGTCACGACGCATGAGGTCAAGCTTACGCCACCTGTTCTGAATGCCGAAATAAGCGTCCACCATGATGGTGCCATGCCCTTTGCCACCGCTCTTGGTTGTGACGAGAATCACTCCATTAGCACCACGCGAACCATAGATTGCCGTTGCTGAGGCGTCTTTCAAAATCTCGGTTGAGACAATGTCAGACGGAGCGAGGAATGATATGTCGTCTGTTATGATTCCATCTACTACATAGATTGGTGAGCAGTCACCGACAACACTGCCGATGCCTCGGATTCTGACCTCGGCCGATGCGCCCGGCTGACCACTGTTAGCGTTGACAGTGACGCCCGCAGCCCTGCCTTGCAAAGCCTGATCGAGACCAGCTGAAGGCGTCTGTTTGAGAGACTCGGCCTTGACCGATGTCACTGCGCCTGTCACGTCGCTCTTTCGCATGGTGCCATAGCCCACTGCCACAACCTCTTCGAGCATCTGGTCATCACGTTCCATGATGACACTAAGACTCTGCTGGCCGTCATATGGCATCTCAATCTTCTTGCAGTCTATGAATGAGAAGACGAGCACATCGCCCTTGTTAATCTTCAAAGAGAAATTGCCGTCTATGTCTGATATGGTTCCTGTCGTGGTGCCCTTGATGCTTATGTTGACGAATGGCAATGGCAGTCCGTCGTCCTTTGACGTCACCTTGCCGCTCACACTCGTCGTCTGGGCTAACAAGTATATTGGCGTCAAGAGGGCGAACGCTGTCGCGGTCATCCACCTACGGATATTTTTGAGCGTTTTCATAAATTAAATTATGTTTTCGTTTGTCGTCGGTTGTTATCAAAAACCTCGTTTCTCTTCCCGAGGCTGACATCACAAAATTGGTCACAAACACCCCTGCATATGTTTAAAAATGCACAACACGAATACGCATCAAAAATCATGGAGAGCAGAAGCCATACTACACAATCAGCTTAAATTAATTAGCACCAAACGTTTACAAAAAACTTCAACTCTCAAAAAGGTAGGTCGGAATGTCTACATACCTCACTCTTTAATACTCTGCAGCGATGGTCTGTAGATTACTTTGTCGTAGTCTCATAGAGATAAAATCTTAATTTTTATATTATTTTGCATTTGTAAAAACCAATCCATAATTCATAAAGAAGCATGAACCTTCGCCCCGTTACATTGGTAGCTGCGCTCGTCTTGACCTTTTGGGCCAATAGTCCGACTGTGGCATCATGGCAGATTCCCATTTCAAGTTTCTCGCGGTTCGACTATGCGGCTGGGACTCAAAACTGGGACATAGACATCCAGAGAAACGGGTGGGTCTATTTCGCCAACAACTATGGCATGGTGGAGTATGACGGCTCGCGATGGAGCTTATATGGTCTCTCACGCTCATCTTCGGCGCGGGCCGTCAAAATCACTGACAATGGTGACGTCTATTGCGGTGGGAATAATGAGTTCGGGATGTTTGTGGATAATGGCGAGGGCGGATTGGAATATAAAAGCCTATCCGACAGCCTCAGACCAAGTGTGCCTGATTTGGGTGACGTGTGGCAGATTGACGTCAGTCATGACGAAGTCTACTTCATAACACACACGTGCGTCTACGTCCACAACACAAGTAGGCAAGAGGTAAGCAAGATTGCGTGTCCAGCCCAAATAAATTCGGGGTGCGTAGCTGCCGACACCCTATTCATTGCTCGTCAGGACGGCATATTCGCACTGAAAAATGGCAGATTTTCTGGTCCAATTGCCGGTTCGGACAAGATAGCCCAGATGGGAATTAAGCATATCGAGCCATTTCGTGGCGGCAGTCTTCTGATTGCCACCGCAAACTCGGGACTCTATGTCTACCATGACGGACAAATAAGACGGCAAAAGACGGAGGCCGATGACTATGTGGCAAAATACAGCCTCTTCAGTATTGCTGTTAACGACAAATATATAGCGCAAGGGACCATCGCGGGAGGTGTCGCCATAACCGACCTTGACGGGCGCGACGCACAATATGTCACCACCGCAAACGGCTTGCAGAATAACACTATACTCTCTTTGAAGTTTGATAACAGCGGTAACCTGTGGTGCGGCTTGGACAACGGAATTGACCGCATTGAGGTCAGCTCGGCTATGAGCCAACTATATGACACACAGAGCGACTTTGGCAGCGGGTATGCCACACTATTGCACGGCAACGAACTTTTGCTCGGCACAAACCGCGGACTTTTCAGCACACCTTTTCCACAACCCGCAGGGCAGACGACATTCCAAGCCAATTACATAAAGGGCTCTGTTGGCCAAGTGTGGGGGCTTTCTCGACTTTGGGGCCATACGATATGTAGCCACACAAACGGATTGTTTGAAGTAACAGATGGCGGAGAGTTGCGCACCATCAGCAGCCGCGACGGATTTTGGCAAGTCAAGCCTCTCCCAAATGACAGCCACACCGCTGTGGCATGCGGGTATGAGGGCTTTTACATCATCAGGGAATTGAGCGGCGCTCTATCTTTGGTTAACAAGGTTGAAGGAGTCCCGACACAGATAAAAACTTTCGAGATAGACAAGAAAGGACGCATCTGGGCTTGTTCTGAAAAAAAGGTGGTGCGCCTTGAGTTAAGCCCAGACATGACACGCTGCGTGAGCGAGGTTGTTTTTGACCAGCCAAATGGGGAGAACCCATGGAGCAACGTCATGAATTTCGATGGGCAAATCGTTATAAGCAGTGGGGACAAGAGCTACATGACCGACAAAGAGGGAGAACTGACGAATGATGCGAGCATTCTCAACCTATTAGACGGCCCCGACACATTCTACTCATGCCTGTCAAAAGACATCAGTGGCAACATATGGTACATAAACGGCGACGCACTCAAAGTCCGCCCATTTGACCCGCACTCCGGACAATATGCAGAGAGGCCACTTGTTGTATGGAACCTACCCTCGTTCTATATATATGGCTTCACAGACCTAACCCCCATTGGCAATGGGCAAGCCGTGGTCACATGCGTTCAAGGTTTCGCCTTAGCCGACATGCATAACGCAGCCAATCGCAACCAAAGCCTGCACACATCCCTCTTCATCAGGCAAATGTCATCCATAACACCAGGACATGAGACCACGCTCTACGGCTATTCATTTGACCAGGATGTTCCTAAGGTGGAGATTCCCTATAACCAGAACTCTGTCAGAATCACCTATGGTTGCACACCGGGGGAGACTCGCCACCTTAAATTCACATGCCGCCTGACACGTGATGGAGAGGATCTTTATGGAGTCACAGATGAATCCTTAAGCAAGGAATATACGTACCTTTCGCCTGGCGAATATATTTTCAGTATATCCACGAACCTCAGCGACGGGTCACTATGCGAACCTGCCGAAATCGCATTCACCATCCTCCCACCATGGTACATGACGTGGTGGGCAATAACACTCTACTGCCTAACTGCTGCATCTGTGGCAGGCGTGGTTACGCTCGCCGTCAAAAGACATAACAGGCAGGCCCGACTCAAATTGACAAAACAGAAGGAGGAGGAGATGAGACGCAAGGAGGAGGCAATGAAACAACAAAACCTGCTGCTTGACAAAGAAATCCTTCAATTACGCAATGAGAAAATGGAGGCCGACCTTAAGGCCAAAAGCCAAGAATTGTCAACCATAATGCTCAACACCATCAGTCGCAACGAGCTAATTACCAAGATTAAGCGCGAGGTGAGCAAGGCGCAAGAGGACATTGAGTCAAAAGATGCCGCTTTGGCTCAAAAGCATTTGGCCCAATTGCAAGGCAAGCTGACCCAAGCCGCTGATGACAAGGTCGACTGGAAACGCTTTGAGCAGAACTTCGACATTGTCAACGACAGTTTCATGCGCAAGCTTCAGGCTCGCTTCCCATGGATTGGCTACAACGAGAAGAAGTTGTGCGTATACATCGTCATGGGCTTGATAAATAAAGAAGTCGCACCGCTCATGGGCATCTCTGTCCGCGGAGTCGAGATGCTCCGCTACAGACTGCGCAAAAAGATGGATCTGCAGCGCGAAGATGATTTGCTGACCTTGTTACGCAGCATTCGGGACGGGGCTGACTGAAATTGTCATGCATAAACACATTAGTTATTAAGGGTGTAGATAAGAAACAAATCGCCCCGCCAAACTCTTTCAAGTTTGGCGGGGCGATTGCTCTTGTTTATGAATTCTGTTTTACTGCTTTACTTTGATTCGTCATAAACAGGACGGACAGTCATTCCTAAATAACGAGTGATTGAATAACTATTACTTGCGGTCATCGAACTGACAAGCTTAATCGATGCTGAGCTTTGGCAGTAAATTGACGCATATTTAACACTCTTACCGGTGGTAGAGTAATCAGCAGGTGCCACAGTTGAAGTCCAATAGTAACCATTGGTACCGCCATCCTTCAATTCGGTAGAGGGAGAGTAACCATTTGCCGGAAGGAATATCGAATTACCATTGGTGTTGCTGACTATGAGCATACCATTGATACCTGTGCCTTTATAGTCTTTCATTATAACCATTGTGCACTTTCTCGAATCGATAAGCTCAGACCACTCATCGGCTGTCGGAGTGCGCCAACCAGATCCGAGAATATGCGTTGCCGCATCATCCTCTGCCTCGAGAATGGCAAGTCCATCACCTGTGGATGAGATGTCGTACTTAGTTACACCAAAATCTGTTGTGGTATAAGTACCATCATACCATTTATAAGAATCCCTCGAATAGTTGTCCTTGCTGCTCGTCTCGCCCCATGCGAAATAAGAGCCATAATTCCACGGATAGGTGGCGCCAACATTGGCACTGGCCCATTTGACTGAGAGGCCGAGGTCAACGGCCTTGAGCTGAGACAAATCATCCTCTGTCTCACCACCGTCGTTTTTCACATAGATGGTGTCGGTTCGGCTAATGACAATAGTGTCAATCCGTGACGCGTCAATTACAATGGTATCAACTCGTGACTGTCCAATGTAGGTTGAATCATTTTGACCGTTGCTCAACATCATGTAGACCTCCTCCTTGTCGCATGAGGAGAATCCGACAGACAGCATGGTGAGTGCCGCCGCAAATAATTTAATTCTCATTTTTAGTGATTTAGATATTTGGTTGTATGGTGTTTAAAGTATTCAGCTGTATTCTCTTCTTTTTAATTCATTCACAAATTTAGCATATAAACAACATAGTCACAAACGAAAAAGCCCTCGCAACGGATATCACATCCATTGCGAAGGCTTGACAATAAAAAAACCAGACTAACAGATTATATTCTTAGCCCGAAGTTTTAGCCCGACGGGAAAAACCTGTCAGGCCGCTTGGACTACTTTTTCATCAGGTAATTATGGACTCCCTCGGCAGTCTCGCGTCCACGAGCTATTGCACGGACCACGAGGCTTGCGCCAGTGGCAGCGTCGCCAGCGGCAAAGACACCCTCGACGCTCGACATTCCGTTCTTGTCCACCTTGATGTTGCCACGCTGATCAAGTTCAACACCAAGCTCGGTGACGAGACCCTCGTGAACAGGGGAGAGGAAGCCCATGCACAGAAGCACGAGCTCAGCATCGACAGTGTAGGCTGTCTCAGGCTTCTCAGTCATCTGCCAACGACCGTTGGCATCCTTTTTCCACTCAACCTCGACAAGCTCAACTTTCTTGACCTGACCGTTCTCACCAATAAAACGCTTGGTATTCAAGCTCCAACGGCGGTCACAACCTTCCTTATGGCTACTTGTGGTCTTGAGGACATTGGGCCAATAAGGCCAAGGGTTGCCCGGCTGACGGTTCTCGCTCGGCTTAGGCATAATCTCAATCTGCATGACTGAGCGCGCCTTCTGGCGGTTGCTGGTTCCGACGCAGTCTGAGCCAGTATCACCACCACCAATGACGAGCACGGGCTTGCCAGTAGCCAAAATACGATCAGCATCCTTAACAGCGTCACCGCGGTTAACGTGGTTCTGCTGCTGAAGGAACTCAAGTGCGAAATGAACACCCCTGAGGTCGCGTCCCTCAACCTTGAGGTCACGAGGCTGACCTGCGCCAATAGTCACAACGATAGCGTCAAAATCCTTGCGGAGTTTATCAAGCTTTACGTTGACGCCCACATGCTGGCCAGTCTTGAAGGTGATACCCTCTGCCTGAAGAATGGCAAGGCGACGGTCAATGACCTTCTTAGAGAGTTTGAAGTCGGGTATGCCGAAGCGGAGCAGACCGCCAATGGCATTATCTTTCTCAAATACCGTTACTGTGTGACCAGCCTGATTGAGCAAATCAGCGCAAGCGAGACCTGCAGGTCCACCACCAATGATGGCCACCTTCTTGCCAGTGCGCTGCGCAGGAATGCGCGGCTGAACAATGCCGAGACTGTAAGCGTGCTCAACGACAGAGCACTCGTTCTCACGGCAGGTTACGGCCTCATTGTCAATGGCCAAAACACAACTCTTCTCACAAAGAGCCGGGCAAATACGACCAGTGAACTCGGGAAAATTGCTGGTTGAGTGGAGGATGTTGTAAGCCGTCTCCCAATCACCCCTGAAAGCGGCATCCTGCCATTCGGGGTTCTTATTGCCAAGGGGGCATGCCCAGTGGCAGAAGGGCACACCGCAATCCATGCATCGGCTGGCCTGAAGCTGACGATCGGCATCGGCCAACGTCTGCTCCACCTCGCTGTAGTCCTCTACACGCTCGGCCTGGGCACGGTAGCCGCCTTCCTTGCGGGCCACCTTCATAAATCCTTTAGGATCTGCCATATCAATGTCTTATCTTTTGAAGACACATGCGGGGGCGGAGGTTTTCGCCTCTTGCAGGGGTATCGCACCCGCCCCCGCATGGTCTGAGGATTTCAATTAATTTTTATCACTTACTCGTGGGCATCCACGTCAGAAAATGTTGCCTGCCTTGGCGTCATTGGCATTATCCCTTACAAAAGGGAAGCCGTAGACTGACAAGCCAAAATCAGTTTCTAATTGTGGATGTTGCTCTCCTCGTTGCCAGTGAGCTTCTTCTCAAGCTCCTTAAGTTTCCGCTCCTCGAGGACCTTCTTATACTCGAACGGGATGACCTTGACAAACTTGTGGACGTATTTGTTCCAGTTGGACAGGATACGCCTTGCCTTGGCCGAGTTGGTGTAAAGCAGGTGCTTAGAGAGCATGCCCTGAAGCTCAAGGATATCCGCCTTGTCATCGAGAGGACAGAGGTCGACAAGACCCTTGTTGCAATAGAAGTCGAAGTCACCGTCCTCATCGAGCACGTAGGCGATACCACCGCTCATGCCTGCCGCGAAATTGCGACCCGTCTTGCCGATGACCACTACACGTCCACCAGTCATGTACTCGCAGCAGTGGTCACCCACACCCTCGACGACTGCCGAGGCGCCAGAGTTACGGACAGCGAAACGCTCGCCGGCTACGCCGCGGACTGAGACGAAACCAGTCGTAGCGCCATAAAGCACTGTGTTGCCAATGATGATGTTATCCTCGGGGACGAACTTGCTGCCAACAGGCGGAACAACGATAATCTTGCCACCGGAAAGACCCTTGCCAAGGTAGTCATTGCTCTCACCCTCAAGACGGAAAGTCACGCCAGGGACAAGGAATGCTCCGAAGCTTTGACCAGCCGAGCCGAAGAAAGTGCCATTGATGGTATCCTCTGGGAGGCCCTTCTCGCCATAGATCTTTGAGATCTCGCCAGAGAGCATAGCGCCGACAGTACGGTCAACGTTATTAATGTCCTTGCTGATCCAAACCTTCTGACCGCTCTGGAGGGCAGCCTCACTCTGCGCGATGAGGTCGTAGTCCATAACGCCGGCGAGGTCATGATCCTGCTCAGTTGTGTTGTAGATGGCAAAACGCTTGCCTGCCTCCTGGAAATAGGTGATTCGGCTCATATCGATGCCGGATGTCTTCCAGTTGCCAACAGTCTTGTCTTGCTCAAGGAGGTCAGAGCGTCCAATGATGTCATTGAGCGAATGAGCTCCCATCGAGGCCAAAATCTCACGTACCTCACGAGCGAGGAAACGGAAGTAGTTGACAAGGTACTCGCTCTTGCCGCGGAAACGCTTGCGCAGCTCCTCATCCTGAGTGGCAATGCCTGTGGGGCAAGTGTTCAGGTGGCACTTACGCATCATAACGCAGCCCAGGACAATGAGGGCCGAGGTGGCGAAACCATACTCCTCAGCGCCAAGGCAGGCCATCTTGACAACGTCCATGCCATTCTTCAGCTGACCATCAGTCTGGATTTTGACACGTCCACGGAGGTTATTCATGACAAGTGTCTGCTGAGTCTCGGCCAGACCAATCTCGACCGGCATACCAGCATACTTGATTGAGCTGGCGGGGCTTGCGCCTGTGCCACCCTCGGCACCCGAGATGACAATGAGGTCAGCCTTTGCCTTTGCCACACCAGCGGCGATGGTGCCTACACCACTCTCAGAAACGAGCTTGACGCTTATCTTGGCGTGGGGGTTGGTGCACTTGAGGTCAAAAATAAGCTGCTTGAGGTCCTCAATCGAGTAGATGTCATGATGAGGTGGGGGAGAGATGAGGGTGATGCCCGGGGTAGAGTTACGCATCTTGGCGATGATGTTGTTCACCTTGAAACCAGGCAACTGGCCACCCTCACCCGGCTTAGCACCCTGCGCAATCTTAATTTGCAGCTCGTCGGCATTGACGAGATAGTTGTTCGTGACACCGAAACGGCCAGAGGCTATCTGCTTGATTGAAGAGCGGAGGTTGCTCTTGAAACGCTCAGAATCCTCACCGCCCTCACCAGTGTTAGAGCGGCCTCCGATGCTGTTCATGGCAATTGCCATGGCCTCATGAGCCTCCTTGCTGATGGCGCCGAAGCTCATTGCGCCAGTGCAGAAGCGCTTCATGATTTCCTCCTCACTCTCAACCTCATCTACCGATATTGGCTGGGCATCCTTCAACTTGAGGAAACCGCGGATGAAGAGTGGAGAAGCATTGTCAGCGTTAACCTTGGCACTGAACTCCTTAAACTTATTATAGTCGTTTTGGCTCGTAGCCCACTGCAGAAGAGCAATGCTGTCCGGGTTCCAGCCGTGTCGCTCGCCATACTTGCGATATGCGAAACGACCGTCAATGTCAAACACGTCAGAGCCTGCGAAAGGCTGCTCGCCAAATGCGCGCTTGTGGAACATCTCAGCCTCTGTCGCCAATTCCTTGAAACCGAGGCCGCCTATCTTGCTCGGTGTGCCGACAAAACAGCTGTCGATGACCTCCTGGCTGAGGCCAATGCTCTCAAACTGCTGAGCTCCATGATAACTGAGAAGGGTCGAGATACCCATCTTGCTCATTATCTTGAGGATGCCCTTGTCGACAGCGTGGATGTAGTTGTCACGCGCCGTGACATAGTCTGTCGTAATCTGACCCTCGCGGATGAGATGCTCGATTGAGACGAAGCATAGATACGGGTTAATGATTGATGCGCCATAGCCAAGAAGGAGAGCGAAATGCATGACCTCGCGGGCGTCACCAGTCTCGACGATGAGACCGACCTGCATACGCTTCTTAGCGCGGATGAGGTGATGGTGTACTGTGGCCACTGCCAAAAGGCTCGGGATGGGCACCATGTCCTCGCTGATACCCTTGTCAGACAGGATTATATAGTTCTTTTGCGCATCGACAGCGTCCTCAGCCTGCTTGCAGATGTTGTGGAGGGCGTTCTGAAGGCCCACACCGCCAGACCCGACAGGGAAGAGGGTGGGGATGGTGACATGAGTGAACTGTGAGTTCTTGCCGTCCTTGATCTTAGCCAAGTCGGTGTTTGAGACGATAGGGCTGTCAAACTTAAGGGTGCGGCACTGCAGAGGCTCCTCTGCCAAGAGGTTGCCCATGATGGAGCCAATGTAGTGCGTCAAGCTCATGACAAGCCCCTCTCGGATGGAGTCGATTGGCGGGTTGGTGACCTGCGCGAAAGTCTGACGGAAATACTGGAAGAGGTTCTGCGGCTTCTCACTGAAGGCTGCCGTCGGGGTGTCATTACCCATCGAGCTGCTCGGCTCATTGCCCGTGTTGGCCATGGGCGCGATTGTGAGCTTGAAGTCCTCCTTGTTGTATCCGAACACCTTCTTATAGGTGTCGAACTTGTCATCGGGCACAACAGACTCTGGGGCCTTGACCTCGGTCTTGATGTCGTCGAGGCTGAAACGGTTGTTGCGCAGCCAGTTCTCGTATGGGTGCATGCGAGCGATCTGGAGCTTAGCCTCATCGTTGGGTATGATAGTTCCCAACTGGGTATCGACGAGGAGCAGCTTACCAGGGCGCAGACGGCCCTTCTCCTTTATATCCTCAGGCTCGAAAATCTGCACACCTACCTCAGAGCCCATGACAATCATGTCATTCTTAGTGATGACATAGCGGCTGGGTCGCAGACCGTTGCGGTCGAGCGTGCCACCGACGTAACGTCCATCTGTGAAGACGAGAGCGGCAGGCCCGTCCCACGGCTCCATGATGGTCGAGTGATACTCGTAATAAGCCTTGAGAGAGTCAGGAATAGGGTTCTTGTCGTTCCAGCTCTCCGGCACCATCATCGTGAGGGCCTGAGGCATGGTGCGCCCGGCCTGGACAAGGAACTCGAATACATTGTCAAAAGACGCCGAGTCGCTCATGTTGGGCTCGACTATAGGGAAGCACTTCTTGAGGTCGTCGCCAAAGAGGTCACTCTGGAGGATTCCCTCTCGCGCTTGCATCCAGAGGCGGTTGCCGCGGATGGTGTTAATCTCACCGTTGTGTGCCAGCATGCGGAAAGGCTGGGCAAGATCCCAAGTCGGGAACGTATTGGTAGAGAAACGTGAGTGGACCACGGCAATGGCGCTCTTGCACTTAGGGTCGCGCAAATCAAGGAAGTACTCACCAAGCTGCTTCGGGGTTAGCATACCCTTATAGATGAAAGTGCGGCTTGAGAGAGAGACTACATAATATGACTCCTTGTCAATTATATTGCTCTGGCGGACCCTTATCTCGGCCTGCTTGCGGACCATGTAAAGTTTGCGCTCGAACTTATCCGTCTCCTCGCCATGGCTGCGGACAAAGATCTGGCGGATACGCGGCTCATTGCGCAAGGCAATCTCGCCAACGCAGCTGCTGTCAACAGGGACATCGCGCCAACCAATGACAGAGAGGCCCTCGGCCTCGACATAATGGTTGAGGTTGTCAACGCACTTCTTTGCCGCCTCCTCGTTCTTGGGGAGGAAAACAAGTCCTGATGCGTATTTGCCGAACTCAGGGACATCCGGCATGACCGATTTGAAAAACTCGTGTGGCATCTGGATGAGGATGCCTGCGCCGTCACCACTCTTGTTGTCGGCGCCCTCGGCTCCGCGGTGAGTCATGTTGACGTTCACCTGCAGACCCCTCATCACAATGTCGTGCGTCTTCTCGCCCTTGATGTTAGCAACGAAGCCGACACCACACGCGTCATGCTCGTTGGCGGGGTCATATAGACCCTGGGCCTTAGGCATACGCCCGAAACCCGTCGCTTGTGCCTGAGACAATGTCTTTGTCGTTGTCATGGTCTTTTTTATTGTGTTTTTTGTCTGTTCCCTTGTTTCCGAGGGGGGTGTGGTTCAAAATTGAGTGAGGGCTGGACCTTCACACCCCTCGCGAGAGGAGGTTTTTCATTAATAAGTTGTGTTTTGAAATAAACGTATCGTCGTTGACGAGAGTATTTATCTTTCAAAACGTCACAAATTTAACGCATGAAACATTAAATTAAAAGAGGACGGGAGCACTTTAACATGATAATTGTGCATTTTCAGTGATATACGCACAAAAGAGTAAGCAAAACCGCCTTATTTGCTTACAAAAACAAAGTAAATAAGACTGCTTCTAAAATCATATGCGTTTTGACACTATAAAGAAAGCCTTTGACCGACCCCAAAAAGCAAAACCCAGCTACAGTTTCACAACTATAGCCGGGCTATGATTACTTATCACTACCTTAAATCTCCTTCATAAGAGTCCAATGGGTGCTAAACACTTTTACTGAACACGAGCCACACCCACGACTCAAATGATATATTACATTTTCGAGAGTCATTCCCCTCATTAGCGTAATGCAAATATAGAGTATGATTCTACCTCAAAATAATATTGTGTTATGTTTTTGACAAGTTGTAATTATAAAATGACTTTGCGTTATAAAAAGAGCATTTTTAAGTGACGAAATGCAGTTCAACGCTGCAAAAGCAAAAAAAATCGCAGTGAATATTCATTTTTTTTGCTCTTGCTATTGCTGTTTTAAAGAGAGTTGGTAACTTTGCTGTCGAAAGGAGTTTTTCATTGAGTGAGCCTGGGCCGCGACGGTGACTGGGCAGCATTGCAACGGCAATGTCATTTTTGATTGTGATTTTTCTCATAGCGGTGAGGGGCGGCAGAACTTGTTTCTGCCGCCCTTCTTTGTTTTTGGCGGACGAACGAAGAAGTTGTATTAACATAACTGATTTGTAAATCAAAGAGATACACATCAATTCATACGGGTGGCCTAATAATTTGCCTTAATAACTTTAACTCATTGAGAAGCTTGATTTGTTCAACCAATTACCTATATTTGCCACAGGCGGATTAGAACCAGACTATATGGCTAAATTCATAAACCCGTTCACTGATTTCGGATTCAAGAAGATTTTTGGGCAAGAAGTCAATAAGGATCTTCTAATAGACTTCCTGAACAGTCTCCTTGTCGGGGAGCGCCACATTTTGGACATAGAGTTCCTTAACAAGGAGCGAAACGGACGCTCATCAGCAGACAGAGCCTTGATATATGACATATATTGCCTAACGGACTCAGGTGAATATATCATTGTCGAGATGCAGAACCGCAAACAAGACAATTTCATTGACCGTATGCTGTTCTACACCTCACGTTCAATAGCCGAACAGGGTGAAAAGGGCCCGATGTGGCAATATGACATAAAGGCTGTTTATGGAGTCGCCTTTATGAATTTCGAAGATGCGTCACTCCATAAGTTCCGCACAGACGCTGTCATAACTAACAGGGAGACAGGGGAGATTGTAAGCAACAAATTACGAATGATTTTCCTTCAACTTCCCCTTTTCGCCAAGAGCGAGCCTGAGGAATGCTCATCAGACTTTGAAAGATGGATATACATACTTAAAAACATGGATACACTCGACAGAATGCCATACGCAGCCAAAAGTGCCGTTTTCAAAAAGCTATCCTCAATAGCCTCATTGGCAGAGCTAACCCCTGCCGAGAGAAGAAAATATGACCATGCGATAAAGGTGATGAGGGATAACTATACTTTTGAAGTCGAGGCAAAAAAGCATCTTGAGGAGGCTTTACAGAAAGGCATGGCTCAAGGCATGGCACAAGGTAGAGTTCAAGGTAGAGAAGAGGGTAGGAAAGAAGGTTTGCAGAAGGGTAAAGCAGAGGGTAAGAAGGAGGCGATACGGCAAATGGTCAAAAATATGCTCGAAAACGGAATGTCCATCGATACCATATCCGCCTGCACAGGCATAGACGCCAACACATTAAACAACATTCTGAATGAAGATTAAATATCTTCTTAAGAATTAGAAACTCAATCTATATCAAACACCCCGTTACAAAATGCATGTTCCGCATTTTGTAACGGGGTGTTTGATTTCTCTATGAGTTTTTGTTCTTTGGCTTCCTACTTCACAAACTGCAAACTATGAATTGTACAAAGCGACTTGCCTTGCACTGGCGAATTGAAAACGAAGAACAAGGCGTGCTTTCCTTCTTTCTTGCGAAGCACCTTGGCATCGATATATGCTGTCTTAAGTGTCTGTGACTCTTTTGCTGATAATTTGATGGACCCTATTCTGATGCCAGTTTTCGGGTCTGGCCTGTCGAGATACACATCAATCATGCCATCAACACCCTCCGGAACATACTCAACATTCAAACTGAGTTTTTTGAGCCCTTTTGTCTTGCTTAGGTTGTAATATTTGTAGCCAACTACAGAACCCGACGTATTGTTTACCATGGGACATTTACTGATGGACATATCGTAAGGGTCGATCTTGCCATCATACTCTACCCGGCAAATTTTCGTATGCGAGCCAGTGTAAATCATATTTGGGTACTCCTGATGCATAGCCACCGGGTTTGTATAGTAGCACGCAATCCCAGCTGCGTATTTGCGAAACGGGTCAAGACCTTCAAGTTCAAAACCCTCAGACGTGTACTCGGCTTCAGATATTGATACTCGTCCACCCGGTCCCTCCTCGACCTCGACAGTTATCGGTGCTACCATAGCCTGACGAGAAAACTCCGTAGTGCCCGCCTGCCTGTGATAGAATACATACCACTGGCCATTGACCTCTAATATGCTTCCGTGCGTATTTCCATAATAAGTGGCTGTTGCACGGAAAGAGCCATCAGGCTGCAACTCTTTTCCTCGTCCGTCTATAATTGTGCCACCATAGGTGAATGGACCGAGTGGAGATGTGCTATAACAATAGGCAAGAGTGTAGTTTGTTGGCCAGAGTCCGAACTCTCCGTTGTTTGTTATCCTGCTGTATATCAGTATATATTTATCTTTGACCTTACGCATGCTGGACGCCTCGAAGAACCGAAACACGGTGTCCTGCCTGTTACCTGGTATCAAGTCCTCAATAGCCTGAGTCCCTGGCTTGACGGTAGCCATTGTAGATGGATCAAGCTCAGCCCCCCAAGAGTTGTTGAACCCCCAGTAGCCATACACACGCCCATCGTCATCCGTAAAAACGGCCGGGTCGAAGCGAAGCACGCCATCAGTCTCAGTTGGGTTTGTCTTACTCCAATTGCAAACCTCGAAGGGGCCATCGGGCCTGTAACTCTTTGCCACCATTCCATTCCTACCCCACGCCTGATTGTTCGGGTAGAGATAATATGCTGTGCGCCCATCCTTCTCGCGCACTGTTGTTACATCGGGGGCGTAAAGCACGTCGCCTATGCTGTCCGGATAGAGCCAATTCCCATCGCGGTCCTTTTTGCTCTCAAAGATTACACCGTCATACCGCCAGTCATTAAGGTTGTCCACCGCAGCCGACCAAACGACCTGATTACGCCCACAATACATACTATCCTCTATGTCATGAGAGCCATATATGTAGACCCTGTATTTCCCCGGGTTGTCCGGGTCTTCAAATAAATAAGGCTCACCGTCTGGTATAAACTCCCAAAGTGGCAAGTAGGGATTGACTGCCATAGCCGCGCAAGAACCCGCTATGGCGGCAATAATGCCCAAAATTCTGCTTTTCATTAGGTCATCAGGTTAAAAAACGCTTCTAAATATAAGAAAATATTTTCAAAACTTGATAGAGTAACTAAAATGTCCAATAATTCGAGGGTATTGAACGTTTTGGCATGGTAATTGCATAGATTTAGGTGTAACTGATTTATGAAATACACGCACATGAATTAATGGACTTGCCTCGTGATGAGTCAATTGTCTGAAAAATCAGTCCAATCAACTACATGCTCGTGGTCGGCTGAGGTCACACACTCGACCGACCAATTATTTCCCAAAAGCTTTACGCCCGTGAACCTTAATCAGGCTCACGGGCGTAATCGTTTTCATGTATGAGGCCCCATTTTTAGGGTTAAAACCTTAATTGCACCTCGAAGTCATAATAGTTATAGTTGTGGCGGGTCAGCGTACGGTCGTTCACGTGACCATACTCCACTGCTAATCCTACTTTTGGCGTGAACCAATAATCTGCCGCCACATTGGTTATGCTTTTAGATGAGGACATTTCGGCTGCGGGCCGATAAAGATCATATCTTGCCTTTACCCGCATCTTGCCTGGCAAAGAATTTTGGAATACAGGCACCATGACGAGGGCATAGAATCCATCTGCCTTGTTTCCGTATTCGTTGAGAGACACATCAGTTGTATGGCCATCATCTTGCGAAGCGAAGCCGTTACCCGTTGAATGTATGTATTCGGCTCTCGCAGTCAAACCATTTTTGTTCCAATCGGCCGAAATGGCGTAACGATGCTGGGCAAGTGAAATAAGCCCTGTGACTTTCCGTCCATCATCATCGGTCCACTCGCCATCCCTGCAAAAAGTCCCATCCCAACCCGAGAAACCTATGCGCAAGGTCTCAACAGGCGAAACCCACACCTGACCGACTATATTTTTCCTTCCGTCAAGATCCTTAGTATTAAGGCCTTGGCCATTGACCACCGATAAGCCGTAATGGAAAATCGTGTGACCATCAGACGCATGAAGAAAATCACCCTCAACCATTACGCCCAAATCGCGTCCATTGCTACTTCTCTGCCCTGACCTGTCTGAATATCCAACCAACTTGAGTACAGAGAGCGCATTGTCTGAAAATCCCACATCAAGCGGATGAAAAGGACTCTCAAAGGTGAACGGGAGAGAAAACTCGCCCACGGTCACACGTGCGAACTCGTATTTGCGCCACTCGACAAAAAAGTCTGTCATTCGTGCCGAACTTCCGAGCGAAGCCACGTTGCCATTAATTTGAAGCTGAGCCTTCCAAAAGAAAGGGCCAGCCGCCTTCGCATCCACAACTCCGCTCACTGCTAATCTCGCCAAGTTGATATTAAAAGAACTATTGCTACCGCCATCCTGTTTGGTTGTGGTAAGCCCCATCATGGTAAATCCATTGAGGGTGACGTTCTTATACCATGGCTCATTTTGTTGCTTAATTTGAGGCTGCTCTTCTTTTATGTCGGCATCCACCTGTGCTTGGGCGTAAGTTGCCGCAAAAGAGGCTAAAATGGCGAAAAGTATTCTTCCTCTCATTTTCTCAAAAGGGTTTGGTTAGTGTAATCTTGTGTTTATTGATGAATTAATTATTCCCGACAAAAATATAATACATTATCGAAATTATCAACATGGTGTTATACCAACAACAAACAAAAGAGGGGTCCAGCCACGTTTGGCATTAGGCCCCTCATCCCTTCTAAAAACCTATTGGTCAGACTTGATATCAGATACATCTGACCATTTTGATAACGTATAGCCGCCTTCTATATTTCAAATAAGTGGATCTTTACTGCATAAAAAAACAACCCATGTCGGAAACACGGGTTGTTCAATTCTATAATCATATATCACAAGACTGTCATCTCGGTCCTTCGATTCTCTTCGGGGTTGTCACTCACCGGCTGCGAGCTTCCTTTACCCTCAGCTTCTAACCTGTCTGGCTCTACTCCTTGGCTCTTTATGTACTCAACAATAACACGGGCTCTCTGCTCAGACAATTTCTGATTGTAAGTCGGGTCACCATCTGAGCTTGAATGTCCAGTAATTCTGATTTTCATTGCTGGATTGCTCTTCATGGTAGATATTAAATCATTTAGCGCGGATTTCTTCTCATCGTCAAGCGCAGCCTTACCCTTAGGGAATTTTATCGAGTTGAATGTGTTTTGGATTTGGGCCACTTGAGCCTTCTGTTCCTCTAATACAGATGTTGACGACGTATCAGTTTGCGCAGAAACTACAGACTTTAGACTGTCTTCACAAACATTCTCTGGCTTCTGAATGATAGTCTCTGTCGCTGTGAGATTCTTGTCTCGAACAATTGAATGGCACGCACAGAATGAGTGCAGCCACAAAATTAGCACTACAAGCAGAAGCACAAGCAAAGCGCAAAGCAGCATTGGCCAAATGGAGGCCGGCTGAAGCGAGACTTCTTTTTGTGATTGCTTCTCGGAGACCTCTTCACTCTTGGGTTCTGCCACTACATAAAGTGGCGCTGACCGTGAGATGTTAGACTCTACAGGTGAGTAACCATGCAAATACTCAAGCGAGAAAGAGCCTTTTACGAAACCACCGTCCGCTTTTTGAAAAGACGCTATCTCGATACCATACTGCCTTGCCCAATCGACCATGGCAAGGTAATCGTCCACAACCCAGGTACTCTCCATGGCAACTTCTGTTCCATCAGAGAGATGGATTGTCTCGTCCTCCTGCTCAAAAATTGTCGTTGTCGGCACAACAGCCTCGCCAGTCGCCTTCCAGACGCGCTTGCCATCTTTCATCTCAATTACATGGAAAAGGCCCTCGCGCTTCATTGGGTCGGGATTCTCTTCACCCCACTTGGCAAATTTATGAGCTACTTTGCAAGGAAAGGCCTCTCGCAGCTTTTCGACAGTAGTCTCAGGGTGCATCACCAAATAGGCGTTCACAATGCCAAGCACAGTGCGGCTTTGGCTTTTGCCGTGAATACGGACATTAGATGGAGATTCGGACATAAGAGAACTTTTTAGAAAGGTAACGAGTAATACACTCTCCTTCTTCTACGCAACAGTGCGCATATCGTTCACTTTCCGATAGTTAAAAACGAATTATCTCTTTGCTCGCCTTATTTTCCATCCGGTCCATATGGACCATAAGGCTGCAGCCCCAGCCAAGAAAACCCAAAGAAGTGTGCTGAACATACCCATAAATGTGTAAATCCGCCCAGTGTGCACCTCAAGAGCCAAATTCCACAACGACATAGGCAGGTCCCTGAAATTATCAGGCATAGGCTCAACATTAGTTCCTGACGTATATTCGACTGGGCCATTCATCCAGCCACACACGTCATGCTCGCCAATGGGAATACCTTTTTTCTGCGGGGGCTCAGAACCTGTGAAATAGTCAAGGGAGACCCCATTAATCCGGTTCCAAACGTATAATCCAGAGAAAGAGCCTATTAACCAAGAGCATTCGGACTCGCCATGTCGCATGACATTAATTCCCATCACACTTACGGGTGGAGCATCTCTAATCTGCATGGGTTTAGCACTTAGATTTTTAAGCGAATAGAAGCCATCGGATGAGGATAGAAGCCAATCGCCCATTTTCTCATCATATCTCAATGCCCTTAACTTATCATGCCATGGGTTAGGATCAGCCAACTCAGTATGCGGTATGGCTGGCACGCGAGTCAACACGCCTATTACCATCAATGGCGGGCGAAGACACCACCCAGTTAAACATACGAACAGAGTCACCACAATTGTTTTCCGACCCAAAAACTCATGCCAGTTGAAACTGCGCCGGATGTGGGGCAAAATGCATTTATTTTGAGAGGCCATACCTCTCTTAGCCTGCCTCTTTGTTTTCGCCACCAGCAGCCAATATATCACACCTGTCATGTAGAGCAAAATCAATATGACAGCTACAATATCCATTACAATCTTGCCGACCAAACCGAACATCTCGCCACTATGTAACATCCATATTGTCTTAAAGAGGGTTGTTTTGCCATCATATTCGTCTGATGGTTTTAAGGATGTCTTTTGGAAGTCGGTAAATGGGTAAACTGAAGTGTATAAGTGAGACCTGCCGATGACGACGAGAGTGTCTCGCTCGTATACCAAGTCAGACATTCGCTCGTCATCTGAAATCAAGTCAATGGGAATCCATCTTTCTTCAGATTCAAGCCTATAAAGTTGTGTCGTGCTTAGTGCGAATATATAATTACATTTGTCTGAAATAGACACTTCGACAATTGCGCGGATGTTTTTGTTATCAACGCCATCAGGCAAACCTGAATTAAACTCTTGATAGCCATTCAGACTGTCTTTCCTCCAAATTCCACTGTTACCATATAGATAAGTACTACCGCCACTTGACTGCATCATGCCACGCAAGATACCCCCATTCCAATTATTAAACTGATAACTCGAAGGGAGCATACCCCTGCTCACTTCACAGTTAGAAAAGAATCCTCTGTGGTTTAATATTATTCCGCTCCAGCAGAACATGACAAGGAAAAAACCTGCAATTATGCCGAACCATTTGTGATGTTTTCGCCAAGTCGCCTGTTTCATTTGTTACTATGCTTTTGGGATGAATTAATGTCTTAGGAAACAAAGTTAAGCCAACTTCACGGCTTAGGCCGCAAAGTTGGCTTCTCTATTTGAGTATGCGCAACTATGAATAAAAATGGCTATATACCTTTTTTGAGTTTTTCTAATGATAGCTGCCTTACAGAGTCGGCTATCGGTATATATCCTACCTCGGAATTTAGCCTTTGCCCATCAGTAATGACGAACTCTATGAATGCCCTTACCACAGGGTCGTTTGGCACTCCACGGCTTACGAGATATAAGTTTCGGCCCGGTGGGGTGGGGTAGATGCCATCCGCTATTGCTTGAGTCAGCTGCCCTTTGTCGTCATAAAACCGCTCGTCAGTGCCAATCGTCCCGTCTGAGTTTACGTCAATTGGCAACGGGGCTATTCCTTCAATCGGTAGAAGGGTCTTGCAATCATACGCATAGCCTATGTTGTTGTAGCCAATAGATTTTGGATCTTTTGCTACCGCTGAGACAACACACGGGTCACCATTCAATCCCTCACCGAGCAAGTCTTCTTGGTGAGTTCCAAGCCATGCCGCCCATGTTTCAGCAGCGCCACAAGCATCTGACCGTGTGAATATGTTAATGGGAGTGTCATCGTCAGTTCCAATCAGATCACCCCATGTTTTGATAGTCCCGCTCACCCAAATTCCAATGGCTGCCTCACGTAACAGACCTTCGGACATCAGCAAATCATAATATGGGTTGGACCGACTAATTGTGGGGATTACTGCATCTTTTGCTACAGGTATGGGATATGCTCCTCTGCCAATCTCGGCTTGATTGAGTTCTCGGCTCACCATTCCGAAGTCAACTTGACCTGTCAGTGCGTCAGTCATACCTTTACCTGCTCCACCTCCGTCAATCTCAATCTTGACATCGGGGTGTATTTTTCTGAACTCAACGCCCCATTGGACGGCAAGCGGATAGAGCGCAAAAGCGCCAGAGAGCGACACTCGACCATGAAGAGTCCCATCCGCATCGACAGTGTTGCCGCCACTTGATAAACCACAACCCGTCATTCCGACAGATGCGCTCACAAGTAGGGCAATGACAATATGCCGTAACGAATATCTTCCTTTTTCAGTGGCTATTGTTTTCATCAGGTCGGGTTCTTTACAGATTTTTATCATCGCAAAGTTAGAGTCCCAACCATGACTGGGAAATAGCTATAATGTGGCTTTTGCCATCACATGAAATTGGTATGATTTAGTCAACACGGCTACTATTTCGCACCCCGTCGACCAAGTTAGTTAGGCTCACAAACTCAGCTACTGAAAGTTGCTCTGGCCTCTTTTTCATCACAGGCTGATCTTGGATTGAAGAGAGGTCCATACCGAGTGACTTTAGTCCATTCCATATGGTTTTCCTTCTTTGCCCAAAAGTGCCTTTTACGACACGTTTGAAAAGGGACTCGTCACAATCAAGTTTTTCCACTCCATTCCGCTTTAGCCTGATGACTCCGCTCTTTACCTTTGGCGGCGGATTAAACACATCCTCATGGACAGTGAATAGATACTCGATGTCGTAATACGCCTGCAGGAAGACACTCAGGATTCCATAATCGCGAGAGCCCGGTCCGGAGGCGAGCCTCTCAGCCACCTCTTTTTGCAGCATTCCAACAATCATGGGGACACGATCCTTATACTCCAATATCCTGAAAAAAATCTGGCTCGAAATGTTGTAAGGAAAGTTACCTATTACAGCGAATGGCTTATCCTTGCCAAAAAAAGTATCGGCTTCGAGGCGAAGAAAGTCCCCATAAACCACCGTATCTGCCTTGTCAGGGTAATTGGTCTTAAGGTACTCCACACTCTCAGTGTCTATCTCAATGAGCCTCATGTTAAGCTCTGGCCTCTGAAAAAGGTATTGGCTCAGCACACCCATGCCCGGGCCTATTTCAATGGCGTCACCCTCATACTTAAGGGCGTCCACGATGTCATGAGCTATCTTTAAGTCGACCAGAAAGTGCTGGCCGAGCTGCTTCTTAGGTTTTACTTTTTGCATCTGTTATTTATCCTCGAGCAAATATAAGTAGAGCGAGTTTAAAATATCGTTATAAATTAGCCTTAGGCGTCTACGCTCTGTTGTTGGTGGGACGGTGAAACGTCCTTTGCCATCCTGCGACAACTCGACACCATATGTTTTATCAAGAGTCTTGACGTCATATCCATCTCGTAAAATACTGAAATGTGTGCTATCCCTACCTTCTGTGATGATATCCGCCATCCAGTTTCGACTCTTGAGATTTTTGGGGCTGCAAATGTTGAAGAGTGTTCTTCGCCCGTCTGACAATACTACAGAAATAGTATTGACATCATTAGAGACACCAAAATAACGCAAGACTGTCAATTGGTCTTTCTTTCGATCTACGGCCAATCGATAAAGCCCAGCCACTGGCACGTCAATGGCCTCGCAACAAGTCTCATTATGTAGGAATGAGCCATAGTCGCCAGACCCGTACTGTTCATCCCATAATCCAATCTCACCAATCAGTTTGAAGTGCATCTTAGGCGTAAGATACTCAATCAGTACGACATCTGAGTCGCAATTTGCGAAGGGAATTATGCCGAACCCAAAATTCTCGCCACCCCTTACATCCCATTTATTTTGGGTTATTCCTCCGTCACCACATATGTAGTACATATCCATCGGTTGCTTGAACCTTTGGAAATTATAGAGTTTCAAGTAACGGGCACCAACACTTGCTGTGTCAGGCTGGTCGAAATTTTGAAAGTCGGCAGGCAGTTCCTTACCATTTCTCTCCCCACCTTTCCACGTCCATAAGGGGGCCTTAGTTCCGTAGTAGCTGTCAAAGCGGATAAGATCAGTGCGCCTTCTTCCCTCAAAATAAAATTCTCGGCTCCACTCGTCAAGTATCAGTTTCTCATCAATCTGATCCGGAATGAGTTCACGCGCGCAAGCCCGTTTGCGCAAAACATTGACATACCTTGCGGCTGACACGTTGTCACCCAAACGCCACGAGCATTCAGCGGCGGTCATGAGGACCTCAGCATATCTGATGAGGAAAAAGTCTGAACTGGAGAATGAGCATGTCAGGCGTGCGCCAGTGCCCTCAGCATATAGCGAGTTGAATTTCGTGGTCGAGTAGCCTTCAAAGAATTTAGCGTAATCGTCAATCTCCATTGACCGACCCTTGGAGAAAAAGAGAGCCCTGTCATCGCCCACCATTTGCTGGAAATCTTTCGTGTCAGCATTATCAATAGGCTCTCTTGTGAATCGCCTGATTAGTTCAGGTCGAACCCTGTTGCCACCCCATGAGAGTGTAGTCCCATTGGTCTGCCCAAGGGTATCGGCTGACGAGACTGTATACATCATGCCGTCGAAAGTTGACCCACATAGGAAGCTTGTTCCGCCATACGAGCAGATGGAGTCGCTGTCATACATAAGAGGCAAAACAGCTTCCACTTGAGCCCCGTTGCGGCCATTATCCGCCATGAATAATTTTTGATAGGGAGTCCATGTGAACAATGTCTTGTCCGTTGACATCACAACAGATGGCTTGTCAGAAAGGCCATAAACTCCAAAATCAATAATCTCTTGCGCTATTTTCAGGGCGTCTGCAAATCTGGGTCGCCCGGTGTAGACTTCGGAGTTTAAATAGAGGCGCATCAAAACGCACTTTGCCACTCCGCGGTTCATTCGACCATACATGGGGCTTCTTTCATCGCACTTGTCCGGCATTGGAAGGCCAAGACAAGATTTTTTTGTTTCCTCCTCTATAAATTCAAAGGCGGAGACATTGGAAGGTAAACCGACCGATTCTCCGCAGTCTCCGAATGTATCAAGCATATACAGGTGGAAAAGAGCGCGAAGTAGGCGTATTTCGGCATCCTTTTGCTCATCATCCCCAGCATATTTGCTGATATACGTGTCCGCTATTCTTATTCCAGACAGTAATCTGAGGAAAAAACCTGCCGTACTTGGCGACACTTCCTGAGGCCGGTCTGATATGAACTTAGTCACTCCGCTGTCACCCCATGCGCAAATTGCCTCATCACTGGCTAACTCGTTGATGTCGAAAAGGCAACGGATGAAGTCGCTCATGGTCCCGTCTGTCCCCTTTATATTGCAACCTGCCAGTGTTTCGGCATCGTGAACCACTGTGTAGTCAGTAGACCTTAACACCGCATATGCGCGGTTATATAGTTCAAGACTGTCGCCTTCCAACGTCTCCTCGAAAAACTTGTCGTACGGGCATAGACGCAAATCGTCATAACTGTTGCATGCAGTCATGGCAACGGCAAGCACAGATGCCGACGACACAATAAGTCTATGCTTTAGACAGGTGATCATAGTTCAGACTGAAACAATTTGGTCAATGATTTCCGTAGAAAACATCGTAAAGATAATAAAAAGAAATCAACTCATAAAACATCCTCACATGGCTAATTTAGACCTTACAACCATTTGGAACACTGTCAAGACCGCCACTTCGGCAGCTAATGGCGGCGCACTCAGTCAGAGTTCACTCACCGACATTGCCAAGAGCGTCATCACAAGCGCAATATCGGGAGCATCATCTAAGTCTTCATCTTCCAATGGTTCCATTGACTACATTGGAATCGCTAAACAGCTTCTCTCACTCTATAACCAGTTCAAGGGAAGCTCTAACTCGACAGAGAAGGCTGCAGCCACCAATGTCAAGAGTGTATCAGACATCATTGCTGCGATGGGTGGTGACAAGGATAGCATAATATCGGCTGGCGCAAGCGTCCTTGGTAACATTCTCGGAGGCAATTCAAGCGACAAGAGTAACGGAAGCGACCTCGGCTCCACCATCGGAGGTGTTTTGGGAGGCATCTTTGGCAAGAAGTAGGCGGTTGCCTGAATTAATCCAATAGTTTTCCCATACCCTTGTCTTTATAAAATAAGGGACAGGAGCTACAGAAAAAGTCCGCACGGCATTGTCAGTTGTTCACGGAGCATCTGACTTGTCGTGCGGACTTGGCGTTTCATATTGTGCCATCTCAACATTTTTCTTTTTGCCATTCCAGTCCTAAATTTGAGCAGACAAACACAACGAGTGAATGCGAATTTCTAAATCCACATATCGAACAGCAGCTTACATCACAAGTCTCATTTGCCTTGGCTACTTTGGATATTGCCTTATTGGCAAATGGAATGACGTGGTGGCTTCGTTGCGTTTATTCATTTCGTCGGGCAGACTCATTGTTTTGGAGTTTATCTTGATGGCCGCAGGGGTGGTCATTGAGACACTGAGATGGAGGTTCATAAGGAAAGTATTTATCAAAAAGGATGCCGAGAGCGATTTCATAGCCACTCTTCGCGCCGTGGCTCTTGGCAACTCAACACCAGCTAACGTGGGTGAGCATGTAGGCCGAGGCATGAGTTATGAGGAGAACAGGCTCGCGACCGAGGCCAGTCTATACGCAAGCGTTATTCAAACCATCGTCATTGTGTTCGTCGGTCTTCTCGGAGGGTTGTACATCACTTACGAGACGGGCAACTTTGACATGGGATTAGTCAAAATCATATTCATAGTCTTTCTTATCATATCGGGTGTATTTTTCTACTGGACTAAGCACAGCTGCTTCTCCTCTGAAATTCAGCAGGCGATAAATTCAGATGGGGCAGCATACAATTTCACTGCAGCCGTCATAGCAAACATCATAAAGTTCTGCCTCTTCTCTTTTCAATATGCCCTACTGCTATCATTTGGCACGGAGTTAAGTTTGTTTCTCTATTGCCATGTTCTCTTCTATTACGTTTGCATAACGTTCATTCCACGCCTAAACATAATAGACGTGGGTGTCAAGGGAGCACTCTCCATTCATTTTTTCTCATCGTTCAATTCGGAGGAGATCATCACATCAGCCGCCCTACTATTATGGGGCATAAACATCATCATCCCAACTTTAGCGGGATACCTCACAATTCTCTTCAGAAAAGAGAAGTTTTCTCAAAACTCATGACAAAGGGGCGATTCAACAGAACATTCTCTCAATTATTCCATCTGACACAAACCACTTATCCTCAGGTATCCGCACGTTTCCATCTCCAAGTCTTACAAGGTTACCATTCCGCACCTCTCGTTCCACAGCCATTTCATAATACTTCCTATAGGGTTCCGGTACATTGTTTTCATTTACTCCAGAGTTTGTGCGCAGACCAAGCATGACCACCTCGTCATATACATCCTTGGCCGTCAAACGTTCGACAAGTTCTTTTTTCTTGCCAACACTTGCGATATATTCCTTCACGTCATATGTGTTAGTAGCCCTTACCAACCCTACTAAAGAGGAAGCGGCCGGTCCAAAGCCATAATACGGCGTCCTACCCCAATAAGACGAATTATGTTTCGCCTCGCAGCCTGGTTTTGAATAGTTGGAAATTTCATAGTGAACATAGCCAGCTTTTCGCATCATCTCTTTAAGAAGAGCATATTGATCTGCCACCACATCATCTGGCAAAGCCGACATTTTTCCTTCACTTATCAATTTCGAGAAAGCACTGCCCTCCTCATATTGCAACGCATAAGCAGATAAGTGTTCGACACCCAAGTTTATAAACTTTTTAAAATCAGACTTCACATCATAGCCATCTGTTTTACCTTTTACGACAGGCAAGCCAAAAATGCAATCAACACTTATGTTGTCAATTCCAGCCTTTCGCAAGCATTCAATCGTATGTGCTACCTGCTCTGCATTATGCCGTCTGCCCATCATTTTCAACATCGGGTCATATAAACTCTGCGCCCCCATGCTGACACGGTTCACGCCATGCGCAGTAAGAGTCAAAGCAAGGTCGTTATCGACATCGTCAGGGTTACACTCAACAGTCCATTCTGAAACCTCATCGGTTTTCAGATATTTATTGACAATCCTCAGAAGTCTATCAACACCATCTTTCCCCAAGCAAGACGGAGTACCACCCCCAATATATATAGTGGCAGGCCCACAACCAGCTATTTCAGATTGGCTAATCTCATTTTCAAGCACGCCAAGATATCCCTCAACAAGCGACAAATCTGTCACTCTGCAAAAGTCACAATATCCACATTTTGAGACACAAAACGGCACATGAATATATACTCCAAAAGATGAATGTTCCACGTGAAACATTTTAATTTTCAGCTATTTAAGTTAGTTTACTAACACGTTATCAACAAGTAAAGATTAGAAAGACTGAGGCAATCTATAAATCGCAATACTAATGTTTATAACTTTGTAATCAATTGATTATCAATAACTTATAAAACTAATATTACTTCCACTCGCAGATAATTATCGCAAAAATAGAACGCACCGCTTTCAGTGTTGCCACATTTGCCTAAATTTTTGCGTCCGAGGAGGGAAAATCACGTACCTCAAGTTTATTTACAAGTCGAAAACTATCTCAAATTAAATCTCACGTGGTCTCTCAAGAACCATTTTTTCCTCATTAATGGAGTATGCCAGTCGAATATTAACATCAATGTTGATAACAGCCAAAAAACTGCGCGAAATTTGTTTGCCTGTATGTCAACAAAAGAGCACCACCTTGTCAGTCTATGAGACCCGTCAGTAACTAACAACTTTATCGCACTCGATTTCAACGGTATTTAGCCACTTGCCAACAAGCTAACTTACATTGTCAAGTAGGTCAACTAAGTTATCAACAATTGACAATTAGGTGGTTAATTCGCTTAATATCAAATATTTAAGCATATAATAATATCGACACTCCTAAAAGAAACTGCGCGACAACAAGTTTATAAGCTAAAACAGGCTATAACCCATATCACTCATTACTGACATAACTAACCGACTATTATTACTACTATATATCTCTAAAGTATAGATAGATTAATATATATATTAGGCTGTCGAAAACTCACACGGTAAAGAGACATTCCAAACTTTTTCGTAAGTTTGTAGTCCCCGTGGATTGTACGGACTTATTATTGAATGACCAAAGTACCATCTCGGGGATAAGGACAACAAAGGACGATTAGGATACTAAAAGGTATGACTAAAAAAGAGTGGATGGAAAAAGGCTACGTCACTGAGCCCATTCCTGTCGGCACTGACCTCGTGGCCGAAATTCAGAAACTCAAAAAAGAGAAGAACGCCGTCTTGATGGCTCACTACTATCAGGTCGGGGAGATTCAGGATATAGCTGACATTATTGGTGACAGTCTCGCATTGGCTCAAAAGGCCGTGGGAATAGATGCTGACGTCATCCTTTTAGCGGGTGTCCATTTCATGGGTGAGACAGTCAAAATTCTCAATCCCGAAAAGAAGGTTCTCATACCCGATTTCAACGCAGGCTGCTCTCTCGCCGACAGCTGTCAGCCGGCTGACTTCGCCAAGTTCATCTCTGAGCACCCGGGCCATAAGGTGGTCAGCTATGTGAACACGTCGGCCGAGGTCAAGGCTCTGACCGATGTGGTCGTCACAAGCACTAACGCCCTAAAGATTGTCAACTCTTTCCCTAAGGATGAGAAGATTATCTTCGGTCCTGACCGAAACCTTGGGTCATATATCAATGCGCAGACAGGGCGAAATATGCTCCTGTGGGACGGCGCATGCCATGTCCATGAGCAGTTCTCGCTCGAGAAGATTATTGAGCTGAAGCGTCAATACCCCGATGCCGAGCTGATTGCTCACCCGGAGTGCAAGCACCAGATTATTGTCCTTGCCGATTATGTGGGCTCTACGCAGGCTTTGCTTAACTATATTGGCAAGAGCGCATCTAAGAGGTTCATCGTAGCGACAGAGAGTGGCATCCTGCACCAGATGCAGAAGAGCTACCCCGACAAGGAGCTCATTGCCGCACCACCTATGGACTCAACATGTGGTTGCAATAACTGCAACTACATGAAACTTAACACTCTGGAGAAGATTTACCTCACCCTTAAATATGAATGGCCTGAGGTGACGGTAGACCCGGAGGTAGCTAAGAAAGCGCGAAGGCCTATCGATGCAATGCTTGAGCTTTCCAAAAGCTTAGCCAAGTAGGTTTGAGAGGATCACTCCTCAAACCGCCACCCACTTTAGATATCACCATCAATCCCGCAAATATGATTAAGATCCTGCTTGTTGAAGACAACGACTTAAGTCGTAAGATGATGTTTTACACCTTTAAGCGAGTCAACCTCATTACTGATGAGGCTGTTGACGGCTTTGAGGCTGTGAAAAAGTCGTGTGAGAAGTCATATGACGTTGTGCTCATGGACCTATTTATGCCCGGCATTGACGGATATGAGGCTACTTCGCAAATTAGGGAGTTGGAGAGGGTAAATAATCGGCAGCCGGTGGTTATAATAGGGCTTACAGGTAACGTCTATGACGGTGAGAGGCAGAAATGTATCTCGGCGGGAATGGATGAGTATATGGAGAAGCCTTTCGACATGGATGTCTTCAGACATACGCTAAGCAAGTTTAATTTGGCTCTTTGACGTTGCCTCCTGCCCCTTTTCAATAAGGGGCAGGGTTAGCACAAGAGCCACAACACTCCTTTTCACTTCTTTTTATCTTGGACATTCGCAAAGAGAACGAGGTTCCCGATCAGGAGCTTGACAAGAAGCTCCGTCCACTTACTTTCGACGATTTCACCGGTCAATCCTCCGTCGTCGACAACCTTCGCATTTTCGTGGCGGCTGCCAAGATGCGCGGTGAGCCTCTTGACCATACGTTGCTCTATGGCCCCCCGGGACTTGGAAAGACCACGTTGTCGGCCATTATTGCTAATCAGTTGGGTGTCAACATGAAGACAACCAGTGGACCCGTGATTGACAAACCCGGGGACTTGGCTGGTCTGCTTACAAGCCTTGAACCCAATGATGTCCTTTTCATTGATGAGATTCATCGCCTGAGCCCCGTCGTCGAGGAGTATCTCTACTCGGCTATGGAGGATTTTAAGATTGACATCATAATAGACAAGGGGCCAGGCGCAAGGACTATTCAGATTGACCTCAACCCGTTCACTCTTGTTGGGGCCACAACTCGAAGCGGATTGCTGACCAGCCCGCTGCGAGCACGTTTTGGCATCAAATGCCATCTGGAGTATTATGATGAGGCAACACTGGCGCGTATCGTTAGGCGCGCTGCCGGGATTCTCAAAGTGGGGATTGATGAGGAGTCTTGCCGGGCCATTGCGCTACGAAGCCGTGGAACGCCACGAATAGCCAACTCGTTGCTCCGCCGCGTAAGGGATTTTGCGCAGGTGATTGGCGAGGGTCACATAGACAGAGCCATAACGGATAAAAGCCTCAATGCGCTCAATATTGATGAGTTTGGTCTTGACGATCAAGACATTAAGATTCTACTTACAATTATTGACAAGTTTGGCGGTGGGCCTGTCGGAGTGTCTACAATAGCTACAGCCGTTGGCGAGGACCCTGGCACAATAGAGGATGTCTATGAGCCATACCTCATCCAGAGCGGTTTCATCAAGCGCACGCCGCGCGGCCGAGTGTGCACTCAGTTGGCCTACGACCACACGGGCAGGAAAGGTTTTATTGCCAACGATGGGCCGAATCTTTTCACTTATCAGGATAACACTGGCAAGCAAGACTGATATATTCTCCCTAAGAACAAATTCCGAATAGAGTTGGGAAAGTTAAAAACATTGGCCTCAGACACTGTTGTATATGGCCTCAGTACCATCCTTAGCCGCCTTATAGGCTGGCTCATGATGCCGCTTTATGTCCGCATAGTCAGTCAGGCTGTCTACGGAACTTTCAGCTACGTCTACAGTTGGATTGCTATTTTCCTCGTCGTCGTGACTCTCGGATTCGAGACGGGCTATTTCCGTTTTGCCACAGATGACAACAGGGACACTCTGCTTGGCACGTTGAGCAAGAAAGTATTTCTTTTTGGCCTTCTGCTTACCCTTATTTGTGTTTTCTTCCCTTCGACGGTGTGTAACATTCTCGACTTCGATTTCGGGCCGCAAAGTGGTGTTTACCTCGTCGTAATGGCTGTTATAGTTCTTCTTGACTCATATAACGCTATTTTCTTCGCTGAGCTCAGGTATGTGCGCAAGTCTCTCCAATATGCCCTTCTTCGCCTTGCGCAGGTGGTCATAAATGTCTTGCTGACTGTCTTCTTCCTCTTCTGGCTGCGCAATCAAGGCGGATTTTTCAGCTCTGTGGATGACATCACCTACATGATGCTCGCCAATCTCGCCGGCTCACTATTCAGCACTCTCTGGTTTTTGCCGCGCATATTCGCTGTCATGCGATTCTCTGACAGTAAGCTTTTGCGCAAGGCACTTGTTTACAGTTTACCGCTTGTAGGTATGGGATTCTTTGGGCAGGCGAACACAAATATTGAGAAAATTCTCATCAAACATCTCGACCCAAGCCCCGACCCATTGGTCTCACTTGGCATATATGCGGCGTGCTATAAGATTGGCGTGCTGATGAGCATATTTACCCAAAGCTTCAGAATGGCCTTTGAGCCCTTCTTCTTTAAGGAGAACAAGGATAAGCAGAAGACTGACATTTATGGGGCGGCGCTCAAGTGGTTTGTCTATTTTGGGCTTCTCATTTTTGCGGGTGTCATGCTTTTTATGCCCCTTCTGCGTCATATCCTGCCGGAGAGTTATTATGAGGGCACAGCTATCATCCCTTGGATTCTTATTGGGCAGCTGTTCTTCGGTGTCTATTACTCACTCTCTTTGTGGTACAAGGTGACAGACCGTACTTATTGGGGAATAATCATGAGTGTGATTGGCTTAGCGGTTAATACGCTCATGAATTTCATACTCATTCCGCGAATGGGATATTTAGGCGCGGCATGGTCTACATTCGCAGGCTATGCTATCATGATGCTCGTCACTTATATTCTTGGCCAGCATTTCTATCCGATTGAATATCCCGTGCGCCGTCTTATATCGGTAAGTCTTGCTGTTGTCGGGTTCGTGACCATTGTCAGCATGCTCATTTCTAATATGGGATGGGCGTGGATACTGGTAAGCATTGTGTCCGCGGCAGCGGTTGTCGCCTTTATAGGTTTTGTTGAGAGAGCTGATGTAGTGCCTGCATTAGCAAAAGTAAAGTCGAGATTGATTCGGCGCTAAGTAGAATATTGTAAATCAATACAACCTTCCAATTTAAGATAAAAATGAAAGTCCTCATAGTAAACAAGAGTGGCAACCCAATGCCAGCCTACGCCACCGCAGGCTCAGCAGGCCTTGACTTGCGCGCCAACCTGACTGAAGAAGTTGTCATAAAACCACTTGGACGCGCAATAGTGCCAACAGGCATCTATATGGCGCTTCCTGTTGGATATGAAGCACAGATACGACCTCGCAGCGGTTTAGCAGCAAAAAGTGGTGTGACTGTGCTTAACTCACCTGGAACGATAGACTCCGACTATCGCGGTGAGGTGTGCGCCATATTGGTCAACCTGTCCGACACACCTTTCACCATCCATAACGGTGACCGCATTTGCCAAATGGTAATTGCAAAGTATGAGGCGGCGGATATATCAGAAGTCTCAACACTCGATGAGACAGAGCGCGGCTCGGGTGGCTTCGGTCACACTGGCGTAGCGTGAGCAGAGGATTTTTTCTGCCTAACCTTTTTACCTTTACGCAATTAAGTAAAAAACAATTTGATGCGTCGTCTATTTATTTCACTTGCCTTTTTAGCCATAACGACATGCTCCTCCTTGGCGCAATGGAAAAGTAATGCAGGTGGTGGCCTATCATCCCAGCCTCGGTCTACGGACAGAATACTCTTTGACAGTTTCTTCATGGGGGCTCTGCAATCAAAGTTGAGTGGCGACTATAACGGCGCTTTCGAGACTTTGAAGACGTGCCGCACTTTAGACCCCAATAATGCGAGCGTCCTCTATGAGATGGCACTCCTTCTTGCCAACACAGGAAATCAGGCTTACGCTGCCGATTTTGCGCGCCAGGCTGTTGAACTCGACACGACAAACAACTTTTACTATGTCGATTTGGCATATCGCGAGGCAGTTTTGGCTGATAGCGTTGAGAATGCCATCCCTTTCCTCGATAAGTTGATTTCTCTCCGCCCCGATGATAAACCCTCTTACTATCTCCAGAAGGTTACTCTCCTGAGGTCGTTAAAGAGATATGACGAGGCCCTTGCGACTATTAATCTGATTAAGACGGAGGACAAGTCTATCATGATTGACGCCGAGCTTTCGCGTGCCTCTGTCTACGAGGAGACCGGGAAATATAAGAAGGAGCGCAAGATTTTTAAGAGACTTATTAGTCAATACCCCTCTGTGGCGAAGATTAACTTCGAGTTCTCACGATATTTTTATAAACGTCAGAACATCGACGAGGCAATTGAGTATTGCCAGAAGGCGGCTAATCTTCCTGAAGGGAACACTTACAGGTTCATCCTCTCTGATCTCTACTTAAATCAGAAGATGGACAGCCTATATGCCAAGACATCTCTCAAGGCATATGCTGATCCCGATATAGACCTGCAGTCTAAACTCGCCAAACTTTATGACGTGCTGAACAGGCCTGACAAGATGATGTATGATGCGAATTGGAATGCGTATTTTACGCAGGTGTTCACTTCGCTGCAAAGTGCTTACCCTGAAAGTCCCGAATTGTGCGCCTTGACCGAGAATTTCTATAAGAACACAGGCAAGATTGATAAGGGAGTGGAGACCCTTCTTAACTTCGTCTCCATCTACCCGGGCTCTGAATATATTTGGCGAAACATTCTTTTCCATTTTCAGGTAAATGCCGATGTGACAGCCGACTCGTTGTGCTATTATTCCAAGAGGGCCGTGGAAGATCTGCCAGAAAATCCTTTTTTCCACTTGATTTACGGTCAAGCCCTTCAGGTGGCAAACAAATACTCAGAGTCTCTTGTCGAGTATGAAAAGGCGTATAAGATGTACGACGCCAACAGAACTCAGGAGGATGCGCAGAACCGTATGTTCTCACTTCATGGCATGGCGCAATGCTACACCAATCTTGGCAGGCAATCGAGTGCCTTCGGCATCTATGAGCTCATTTTGGAAGAAAATCCAAATGACGCCACAGCCCTGAATAACTTTGCCTATAACCTCGCAAAGAGTGGCCAGGAACTCGAAAAAGCTGAGAAAATGAGTATGCGCTCTTTGAAAATAGAGCCACTTAATGCCACATTCTTAGATACATACGCATTTATATTATTCAAGGAGGAAAGATATCAGGAGGCTCTGTTTGTGATGGAGAGATGCGTGGATCAAAGCGGCAGTAATATCAACTCGGAGGAGCTTGACCATTATGGTGACATACTAAAGGCGCTCGGCAAAACCGATGAGGCTGCCAAAGTTTGGAAGCAAGCCCTTGAGGCTGATCCTGATAACATGACTATCAAGAATAAGTTGGATGAAATATCTGCGAAATAGGTTACCACATGGCTTAGTGTGGCTCGTCATCATCACTTTAACCACTTTACTGACGAGCTGCGGGTCCATGCGTATAGCGTCGGACAGTGACAATTCTCAACTCCCCACCCGCAAGAGTGAAGTGCTCAAGTTCTTGTCAAACGCCGAGAACCGTATAACGGCAAAGACTTACGAGACAAAGAATTGCAAAACTGAGGTTATCTATGGATCAAAGAGCACGACAGTGAAGTCAAACATCAATTTCACCATGGGCTCTTTCTCAAACGTGTCAGCGCGTCTAATTTTTCCACCTGTCAATGTGGGGACTCTTGTCCTTTCAAAAAGGGAGGCGAGAGTCCAGAGCAAACTGATGTCTTTTGATAAAACGTTCTCGCTGCCTGTCGATGTGAACAGATATCTTCAATACACTCTACTTGGTGATTTGCCGCCAGTGTATGAGTATTTCGGAGACGATGATTTTTCCAATTTTAAAATTGCGCTGACATCGTCAGATGAGTATGTTTTGCAAAGAGAGGAGCATGGAGTCTCAGTCTATATAGTCGTCAATGCTATTGATGGGACGCTCAATGAGATGCGATTGACCTACGATGGATACAAGCTTAACATGTACGTCAAAGAGTATAAACGAATGTCCGGCAATCTTTTACCGAGTAAGGTCAACGCCGCTGTTTTCAAAGGAGATCGCACGCCGAAAGCAGATTTGACTATTGAAATATCGGATGTAACTTTGCTCTAAATTCCTATTTCACATGACAATGCGTATTGCCTCCATTATCATATCACTCCTTTTTGCCTCACAGATTGTATATGCTCAAAAGGAGAAGAAGACGCTCGACGACCTGAACAGGGAGAAGGCCCGGTTGCAGTCTCTCATCGAGCAGAATAACAAGATGATGGACGAGTATAAGACCCGCAAGAACAATGAGATGATGCAAATTTCTGTCGTGGACAGCAAGATTGCCAAACGAAAGGAACTTATTGGGGTCTATAACAGTGAGGTAGAGGCATATAATGGCGAGATAAGAAAGATTAATCTGCAAATAGACTCGGTGACCCGGGAGATTAAGAAGCAAAAAGCTGAATATGCGGATTTGTTGCGTCAATTGCAGGCGAGAGGTAACGGATACTCGCCCCTTGCCTTCATATTGTCGTCGCAGAGTCTTAACCAGAGCTACCGCCGATTCCTTTTCCTGCGGCAGTATAACGATTATAGGCGTTCGCAATTCAAACAGTTAGAGACAAGCAAGACTGAGCTTGCCAACCTAAAGGCTGTGGTATCAAACAAACTGACGACTATAAACTCGATTTTAGCGCAGGTCAAGAATGAGACTACTAAGCTAAACGATGAGCTCAGTGCACGTCAGAACAATGTGCAGCAGATAACGAAAAGTCAAAGTGATATTGAGGCTCAAATTAGGAAGGCTCAGGCTTTGACGAGAAAACTCGACGACCAGATTGCCGCAGTCATCCGAGAAGAGGCTGAAAAAGCCCGCAGAGAGGCTGAAATTGCCCGAAAGAAGGCTGAGGCGGAAAAGAATAAGTCAAATAAGAAAGAGCCCGAAAAAGACACCTCTGAGCCGCTGAGCGAGCAGATACTCGAGAACAAGGGAAGACTTCCATGGCCAGTACGAAGTTTTGTCATAACAAGTGCATTTGGAGAGCATGATCACCCACTTGTCCCGCAGATCAAAATCAGCAATAATGGTGTCGATATGGACATTTTGGCCAGCAAGGACATTCATCCTGTCCACAAGGGCAAAGTGTCTCGCGTTATTGTCATTCCCGGCTCAGGCGCGACTGTCATAATCCGTCACGGTGAAATACTTACAGTCTACTCTAACCTCTCGGAGGTCTTCGTCAAGAAGGATCAGGAGGTCAATGAGTTCACCAACATAGGCAAAGTCTACACTGGCGAGGGTCTTAACTCAAACATACTTCACTTTGAAATTTGGCAAGGTGAGAATAAGCAAGACCCTGAACTGTGGTTGCGAAAACAATGATAAAATGTGAAATTAAATTGTAAATTCGCGTAACTAATCGGTGGTTGGCTTCGTATAAAAAAGCGATTATACATTAACCACTCGACGTTTTTTCTCGAAATGAACACGGTCAACTTGGAAGAGAATCTTGTTTTGGACTCCGAGATGGGCAGCATAGGGCAGATTGAAAAACTCATTGACAGTCAGTCCCAAATGCTTAACATCGATGACGAAGTCTATGGCAAGTACATGCTCTCAGTCGTCGAGTGCGTTAATAATGCCATTGTGCACGGCAACAAGCTCGACCCGGATAAAAAGGTACATATTCACTATGCCATTAATAATCAGCGAATTGAGGTGACTATTAGTGACGAGGGTGAAGGTTTTGATCCCGACAGTCTTCCTGACCCTACAGCAGAGGAGAATTTGGAGAAGGATTGCGGCAGAGGTATTTTCCTGATGCGGCATCTCGCTGACGAGCTTACTTTCAGCGACAAAGGTCGCACCGTGACAATGATATTCAATTTGCAGTGATTAATTTTGAGTGCGAGGATGTAGAGCTTGATTTGAAAAATAAGCTCATCCTTAAGAAATGGATAAAGCAAGTAGCTCAGAGTTACGGCTTTAAGACTGGTGACCTTACTTATATTTTTTGCTCAGACGAAAAAATTCTTGAGGTAAATCGCCAATATCTCCAGCACGATTATTATACCGACATTATCACATTTGACTATGATGAGGATGATGTCGTCAGTGGTGACATGTTCATCTCTGTTGACACTGTAAGGACTAACGCCGAGCAGTACGCCCCTTCGTTTGTTGAGGAGTTGCATCGAGTCATCATCCATGGTGTGCTCCACCTCTGCGGTCTAAAGGATAAAGCCCCGGAAGACGAGAAGAAGATGAGGGCAGCCGAAGAGAAAGCTTTGGCAATGCTTAAAGACATCTTCGCAGAGAATGAGAAGATTAAGGCGGTAAATAAGTTGAAAAAGGGTTAGGGTAGGGTGTAGCACTGACCTTTCATATCATTCAGGATTTTTTTATTTCAATAACCATATGGTCAGTCTGCATAGCCGGTCAAGCGGCCCGATGCAGGCTGACCAATTTCTTTAATATCTGTTTGAGAAGACTATGAGGTTTTCTTATGAAGTTGTTGTAGTTGGAGCGGGACATGCTGGCTGTGAGGCAGCGGCAGCTGCTGCCCGTCTCGGGATGGACACGTTGCTCATCACTCTCGATCTTACAAAGATTGCCATGATGAGTTGTAACCCGGCGATTGGTGGCATTGCCAAAGGACAGATCGTGCGCGAGATAGATGCGCTCGGCGGGTTGACAGGAAAAGTAACCGACGCGACATCGATTCAGTTTAGGATGCTCAACATGAGCAAAGGTCCGGCAATGTGGTCACCGCGTTCGCAGTGCGATAAGACTCGTTTTTCCCTCGAATGGCGCAAAAATCTCGAGTCTCTCGAAAATCTAAGCCTCTGGGCGGATGCTGTTACATCGCTGATAATTGAGGAAGATACTGTTAAGGGAGTCCGCACAAAACTCGGTTGTGAGTTCAAGGCGAAGGCTGTGGTGCTTACTGCCGGTACTTTTCTCAATGGACTGATACATATTGGCCGAGTCCATTACTCGGGTGGGCGTATGGGTGATGAGGCGGCCTTTGGACTATCAGATCAGATGAGGCAGCTCGGGATTAACACGCAGCGAATGAAAACAGGCACGCCTGTTCGCATCGATGGGCGCACAATAGATTTCAGTAAGACTGAGCTTCAATATGGAAATATAGAAGGGCACAGGTTCAGCTATTCGGCAAATTCCAACACTGTCCTAAAACAACTGCCATGCTTCATAACTTACACCAATCCTGAGGTGCACGAGATACTGAGGTCAGGCTTTGACGACTCTCCTCTCTATAATGGTACGATTAAAAGTATAGGCCCGCGTTACTGTCCAAGCATAGAGACAAAGCTCATAAATTTCTCAGACAAGGATCAGCATCAACTCTTTCTTGAGCCCGAGGGGGTAGACACCGTTGAGTATTATCTCAATGGTTTCAGCAGTTCGCTTCCTCTTTACACCCAGATGGAGGCACTCAAACATATTCCCGGTTTGGAGAATGCGCAAATACTACGTCCGGGTTATGCCATAGAGTACGACTTCTTCGATCCCACTCAACTTTATCATTCACTCGAAAGTAAAGTTATCAGTTCTCTTTTCATGGCAGGCCAAGTAAATGGCACGACTGGTTATGAGGAGGCGGCTGGCCAAGGCCTTATGGCGGGGATTAATGCAGCTCTGAAAGTACAAAGTAAAGAGCCATTGACGCTTATGCGAGACGAGGCGTATATAGGTGTCCTCATCGACGACCTTGTAACAAAAGGTGTTGATGAGCCTTACCGTATGTTTACAAGCCGAGCTGAGTATCGCATACTTCTCCGTCAGGATAATGCGGATGACAGACTTATGCAAAAGGGTAGGGAAGTTGGCTCGGTAAGTGAAGAAGCAATCCATCGTCATGATTTGAAGAAATCGCTTCGAGAGGATTCGCTCCGAATAATCGAGAATAAATTGCTCAAGATGGACAGACTGAACCCAATCCTTGAGCGAGTAGGAACAACCCCAGCGTCAGAGTCCATTAAGGCAAGTTTAGCTCTCTCTCGTCCACAAGTCCATATATCTGATCTCTTACCTATAATTCCTGAACTCGGCAAAATATGTGAAAAGGCAGGAGACTTATGCGAGGAAGTCATGGAGAGTGTCGAGATTAACGTCAAGTATGGAGGGTACATTACAAAGGAAAAGCAACAGGCTGAAAAAATGCTGCGTCATAATAACATACCACTCCGAGGCAGGATAGATTATAAAAATGTAAAGGCTCTCAGTTATGAAGCAAGGGAGAAGCTCTCACGCATCGACCCAGCAACAATAGATCAGGCTATGCGCATACCTGGGGTATCTCCAAGCGACATATCAATTTTGCTTGTCATGTTGGGCAGGTGATTCAGTCACTACTTAGATCAGGTTTCCCGTTTCACGTGGAACGCGGAGAAAATCTTTCAAATTATAATCATAATATCTTTTTGAGCCGATAAAATACCATATTTTATTGTAGCGATTTACAAATTGTAATTTCTGACATGATAAACACTATAAAAGTAAACTATGTCGATGTCGTGAAACGTGATATGTTCACAGCGGAGATATCGTTCGGGAAAAAGATACAAGACATAAAAAGGGTAGGGGATAATTTGACAGGTGGACTGCCATTTTGTGTGCCTGGCCTTGTGGACTCTCATGTCCATATTGAGAGTTCGATGCTCTCTCCTCAGCGTTTTGCGCAAATGGTGATACCTCATGGCACAGTGGCAGTTGTTTGCGATCCTCATGAGATTGCCAATGTCCTTGGTGAGCGAGGCGTCAGGTATATGATGGAGGATGCTGATAAGTCGCCCCTAAATTTCGCTTTCGGCATACCATCTTGTGTTCCTGCCACTCCCTTTGAGACAAACGGTGAAGAGTTTGGACCACGTGAGATAAGCCGTCTCATGCCTCATGGGGTCGCTCTCGCCGAGATGATGAACTACCCGGGCTTGCTTGCAGGGGATTCAAAAGTGCTGGCCGAACTGGAAATCGCAAAAAAGGCGGGAAAGCCGATCGACGGACATATCCCTGGCATAACAGACGAAAGACTTGACAAGTATGTCGCGTCTGGTGTCTCTACGGACCATGAAAGTTTCACACTTGACGAGGCTTTGGCAAAAATTAAGCTCGGCATGAAGATTTTGATCAGAGAGGGTAGTGCGGCGAGAAACCTTGATGCGCTTCTTCCTCTCTTCAAAACGAATGTGGCGGATATCATGGCATGTACGGATGACGCCCACCCTGATGATATACGTGACCGTGGGCATATTGACAAGTTTTATCGCCGTGCAAGAAAAGAGGGAGTGAACGTGTTTGACATCTTTCAGGTGCTTACCCTAAACCCGATAGAGCACTACAAACTCAAAATAGGGTGTGTGCAGAAGGGTGACAATGCAGACTTTGTCCTTGTGGGCAGCCTCGAAGAGTTCGACGTGAAGTCTGTTTTCATTAACGGCAGCGAGGTCTATGCAAACGGAAATTTGACTTATGCTCCGTCTCGATCTAAGAGGATAAATAAATTTGCGGAGCGCTCATTCACAGCCGAAGATTTCAAAGTTGTCTCGCCGTCAGACAATGCTCTTGTAAGGGTCATCGGCTTGGTCAAAGACCAGCTGATTTCACATCAGATTCTTTGGCGTGCCACGTGCAATGAGGGAGATGAGATAGGTTCGTCGCAGAGTGAGGACATCATGAAGATAGCAGTCATCAACCGCTATGCTGAAGCTCCTGTGGTTAATGGTTTCATAAAAGGAACAGGCATGAAGGGTGGGGCGATGGCATCTTCCATAGCTCACGATTCGCACAATGTGGTCATAATCGGGTCTGATGACGAGAGTATGGCCAAGGCTGCTAACTCAATTTTTAAAATCAAAGGTGGCATAGTGGTTGTCTCTCCCAAAGGGATGGTGAGCAAACTGACGTTGCCTATAGCTGGACTTATGTCACCAATGAGTTGGGAGGAAGTTGCCAATCGTTATGAGCGGCTTATAAAGAAAGCTCACGAATTTTGTGGCGTGCAGTTGCAAAGCCCTTTCATGACTATGGCTTTCATGAGCCTATTGGTCATCCCGAGTCTGAAGATAGGCGACAAGGGCATCTTTGACGTTGACAAGTTTGAGTTTGTTGATCTCTTTGCTGATGAGTAAACCATTTGCTGCTCACCTACATTTAGTGTTTCATATAAAGGAATCCTTTACTTTGAAGTCGTGAGTGACAAGAGCTCCCAAGTTATATATAGCTACACCTCAGATGCCGAGCGGCTTGAACACCTCAAGTCGCTCGTGAGTGTCTTGCCAGATGAGCCAGGCGTCTATCAGTATTTCGACAAGACAGGAAAGATAATTTACGTTGGCAAGGCTAAGAACCTCAAAAGGCGCGTATCGTCCTATTTCCTTAATAAAAAGCAGACGAGTAAGACAACTGTCCTTGTCAGCAAGATTTGTCACATTCATCATATAGTCGTAAATAATGAGGAGGATGCCCTGCTGCTCGAAAACAACCTTATTAAGAAACATAAGCCTCAATATAATATCCTGCTCAAGGATGATAAGACTTATCCGTGGATAGCTATCCTTAAAGAGCCTTTTCCGAGGGTAATTCAGACGCGTCGTCATGTGCGCGATGGCAGCATCTATTATGGCCCATATCCAAGTGTGACGCAGCTCAGAGATCTTCTTGACATATTCAAGCATACCTATCCTCTTCGTCAATGTAGTCTCAATTTATCGCCAGAACGCATCAAATCAGGCAAATATGCAGTTTGCCTAAAGTATCACCTAAAGCTTTGTGAGGGACCTTGCGAGGGTTTGGTTTCGGAAGAAAGATATGGCGAATATATTCAGGGAGTGCGTGACATTCTCAGGGGTAATATCTCGCCCATACTGCGCAAATGGAAATCGGAGATGTTGGCAGCTGCGGAGGATATGGAATTTGAGCGGGCGGAGGAACTCAAAAAGAAAATTGAGCGTCTGACTAATTATCAAAGCCGCTCCCTCGTCTCGGGCAACGGGCTAATGTGCTGTGATGTTTTCAGCATTGCCCATGACAATGATAAGTCAGAGAGCTACGTTAATTTCATGCGCATCCAAGAGGGGCAGATACTTTCATCCTACACAATGACTTTCAAGAGAAGGCTCGATGAGGAGGATAGTGAGATTCTCTCTTTCGGCATTCAGAGTGTTAGGGAGACGAGTGGTGTCCTTCAGCGGGAGGTCATAGTGCCTGTCAAGCCCGACACGGAGTTTGCTAATATCCAGTTCATCATTCCACAGTCGGGGGACAAGAAGCGATTGCTCGAGTTGTCAGAAAAGAATGCGAGACTTTTTAAACTTGAGCTTCTCAAGCAAGAGGCTAATCGCAGTCGTGCGACGCACGAGGACAAGCTGATGATTCAGATTAAGGAGTTGCTCTCACTCCACGATTTGCCGAGGCACATAGAGTGCTTTGACAACTCGAATATCCAGGGTACAAACGCAGTTGCGGCTTGTGTTGTCTATCGAGATGCTAAGCCAAGCAGAAAGGACTATCGTCTCTTCAATATTAAGACGGTCGAGGGACCTGATGACTACGCCTCTATGTATGAGGTTGTGCACCGCCGTTATTCACGTCTTCAGAGCGAGGGGCAGCCACTGCCTGACTTGGTGGTGGCTGATGGTGGTCAAGGTCAGATGGAGGTCATACGCCAGGCGACAGAGGACCTTGGCCTCTCGATGAACATTATAGGACTTGCGAAGGATTCTCACCATAGGACCAACCAAATTCTGGTGGGTTTTCCGCCTAAGGTTGTTGGCGTAGGTAAAAGCGACTCCGTTTTTCGCTTTTTTACGCGTATGCAGGACGAGGTGCACAGGGTGGCTATAACGTTCCACAGGAATAAACGCAGCAAATCAATGGTCGCCTCTGAACTTGACGAGGTGAAGGGCATAGGTCCCAAAACAAAAGAAGTCCTCTTTAAAACCTTTGGAGGTGTGGAGAGTGTCCGTCAAGCCTCACTTACACAAATTGAGGAAATAATAGGTAAAAGTAAGGGATCGTTAGTTTTCGGCTATTTTCACCCCGAGCATTCTGACGATTTGAAAGAGTAGGGTGGTGTTCCACGGGAAACAAGCAGGCAATTTATAAACCCTTTAACTGACTTATGTTTTAAGAAGAAAATTCGGACAGAAGGTGGCTAAGACCACCTGATTGGCTTATTCAAATCTCATCTTACATGGGAAAGGTGCATTGCGGACATTGGGCTCGTTAATCTGTAATATCTTTTTGGGTGCATGAGTAATGTCCGCTTCATTTGTAAAACTGGGTAGCACAAATACAGTAGGGAGTGCAGTTGAGGAGATGCAAATATCAGTATGCACGATAATCTAATTGGTGCGTTTTTTTTTACGTTTTATCGTCCTATATTGTGGCATGAGAAAAGTTTAAGAGTGAGGATAATGAATTATGGCTGTTTACGGCAAAGCATATATGAATATAACGAACTCCCAATTTAAAAAGTCCTCGCATGATGTAGTTGAACAAGTAAAAGACGAGCAGAGGCTAATGACAAACAGACACAAGGTGATGTATTAGTAGCGCAGCGTACTTTTCAAAGATGTTACCAATTCAGCATTTGAGATACGCCTAAAATCTTCACGCACATTTTTGGGGACACTGCAAGACACATGAAAGTCGCTCTTTTCTCGTTTGGATTATTGATAAGTTTTATCTTGACGGGGCGACAAGATAGTCTACTGCGGTTTTATAAGTTGCAAGGAGAGAGGGAGGGGAAGAGAAATAAGAGGCATGCGCTTCAGCTTAAAAATAAGCAGCTGAGACACAATTCATATTATCGTACGTTTTTTACTAAGCGTGCGATTTTTTTTATTTGGTAGTGCGTTATGTAAGCAGCTTTTTTGTTGTGCATTTACCTCTGAACTTTTCCTTATTTTATTAGCTAAGATTTTCGTCCTATCACACATAATGATGAGAGTGAGCCTCTATTTTCAGTTGCTCAAATATTTATATTCATTTAAAATAATCACAAATTTTCAAAATGCTATGTTGTGTAAGTACTTATATGATAATAACATAGCGTGAGACACAGGAAGCAGATAGTTATAATGAGCAACACTTTTTAAGGAAAGGGTTAAGTACTATTCGGTTTCAATTCAATGCTTTTTAAAATAGCTTTCTTTCATTTTAATAGTAAACCACTAACTTTGCAATCAAATCCTAACCCTAACTAATCATATGAAAAAACTGTTACCTGCTTCGTTAGCGGCGGCTCTGTTCCTGGGCTCGCTGTTCGCCTCGGCACAGAACCGGGGGGGCATTACGGTAAAGGGTCGAGTCGTTGATGATGATGGCCAGCCTATTCCGGGTGCAGCCATTGTCGTGGACGGAACCACCAATGGTACGGTGACCGACTTTGACGGAAATTACACAATCATTGTCCCGAGTGCTGAGAGTGCCATTAAGGTCACTTTCATCGGCATGAAGGAGGATCGCCAGGTTATTGGCGACCGCACGACGATTAATGTGTCGCTTGCGGCCGATAATGAGGAGCTGGATGAGGTGGTTGTGACCGCGCTCGGCATCACGAGGGACAAGAAGGCGCTTGGCTACGCTATCGCTGAGGTCGATGGCGATGAGATGCTTAAGAGCCGTGGCGGCATGAACAACCCTGTCAACGCACTTCAGGGTAAGGTGGCCGGCCTCTCAATTTCCAGTGGCTCAGGCTCCATGGGCGGTTCGAGCAAGATGCTTATCCGTGGCAACAACTCCATCTCGGGCAATAACCAGCCTCTCTTTGTGATTGACGGTGTGCCCATCGAGGGAACTGACTTCAATACATCTGATGCGGCTCGTGGCGCTGGTGGTTATGACTATGGTAACCTCGTGAGCGACATCAACCCCGATGATATTGAGAGCATGACCGTCCTTAAGGGTGCGAGCGCAACCGCACTCTATGGCTCTCGCGCCTCTAATGGCGTGGTTCTCATCACTACCAAGAAAGGCCGCGTTCAGCCTGGTTACGGTGTAACGCTCTCTTCAACCGTAGGCTTTGAGAAGGTCAATAAGCTTCCTAAGCTCCAGAGATTGTATGGTGGTGGCTATGGCTCTGATTTTGAGTCTGTCACTATCAACGGCAAGGATTATCTCTATCCCGATATGGCTACTGATGAGAGCTGGGGTCCCAAATATGAGGGTCAGAAGGTTCTCACATGGTATGACTTGGCTAAGTGGGAGGCTAATGGCAAGCAGGGTGACCCGACCGTTAGCGAGTGGAAGGCTCCTGAGCATGACATCGATGACTTCTTTGAGACTGGCGTGAGCACCACTAACACGGTCTCTGTCGAGAACGCCACCAGCCGCGTCTCTTCACGTATCTCATTCACCAACACGGTGCTGACGGGCTATATGCCCAACAGTAAGATGACGAAGAATGTCGTCAACGCGTCAATCAAGGGCAGCAGCCCCAATCACTATCTCACCACAGAGGCTAACATCACTTTCCTCAACCAGAAGGCTAAGGGCCGTGCCGAGACCGGCTATGGTGATAACAACGTGATGCAGAAGTTTGTCCAGTGGGGTCACCGTGAGCTTGACATGGATCAGCTCAAGGAGATTTACGAGTTCCCTGACGGCACTCAGGCCACATGGAACCGCTCCGCTTGGGATGACCCGACGCCCGCCTACTCCAACAACCCTTATTGGAGCCGCTACAAGAACTATGAGACTGACTCACGCAACCGCGTCTATGGTAACATTGGTGCAACTTGGGAGCGCAAGTGGCTCAAGTTGCAGTATAAGGTAAGCCTCGATTTCTTTGCTGACAAGCAGGAGGAGCGCAACGCAGTCGGTAGCCAAGAGCAGAGTGCCTACTCTGAGACTCGCCGTCAGCAGTATGAGCTGAACCATGAGTTCCTCGCCTCTTTCAACAAGCAGTTTGGTGAGGATTGGCACCTGAATGTCAACCTCGGTGGCAACATCATGCACAGCAACTACTCAGTCCTCAAGGGTTCATCGGTTGGTGGCATTGCCATTGCTGACTTCTACAACCTCAAGAACTCTATCTCTACCGCTGCCGCCTCCAACGGCACGACCAAGAAGAGCATCAACTCACTCTTCGGCAGCTTCAGCATCGGCTGGAAGAACATGCTCTTCCTCGACGGCACTGTGCGTAACGATAAGAGCTCAACTCTCCCGACCTCAAACAACAGCTACACCTACCCGAGCCTCACCGCCAGCTGGATCTTCTCTGACCTCTTGGCTAAGCCTTGGCTCACCTATGGTAAGCTTCGTGCCGGCATAGCTAAGGTCGGTAATGACACTGACCCGTATAGCCTTATCTCTACTTACAGCCAGTACACCAACATAGACAGCTCAACCCCAGGCTATCGTCTCCCCAGCACTCTCAACAACCCCGATCTTAAGCCAGAGAGCACAAAGAGCTTTGAGGTTGGTCTTGAGATGTCTTTCCTCTCTGACCGTGTCGGCTTCGACTTCACTTACTACCATTCGACCACTACCGACCAGATTATCCCGCTCTCTGTCTCAGGCACCACGGGTTACATCTACAAGGTCGTCAACAGTGGCGAGATGGAGAACAAGGGTATCGAGCTTGCAGTCCATGGCACCCCGATTAAGAATGACCTCTTCCAGTGGAACATGGGCATCACCCTCGCAAGCAATAAGAACAAGGTTGTCGAGCTCATCGATGGCGTTGACTACTATCGTTTGACCTCTGCTCCATTCAAGGTTGAGGTTGGCGCGAAGAAGGGCGACCCGTATGGCGTCATCATGGGTACTAACTATGTCTATGACGAGAATGGCCACAAGCTTGTTGATGAAAGCGGCCTCTATCAGGCTACCGACGGCAACGAGAACCTCGGCTCTATCTTCCCCGACTTCACTGGTGGTTTCTCCAACAGCTTCAAGCTCTGGCGTTTCGATGCCTCTATCCTCTTCGACTTCAGCAAGGGCGGTCACTGGTTCTCAACCTCCAACATGTGGGGCATGTACTCAGGTATGCTTGAGGAGTCTGTTGAGAATGGCATCCGCGAGAATGGTATCGTAGTTGACGGTTACAAGGAGAATGGAACCAAGAATGACATCGTGGCCGACGGTCAGGAGTATTGCGAGTGGTTCTACACCGGACCTGCCGCTCAGAACGTCTTCAAGAGCGACTACATCAAGCTCCGTGAGGTCACCCTTGGCTACAACTTCCCCTTCAACGCCAAGGATAACTTCATCCACTCTCTCCGTCTCTCTGCCTATGGTCGCAACCTCCACACTTGGGGCCCCGACGTCAAGCATTGGGATCCAGAATCAGCCGTCACCAGCTCGGGTAATGTCCAGGGCATTGAGGGCGCTGCTCTGCCTGGCCTCGCAAACTTCGGCTTCAGCGTGACCATGAAGTTCTAATTCATCTAACTATTGGAACTTTAACGATTTAATAGCCATCAAGATATGAAAACAGCATATAAGTTAGCCGCTTGCGCGGCTTTGGCAACCACGGCTTTGGTCTCGTGTCAGGATTTGGAGGATGTCAACGTATCGCCAAACAACCCTTCGAGCGTCCCGAGCAACATGCTCATGAGTGGCACAGAGAAGTTCATTGCCGACTATATCTACGATAACTGGTTCTCGGCTCGTCAGTGCCTCGTCTACTCACAGCAGTGGGCGCAGAGGAACTACACTGAGGAGGATCGCTACCAAATCCGCGAGAGCGTCAACAATAGCTATTTCAACTACCTCTACATGGGCATCGGCAGCCTTAACAAGGTTATCGAGCTCAACACGGATGAGGCTACTGCCACCACTAACTCGTCTGTCGGCGCCAACTGCAACCAGATTGCTGCGGCACGCATCCTCAAGGCGTGGACCATGAGTGTCATCACTGACACATGGGGAGCAGTTCCTTACTCTGACATCTCTAAACTTGAGAGCGATGGCGTCATCTACTGCAAGTATGATGATCAGGCTACTATCTACGCCGACCTCATCAAGGAACTTACTGAGGCTGCTGCGCAGATTGACGAGTCGCAGGAGGCTTTCACCTCTGGTGATATGATTTTCTACGGTGACGCGTCCAAGTGGAAGAAGTTTGCAGGTTCGCTTAAGTGCCGTCTCGCTCTCCACCTCAGCAAGGTGGACAGCAACTGGAAGACCTACATTGCCGAGGCTCTTGAGAGTGGCGTCATGGAGAGCAACGATGACGTGGCTGCTTTCCACTATTCGTCATCAGGCACTGAGTACTGCCAGTTCTACGCCGGTTGGTATGTTGACGGACGTAATGACTTCACCATCAACGCTCGTTTCGTTGACCTCCTCAAGGGTCAGCCTGACACTCTCAACGCCAAGAGCCACCCATGGGAGGGTACACTCGACCCCCGTTTGTCTGTGTTCACGACTGACAATGCCGGTGAAATCAAGGGTTTCCCCATGGGCGTGACGAGCGCGCAGAGCTCAGCTGTCCGCACTGGAACCCCCAACTGGTACTACAATCCTCCTATGCACCTCAATGCCGACTATGCAGTGCCCCTCATGACCTATGCCGAGCAGAAGTTCATCGAGAGCGAGTATAACGGTTTTGACGCTGACGACTACAAGGCAGGTATCGAGGCTTCGCTTGAGTACTGGACCGGCAGTGTTGATGAGGATTATGTCTCGGCTGTGAGCGGTTCTGTTGACGCTGAGGCCGTCTCTATCCAGAAGTATATCGACCTCTTCACAAATGGCACTGAGGCGTGGACTGAGATCCGCCGCACTGGCTATCCCGAGCAGCTCCTCCGTCCAGGTGAGATTGCAGCGGTCTATGAGACCTCAAAGGGCACTGTGACCGCAAGGTTCGAGCCCCTCTCTGAGACCAAGGGTGACATCATCAGCCGAGTCAAGTACCCCACCAACGAGAGCACCCTCAACGGCGCCAACTGGACAGAGGCTGTCTCTAAGCTCGATGACGGAACCAACAACTATTACACCAAGATGATTTTCGATGTCCGTAAGAGCACTTACGATCATCCGGCTAACCTGTAGTAGTGTTTCATTCAGGTGATTTCCAGTCGCCCCGGCAGCAACAGCTGTCGGGGCGGCTTTTTTATATTATTTTGAAATCATCCCCCCCTCTCATGCCCCCGATACTCTCAAAATTATTATATCTTTGTGCCAAAACACACGATGCGCACATGATGCGTTAAAGTGTAAACAATCGTGACCAATATAAACTTTTATATTACCCAACATGACCGACATAGAGATTGCAGACGAGGCGGAGAAACTTCCCATCAGGGATATTGCCGCCAAACTCGGAGTGAGTGAGGATGTCATTGAGCCATATGGCAGGCTTAAGGCTAAGTTGCCTCTCAACCTCATTGATGACAACAAAGTGGCCAAGTCTAAGCTCGTCCTTGTGACAGCTATCACGCCTACACCGGCTGGCGAGGGCAAGACAACCGTCTCCATTGGTTTGGCTGACGGCCTCAGCTTGATTGGCAAGAAGACTTGCGTAGTCCTCCGTGAACCGTCTCTCGGCCCTGTCTTCGGTGTTAAGGGTGGTGCTGCTGGTGGCGGATATAGCCAGGTTGTCCCGATGGAGGACATCAACCTCAATTTCACCGGTGACTTCAATGCCATCGAGAAGGCGCACAATCTGCTCTCCGCCATGGTCGACAACGCAATCCATTTCGGTCCAAAGGCCTCTGTGCAGATTGACCCGCGCACTGTGACGTGGAAGCGTGTGATGGACATGAATGACCGCTCGCTCCGCCACATTGTCATCGGTCTCGGCGGCAAGGCTCAGGGTGTGCCCCGCGAAGCAGGATTTGACATAACCGCAGCAAGCGAGATTATGGCCATCCTCTGCCTCTCGCGTGACCTTCAGGATTTGCAGAAGAGGCTTGGCGATATCTATATTGGTCGCACTTTCACGGGTGAGCCTGTCCACGCCCGCGACCTGAAGGCTGAGGGAGCTATGACCGCTCTCTTGCGCGACGCCATGATGCCTAACCTTGTCCAGACTCTCGCCCACACTCCGGCACTTGTGCATGGCGGTCCTTTCGCCAACATAGCCCAAGGCACAAATACGCTCGTTGCCACTAAGATGGGTCTGTCTCTTGCGGACTATGTGGTAACTGAGGCTGGATTCGGCTCAGATCTTGGAGCCGAGAAGTTCCTCGACATCAAGTGTCAGGCTGGTGCTCTCCGTCCATCCGCCATTGTCATAGTAGCGACTGTGCGCGCCCTCAAGATGCATGGCGGAGTGAAGAAGGACGAGCTTGGAAAGGAGAATGTCGAGGCTGTGCGCAAGGGTCTCTTTAATCTGGAGCGCCATGTGAAGAATATGCTTTCTTACGGAGTTCGCGTCGTGGTGGCTGTCAACAAGTTCGCTACGGACACCGAGGCGGAGCACGCTGTAATCACAGAGGCCTGCGAGGCTCTCGGAGTTAAGGCTGTCGTAGCCAACGTCTGGGGCGAGGGTGGCAAAGGCGCAAAGGCCCTTGCGGAGGCTGTGGCAACTGAGGCTGAGAGTGGCAAGAGCGATTTCAAGCCCCTCTATGACTGGAGTGAGCCTATCGAGCAGAAGATTGAGAAGATTGCCAAAGAGATTTATGGGGCTGATGGCGTAGAGTTTGCCCCTCAGGCTGTCAAGGATATCGCTACGGCCAAGGAGATAGGCCTTGCCGATGCGGCAGTCTGCGTGGCCAAGACCCAGTACTCTTTCACAGATGACGCTAAGCAGGTTGGCAAACCTGGTCACTTTGTCATTCACGTCCGCAGTGTCGAGCTTGCCGCAGGTGCGCATTTTGTAATCCCTCTCACGGGCGAGATGATGCGCATGCCTGGTCTGCCTTTGCATCCTGCTGCCGAGGGCATGACTGTCGATGCCGATGGCAAGATTCACGGCCTCTCTTAAAATATCACACACTTGTGACATGCCAATTTGCTATTAAAGTCGCAAAGGGCTAATATCAAGAACTCCCCCGACAGATGGATGAATATCTGCCGGGGGAGTTTGTTTTCTGCCTTGTCAGCAAAGTGTTACTCTATTCTCTTGTTGAGAGATATTTCCAGTAGTTGGCCATGACGGTGTCTCGTTTCAAGTCGCCCCACAGCCCGCCAAGGATGGCAGCGCCGCCAAATCCCATTTCTGCAACTTGTGGCATCATGCTGGGGCTTATGCCACCAAGCGCTATCACCTTGTGGTTTATTATGTTTTGCTCCTTGGCTTCGCGGAGCCGCTCTTTGCTGAAGGCTGCCGAATAGCCGTGCTTAGATATGCTGTCGAAAATAGGGCTTAGAAACACGTAGTCCATCTCGGCTGCTGTCTGCTCAACCTCTGTGAGCGTGTGGCACGACGCACTAAGCCTGCCGCACCAATCGTCGGGGGCGTCGGAGCGCCCTTGGCTGATGTGATATCCGCCAAGTTCAAACTGCTCAGCGATTTGCGGGTAGTAGTGCATCGTGAGCCTGTCATGGTATTCCGGATTTATGCGGTGAATCAGCCGGTTGATGTCGGTCTCTTTCGCGTCGGGTTTGCGGAGGTGAAGTGTGATGAGTCCTGACTCAAACAGTGAGTTGATTATTTCCGCCTCGCCGTCGAAAAATTCAGGCCACGAGATGGCTATTAACTTCATAGTTTAGTTAGCTTTGCGAAAGCTAAATTACGAAATAACAGACAAAAAATGGCTACTAATTGCTCTCCAAATAACAGCCTCACGACACACAGCCACGGCCTACCGCTCTCTGTAGCGGTTCAATTTTTAATTAATCACCCCGAGTTGGCTCTATCTACCGTGCAAGGCGGATTGCCACGAATTAGGGCCTTTCAGACGATGAAATTGGCATATTCTGACAATCATGTCGATCTCTATTTCGCCACTGCCCCTTTTAAAGCTGTGTGGAGTCAGTTGCAGGCGCAACCCTATGTCGAGATGCTTGCCACGGCAGGGACAGTCTCCGTCCGTATGGGAGGCAAGGCTGTCTTTGATGTTGATGAGGAAACGCAGAGGGAGATATTCGATGCCAAGGGGAATGAGGTGCTGCCACGTCTCTATGCGACTTACGACAAGTTGGCCTATTTCCGTGTGCGCCTTGATTTTATTGACTATTTTGATGATGCTCCTGCGCCATGTGTCTATGAGCATTATGACTTGAAGCGGTAGTTTTTCCCCTTTTTCATTAAGCTAAATGAGCAAAGCCAAGCTTGCTTGAGTTTTGCCACAGCGAGAAAAGGGACAAAGAAATGAAAGAATATGTTTAACCCCGGTTGGTGTCACGGCTTGTTGCCTAATGACTGCCAACCGGGGCTAAGCTAAGTTTGGAGTCGGTTATGACTTACCTTCTCTTCTTCGCGTTTTTCTTGTTTGTCATAACCGGGCCTTGCGCATTGTCTTTGCCTGTAATCTTGGCATACTCTGCCTTGGCAGCTGCCATGTCGGCCTGAAACTCGGCATTGGCGTGGAGTCGGGCTACAGCTGCAGCTCCTGTTACGCGACCGGCGTCAACATCGCTTTGCCAATGCGCGCCGACAATGGTGCGGCTCTGTCCATACTCATAGCCGAGACGCAAAATCTCGTCCTGCGCATCGGTGCATACCTCAGCAAGCACAAGAGCCACGCTCCAACCCATTGAGGTGTGGCCAGAGGGGTATGAGCCGTTCTTCGAGAGGCCTGGCTCGTCGTCGGGGGTCATAGTGCCCTGATGCATGACCATGAACGGGCGGCGACGCATGTAGTGTTCCTTGGCTTTGTGCGTGGCGTTGCCACCAATGCGGGCGGTGCGGGCCACAAGGCGGTAGATGTCGGGTGTCGAGTCTGGGCTGATGGTGAAGCCAATGGCCTTTGAGTAGTAGGCGGCTATGTATGTCGAGCTGTACTCTGCGTCGGCTTTGGCCTGCGCTCCGCGCTCTGTGGGTCGCTTGGCGAGTCCGCGGGTGTATACCAGCCAGTCGTTGAAGAAGGCAGCGTCTGCCGTGTCTGCGGGGGCGGGGAGGTAGGTTATGCTGTTAGGCAGCTCGTCCACCGTGACGTAAGCCTTATATTTATCCTGCGCTTGCACTGTGGCGCAAGTGATCATTGCGGCCATTGCGGCCAATGCTGTAAGTCTCATATGTCTGTTAGAGTTAGTTTTTCTGTTGGGATTTATATGCAAAGATAGCCTTTTGGACGCTAAAACCATGTGGAGCTGGCAGCCTCCTAATGTCAACTGACATTGGCATATTGTTTTTTCATGCTGACACATGTCATATAATCAAATATTTGTAATTTGTTTAGCTCAAGATGCGCAAGTACAATCGGTTTTAGAAATATCTCCTGTAAATGTCCCAATAGATTTTGTACCAACCATTGGTGACGAGTTCCTCGAGTTCGGCTCTGAGTCCGGGGTCTGTGTCCATAAGTGTCACTATGTCAGGATTATATCTTGTCCCTGAAAGAGATATGAATTCCTCCATCATAGTGTCGAGGGTTTTGCCATCCCTGTAGTTCCTTCCGAGTCTTTCGGTGGCGGCCTGCAGGCAATCCGAGATGGTCAGGATGTCTATTAGCAGTCGGATGTCTGACTTTGTGTTGTCGAACTCGGCGGGGTAGCCGCATTCCCCGTTGTACCACTTGTGGTGTCCCAGCGTGGTGTCATGATACTTGGCGAAAGAAGGCGAGATGTCGAGATATTTAATTCCAAGGGTGGGGTGGAGTTGCAAGATAGCTCGCTCCATTGATGTGAGAGGTCTGAAATCGTTGTTGACCACTGGAGATATTGAGTTTTTGCCAAGGTCGTGATATAGAGCCGCTTTGCGCATAAAGTCTAATATTTTGCGTTTGCTGCGTCGCACGGTTTTCACGTCGGGCATCTCCTTGAGAGATGTGAAGAGGTCGGGTCGGTTGCGTAGGGCTGATCGTGTTATAGCTTCAGCTATGTATCCCACGTGGACCGAATGAGCGTAGGTCGGAACTTGCACCGCCACCATCAGCTCTGTAATGTAATGAACTTTCTCTTTGTCAGTGAGATGTCGTGTGGCTCGGTCGTAGAATATCATCTTTGTCAGAACCGATATGTAGTAATTGCTTGATTGGCAGTCTTTTCGCTGATGGAAGATGACTACAATGTCGTCCCACAGCATTTGGGCGTTGTCGTGTTTCTGCTTGTTGCTAATCGGGGCTATGTCGTTGATGTAGAAGAAGTTGAGGTATGTGTTTGTTATCTCAGAGAGAATGAAGTCATTCAATCTGGTCTTTTTTACCTCCTTTATTTGCGAGTTCCTGATGCCAAGGGCCTCTTTTAGCGCGTCCTCTGTTGTTATTTGGCCCAGTTTCATCCTCATTATTATTGTATTAACCCTGTTGCGGACGGATATGTTTTTTTGAGTGGTGTTTTGTTTTATTGCGATGGTCATCAGAGAGTCCACTTTGTTCTTGTTTTGGCTTGACGAGTCTGTCATGAACACATTGCGCGTCAGCCGTGCCTCCGTCTGAGTGGCAGACTTGGTGAGCCTATCTAAGTTCTCATGTTGGAAGAGCGTTTTCGCTGTATCTGTTTTGAGCAGGGCGAGTTGCCTGCTTGCGAGATTTTTCATCTTATTCGCTGTGCAGCAGCCAAATTTCACCCACTGGGTCTTCAGCAGGTTATTGTTCGAGACAATGTGGGATTTAAGCCCGTAAGGCATGTTGTCATACTTTCCGGACGAGGCTCTCGTATAACAGTCGTACGCCTTTGAAATAAGCGATGTGTCGCCGCTTATCATGTATATGTTGTAATAAATAGTCCCGAGGTGAGTCAGCACATAGCCGGCGTAGTTGACAGAGTCGGGACATCCGCCGCTCTCGTAATACTTCATGAGGCGTTTGCATATGTAGAGCGACAGGAACGGGTCATCAAGTTTATTCTCGACGCCTATAATCGAGTTCTTTATCAGGTCGTCGTATGTGCGCAGGCGGAGACTGTCGCTAAAGGCTGTGTCGCCATCTAAATAAGTCCTTAACTCATTTATTATCTCTCTGTTCTCGCGGTATATGTCATGAAATGCTGTGGCGCGCCGTTGGAAGAGTCTCATCCATCTCTTTCGTTTGGAGATAATCGTTATGCTGTCGTTGTAAGCCTGATATATGGCACGGTTTTTATGCAGACGTGAGAATAGTGTTCCTATGTCTACCGTCTGGATGTCAGCTGTGGCTGAGGTGTCACTAACAGGTTTGTGTGTATCCAATTGCGCAGCGGCAACTGTCATTGTGTTTGATAGCTGTAGGCAGAAGGGCAAAACGCTAAGGAAAATTGTGCAGACAAGCCTCTTGATTAACGGGGAAGTGGTGTCCGCAATCTCATTAGTTCTAATGGAGTGAAATCTCATTATACAACGCACATGTATATGCCAATTTACTATTTTCCTCTGACAACTGGCGACATTATAACCATCTTTAATAGGCAAGAAAAAAGCCCGCCATAATGCAGTAGGGGGAAAATTGTCACTCCCTTGGCATTATGGCGGGCTATGTTCTTGGATGATTGTTGCGTTCGTTACTCTTTCAATACAAGCGTTCCGTCGTCACTCTTTACCAACTGTACAGAGTAGTATGGGGTATTTTCGGCAATTGTTGTCGAAACCTCTTTGTCACCCATCTTGATGCTCTTCAGGCTGTAGTCCTCGTCCATATACAGCTCTTTGTTTTCGTCAAGAGCCTCGTTTTCAAAGTAAGTTGTTATGTTGTAGGTTTTGTTGGCGATGGTTATGTCGCTGCTGTATGACCTTTTGTAAATTGTCGAGTTGTCGGTGCGCTCCGTTGTGAAGTCGTTGTAGGCGTTAGGGCTGGGGAACTTGATTGTGAATGAGTTGTCGGAAGATTTGCTTATCTCGAAATCACGTCCCCTCTCTGTGCAATATCCGTGGGTGCTATTCATGAAAGCGTCATTCACATCCTCGCCATCAACAGTGAAGCGGAGCTCGTAGGAAGTGGTGTTCGGACTTGCTGACTGATAGCGGAATTCGTCATCCTCCTTGTCATCGGAGCATGAGCATGCGGCAACTGACAGGAGCAGGGCCGCAAAAGCGTAAATACTTCTCATTTTTAAAAAGTCAGTTTATTAATTATGTCTTTTAGTTTTGACGGTACCGTGAATGCGAATTTAGTTTCTTTGATTGAATTTGCAATAGGGAATAGGAGTTTTTTTAGAACATGTAAAAATAATATAGGGAATGATTTCATAGTAAATTTTTGCTGCTTGTGATTTTCTGACTAACCCGTGGTTGCGGAATATTGCGAGCACTAATGATATGATATACAGACATGTACTGAGAGAAAAGCCCCCGCAGTCTGAAAAGAGCAGACTGCGGGGGCTGATGAATGTTTTTGAGCAAGTTACTCTCTCGCTTTAATTCAAAACCTCATCCCAATCTTTCCAGACAGGGATGCGGCCAGCCGCACGGATGCCGGCGCACACGTCGGCCGTTTTGCGGTCGTCCGAGATGTGGAACTGCTCAAGAGCCTGCGGGTAGCTGAAGTAGCCGCCCGGCTCGGTGCTGCTCTCGGCGCTCATGGTGGTGACGCCAAGTGAGCACATGTGGTCGCGGATGTAGGCCGGCTCGCGTGTCGAGTAGCTGATGTCCACGTCGTGGTCGAATATGCGGAAGGCGAAGGTGAGCTGAGCCAGCTCTTTGTCTGTCATTATGACGTTTGGCTGGAAGCCGCCATTCTCCGCCACGCGCATGCGAGGGAAGTTCACACTCAGTTTTGTCTTCCAATAGTGCTGCTCAAGGTAGCGTACGTGGCGAGCCATCATAGTCATGTCCGTCCGCCACTCTTCGAGTCCCACGAGGACGCCCATGCCGATGGAGTGCATGCCGGCCATGCCCATGCGGTCGAACCCATTTACACGCCACTCGAAGTTGCTCTTCATTCCGCGTGGGTGGTAATCCTTATATTTCTCGCGGTGGTAAGTCTCTTGGAAACAGATGACGCCGTTGACACCCTGTCCTGCGAGGTAAGTGTAGTCCTCGGCAGATAGGGGCATGACCTCTATCTTGATGTTAGAGAAATATTTGCGGGCTATGCGAACCGTCTCGGCTATGTAATCGACTCCAGCCTTTGCGGGGTTCTCACCCGTCACGAGAAGGATATTCTCGAAGGGGCCGAGTTTCTTAATCGCCTTATACTCGTTCTCGACCTCCTCCATGGTCAGGATGGTGCGCTTCATGGGGTTTGAGACGTGGAAACCGCAGTAGACGCACGAGTTGGTGCACGAGTTGGTCGTGTAGAGGGGGATGAACATCTGGATGGTCTTGCCAAAGCGCTCAAGCGTGTATTTCTGGCTCAGGCGCGCCATGGTCTCAAGATAGGGCTCGGCGGCGGGCGATATGAGTGCCATGAAGTCGTCTATGTCGCAACGCTTCTTGCCGAGTGCCCTCAGCACGTCAGACTCTGTGGCGTTGTATATCTTGTCTGTGGTCTCCTCCCACGATATTTTCAGTAGTTCGTCGGAAAACATTTAGATATCAATTAGTCGTCTTCAGTTATTTTGATTTTTAGCAGCCTTTGCCCATCTTGCGCATGTCGCGGCTTATCCTCATGGCGCAGAAGTTCGGGCCGCACATTGTGCAGTATTCGCCATCCTGATGACCACCTGCCTTGAAATACTCAAGGGCCTTCTCGGGGTCGAGGCTAAGGTTGAACTGGTCCTTCCAGCGGAACTCGAAGCGGGCTTTGCTGAGAGCGTCGTCGCGGAGTGCGGCGCCTGGGTGACCCTTGGCTATGTCAGCGGCGTGGGCTGCTATCTTGTAGGTGACGACACCTGTGCGCACATCGTCTTTGTTGGGCAGTCCGAGGTGCTCTTTGGGTGTCACATAGCATAGCATGGCAGTGCCAAGCCAGCCTATTATGCTGGCCCCTATGGCGCTCGTTATGTGGTCATAGGCAGGGGCTATGTCGGTAACGAGCGGGCCGAGGGTGTAGAACGGGGCCTCATGGCATTTCTCAATCTGACGTTCCATGTTCTCGCGTATCTTATGCATCGGCACGTGACCCGGTCCCTCGATGAAGGCTTGTACATTGCGTTCCCATGCGCGCTCCACGAGTTCACCCATGGTGTCGAGTTCGGCGAACTGGGCGCGGTCGTTGGCGTCGTGTGTGCAGCCGGGGCGGAGTCCGTCGCCAAGCGAGAGGGCCACGTCATATTGGGCGCAGAGGTCGCAAATATCGTCGAAATGTTCGTAGAGGAAGCTCTCTTTCTGATGGTAGCGGCACCAGGTGGATATGATTGAGCCGCCGCGGGAGACCATGCCTGTCAGGCGGTCGTCTGCCAAACCTACGTTGTGCAGTCGTATGCCGCAGTGGATGGTGAAGTAGTCCACGCCCTGCTCGCATTGCTCCACAAGGGTGTCACGGAAGAGTTCCCACGTCAGGTCCTCAGCCTTGCCGTGTACTTTCTCCATGGCCTGATACATTGGCACGGTTCCGACTGGTACAGGGCAGTTGCGCACAATCCACTCGCGGGTCTCGTGTATGTTGTCGCCAGTCGAAAGGTCCATGAGGGTGTCGCCGCCCCATTTGCAGCTCCACACGGCTTTCTCGACCTCCTCGTCTATGCTGCTCGTGGTGGCGGAGTTGCCAATGTTGGTGTTAATCTTGACCAAGAAGTTGCGGCCAATAATCATTGGCTCAGACTCCGGGTGGTTGATGTTGGCAGGTAGCACGGCTCGGCCGGCGGCTATCTCATTGCGCACAAACTCGGGGGTGATGTGGGTGTCGATGCCCAGCTCGGCACAGTTCATGTTTTCGCGGATGGCCACGTACTCCATCTCGGGTGTCACAATGCCGTGCTTGGCGTACCACATCTGGGTGACGTGCGCGCCCTCCTTAGCCCGAAGTGGCATCTGTATGTGCTCAAACCTCAAGTGGTCAAGGCTCTTGTCCGCAAGTCTCATGCGGCCATACTCACTGGTCAGCTCGTTGAGTCTCTCCACGCCGCCGCGGTCCATGATCCATTTCTCGCGGAGTCGTGGCAAACCTTTTTTCAGGTCAATCTTGGCGTCCTTGTCGCCATAAGGGCCGCTGGTGTCGTAGACGAGCACGGGCGCGTTCTCCTCCCTGTGTTCCGTGCCGTCAGCGTCGATTGTAACGGTAGGGGTGAGGTTGACGCGGCGCATTCCGACGCGTATGTCCTCATGCTGTTTTCCGGGCAGGTATACTTTCTCGCTGCCTGGGAATGTTATCTTGATGTTCTCGTTCATTGTCAGTTGTCGTTTTCTGCTGTTAATCTGAAATTAGGCAACTTCTCTTTGCCCTTGTGCGGACTGCCAGTTTGTGCTCTGGTGTGTTCTCTGTGCAAGGTTTTGTTGTTTTGTGCGCTGTTAGTTAAGGAATGAGGTGAGTGGGCTGCTTGCCTCGACTGTGTCAGACACTGCGCCCAGTCCCGCCTCGTAGGCGCGGCGGCCTGCAATGACGGCCTCTTTGAAGGCTATGGCCATCTGCTCGGGGTTGTTGGCCACGGCGATGGCTGTGTTGACGAGGACTGCGTCGGCTCCCATCTCCATGGCTGCCGCAGCGTGGCTTGGCGCGCCTATGCCGGCGTCGACTACGACGGGGACGGTGCTCTGTTCTATGATCATCTGGATGAAGTCGGCTGTGCGGAGGCCTTTGTTTGTGCCGATGGGCGCGGCGAGAGGCATGACGGTTGACGCTCCAGCCTCCTCAAGTCGTTTGCAGAGGATGGGGTCTGCCTGGCAGTAGGGCAGCACTTTGAAGCCGAGCTTGACGAGTTCCTCTGTGGCTTTGAGGGTCTCGATGGGGTCGGGGAGCAGGTTACGGGGGTCGGGGTGAATCTCAAGCTTGAGCCATTCGGTGCCGAATGCCTCGCGGCTAAGTTTGGCGGCGAAGATGGCCTCCTCGGCGGTGCGTACGCCGCTCGTGTTGGGCAGCAGCTGAATGTTGGGGGCTTTGATGTGGGCCAGCATGTCGTCGCTCTGGCTGTTGGCTGTGTCGATGCGTTTCATGGCTACGGTGACCATCTCGGTCCCTGAGGCCGTTATGGCGTTGCGCATGATGTCGTTGCTGCTGAATTTGCCTGTTCCGAGGAAGAGGCGTGAGCCGAACTCTCGGCCTGCAATGATAAGTTTGTCAGACATTGCTAATATCTTAATGTTTTATTTTAAGTAGATGTTTTTATCTCGTTGATGTATAAACGAATAACTTTAGTCGGCTAATATATGCGCAGACTCCCTCTGTGGCTGTATGTCCGCAGAGTCTCGTTCTCTTAAAATGAATTTTTTGGGGAGCTCTAAGCGCAATATCGCGCCTACCCACTATCCGCCGCTTGCCGCCTTGATGATCATTACTTTGTCGCCCTCGGCAATCTGGTGCTCTGCCCACTCCCCACGAGGGATGATATCCATGCCGATGGCCACGGCCACTCCGTTAGCGGGCAGTGAGAGCTGCTCGACGAGGTCGGCCACGGTCTTCCCTTGGAAATCGGTGGGCTTGTTGTTTACTATGATTTGCATATCCTCTTTGGTTAATAAGGTTCATTTCCATGCACCTTTTCTCGCCTATGGCAAAGCTCAAGCAGGCTTGGCTTGCTCATTTAGCTTGGCGAAAAGGTTCACATACTGAATTATATAACGCCATCACTCACTGTCGAGACAAGATGAAAGCTGTTTCGCACGGAATGTGCGAACGAAAGCTTTATGTCCGCCGTGAAGTGGGGTGGGGGTGGGAGTTCTATGAACCTTGCGAGGATGTGCCGCGGAATTTAAAACGGGCTAACGGGGAAATCTTTTGTTTCCTCTTTTTCTAATTGTTTCAGACTCACTGTCCCTACGGCAGCATTACCTGCGTCAGGTCATCAGGGTATGATCTCAGCCGCGCTTTCGCGGCACCCCTCGTTGTCTCAATTCACTCCCATTGAACTACGCGAATATAGCATTTGGTGTTGACAAATGGTAGCCTATCGGGTGTTATTTCACCATCAACATCATGCTGCTTGTGCTTCTGTCGGCATGTTTTATGCTGATTATGTGTGTCCCGGGCTGTAAAGACGCGCTTATTGTCGTTTCCCCATTGGGGCAGAAGGTTCGCTCCAATGTGCCATAGGAGTTGAAGATAGAGACCTCTGTCACTTCTCGGCCCACGGCTATTGTGACTGACTCACCGCTCATAGCCGGGTTAGGATAGGCAGTGAGGGTTTGGGATTCAGTCGCTCCGGTGAATGTGAATGGGCAGGACACGCTCTCGCCATCCTCTGTCGTGAGTCTCACAGTGTACTCTCCTTGTGTGAGTTGGCTTTGATGCATGTATTGTTTGGTGGCCCCTTCAATCTCTTCTCCATTGAGTATCCATTGGTAGGATGTGAATTGGCTGTCTGAATTGTCGACTATAAGGGTGTTGCCAAATTTGATGGTTATGCTGACGTTTAGGCAGTCATCGTTGTCGTCATCCTCGTCTTCGTCGTTATCTTTCTCATCATTGCTGTCCTCGTCCTCCTTGTCATCCCCATCTTCTTCTTTCTTTCCGTCGTCGTCTGGCGTGGGTTCAGGCTCTGGTTCTGGCTCTGGTTCAGGTGTGGGTTCGGGGTCAGGTGTAGGATCGGGATTTGGCGTGGGGTCTGGCTCAGGTTCTGGTGTCGGGTCAGGTTCAGGAGATGGTTCCGGCTCTTCCACTGCGTTGATTGTGAATGAGGTGGTGTGCCAGTCGTCGTCGCTAAGCGCATAGTTCGGATTGCTTACGCCCAACTTGTACCGCACCTCATAAGTGCCGGCAGTGGCATCCACCCCTGTGAGATCTCATTCGCTTATCACGATGCTGGCGGTGTCTGCCACGCCGTTGTTGTTCTTTGTCAGTAGGTCCGACTCGTTGAGCGTAGGCAGTGTGACAGGGCCAAGGGACGTTGTGCCGTCTGCGTCGCGTGGGGCTATTGTCACCTCACCGCTGTATGTGACAGTCTTGGGTTTTACGGTGACGTCAAATTGCTTAGAAAGTTCTTTATAGCCAACGAAGACCTTTTTCCTTGGGTTGAATATGTTGTTGCCGATCTCGCACGATTTGAGGGTGACTTCATATCGCCCAGCGTCTAAGATGGTTGATTTTTTGAATTGTATTGTCGCCGTCTGCGTATGTGGCCACGACTTGGCTGGCATAGTTAACGCCCTCAAACTTGCCGGAGGCTGTGGTTGCGTAGTTGATTCTCTCACCGTAGGTTATAACGGCGGTGGTGTCCTCGCTGCCGTTGATGGTTATGGTGGGCGTGTTGCGGCTGACTGCTCCGCATTGGGTGCAGTAGGTCACAAAGTTGGTGTAGTCGTGGCGCACTTCCGCCGTGTCAATGAGCGTAAGCTGAACCTTAACCTCAAGACCTCCGCCGTATTGTTTTGGGAATGTGTAGTTTCCCAACTTGGCGCTGCGAATATATAGGCTGCCATCCTCTGTGTCGGTGAGGTGGGTCAGTTCGGATTCGAGATTGAGCCGAGCTCCGTTCAGGAAAAACTAGTCGTAGTCGTAGACGTGAGTCAGCTCAGCCTCGGTCAATACGTTGAAGTTGTCCAAGATAAGGTCCGAGTTGCTGAAAGTCTCTTGCCCCGATGCCGTGATGGTTGTGATTAGTGCTGCCGTGGCAGCTGCGGTGAGTTTGGCAAATCTCATTGTCTGCGGGTGTTGTTGATGGCTTCAATCACTTCGGTGGTCTTGCGCGTCATGTCCTCCGAGCGGATAATCTCACCGCTAAGTGCTATGCCGTCAGGCCCAGCGGATAGAATGTCTGGTATGTCCGCCACAGTGATGCCGCCAATTGCAACTATGGGAATGTTGATGCCTTGGCTGCGCGCCTCCCAAGTAATGTCTCTATACCCCTCAAGTCCCAGGACAGGGGCGAGGTTTTTCTTTGTTGTGGTGAAGCGGAACGGCCCGCAGCCGATGTAGTCCACGGAGTCCTTTACTCTGATGATGTCTCCGATGGTGTTGCAAGTGCCGCCTATCACGAAGCCTTTGCCCAAGATCTCTCTCGCCTCTGCGGGGGCCATGTCATTCTTGCCCAAATGCACGCCTGTCGCTCCCACACGCTTAGCCACCATGACATGGTCGTCGATGATGAGTGTCGCCCCGAAAGTGTCTGTTAGCCTTTTCATTTCTGTGGCAGCCGACTCCACATCGGCCTCGCTCGCCCCTTTCATCCTTAGTTGAACCCACAGGCAGCCGCCATTGAGAGCCTTGCGTGCCTGGTCGACGCACTCCTCACCTGTTGGCGCGTTTGTGATGAATTGTAAGGGGAAATGCGCCATGTTGAGAGGTTGTGGCGTGGTCTGGTTCTCCTGTTGGGACTGTGGCATGTCTGTCATGACGGGTGTGGCGTTATGTTGTTTTAGGGATGTGCTTTTTTATTCTTCCGGAGCATGGTCGGATAGGGGTGCTCTTAGACTGTGCGGCCGAGGTTATATACGACGAGTTGCTCAAGCGCGATCTTAGCAGGCGAGTTGGGTAGTATGGCTAAATCCTTGATTGCCATATCGGCATATTCATTCATCTTAAGTTCTGCATAGGTCATTCCACCACATTTGTTCACGAGGTGCAGGGCAGTCTCGGCCGTTGAGTCGGCTTTGGGGTCTCGACGGATTAGGCGCATCATCTCAGAGCGTTCTGCCTCTGTGGCGTTGCGCAGGGCGGCTATGAGAGGCAGAGTCATTTTCTGCTCCTTGATGTCGTTGAGTGCGGGCTTGCCAAACAGGCCGCCAGGCGTGTAGTCGAACATGTCGTCGCGTATCTGGAAGGCGAGGCCCAAATGGTTGCCATAACTTGCCAAGGCGTCGACGTACGCTTGGTTTGATGAGGCTGTTGTGGCTCCGGCCCGTGTGCAGGCCTCGATGAGGGTGGCTGTTTTTTGACGGATAACCTCCATGTAGCTCTCCTCTGTCAAGTCAAGCCGACGAGCATGTTCCATCTGTCTCAGCTCGCCGTCGGCAAGGTCTCGCACGGCTTTGCTCACGATGCGGAGGATGTCGTAGTGACCACCGTCAAGTGCCATCTCCATGCCGCGCGCCAAGAAGAAGTCGCCCACTAAGACCGCCACCTTGTTGCCCCACAGTCCCATGAGGCTCCATTGGCCTCGGCGAGTATAAGTCTCGTCCACCACGTCGTCATGCACCAGCGAGGCGTTGTGCAGAAGCTCGATGAGGGCGGCCGCGGCATAGGCCCCGTCGCCCACCTGACCAGCCGCGGCGGCCGAGAGGAATACGAGCAGGGGTCGCATGCGCTTGCCGCGGCGGCGGAAGACGTGGCGCGTGGCGAGGGTCAGCAATTTGTTGGGCGATTGCAGCTGGCTGTCGAAGTAGGGCTCGAACGCCTTGATGTGCTCCGCCACGGGGGCTTGGATTTCTTTGAGGTCCATTTGTGCTATTGGGGCGCGGAAAGTGTTATTTTCGCAAGGCGTAAGGCTCAGCTTTGCCGTGCGCTGATTTTTTCCACACGCTCTCTGATATCGATTATATGAAGATTAGGCTGACAAAGGAGTTCTCTTTCGAGATGGCTCATTTCCTCCCCGGATATGATGGGTTGTGCAGCAATGTGCACGGGCACTCATACCGCCTCTACGTCACTGTGTGCGGAACGCCGTGCGCTGACGAGTCCGACCCTAAGTATGGCATGGTCATCGATTTCTCCGTCCTCAAGAAAATTGTAGGTGAGGAGGTCGTAAACCGTCTCGATCATTCACTTATGGTGCGCCATGGGTCGGTTGACCCTGCTTCAGTGAGTGGCATTACAGAGCGTTTAGTCCAGGTGCCTTATCAGCCCACGTGTGAGAATATGCTCATCGATTTCGCGTCGCGCATATCACGTCGTCTGCCTGGCGGGGTTAGCCTCAAGGCCATCAAGCTCTACGAGACTGCCACTTCGTATGCCGAGTGGGTGGACTCTGACAACGTGTAGGTGGCGCGTTCAGGCTTTCACCTTGTGGGTGAGGAGATAAAAGTCGTAGATTGACTCGGTTTGATGAGTTTCCTTACGGCTTCCGGCAACTGGTTCCGGATGGCACTTATGGCCTTGACCCTGTCCTCCGCGTTGTTCACGAAGTCGGTGTTGTCAATGTCTATTGGCAGGATGTTGCCAGTGTACTCGTTGACCCAGTTGTCATATTTGGTGTTGAGCATGGCGAGGTAGTCCTGCCCGATGGCGTTCTCGTAGGCCAATCCGCGTTGGCGGATGTGGGTCATCAGTGTGGGGACTGACGCCTTGAGGTAGATGAGCAGCTCGGGCGGTTTGATGAACGAGACGGTCATGTCAAAAAGTTCGCAGTATGTGTCATAGTCGGGCCGCGTCATGATTCCCATTGTCAGCAGGTTCTCCACGAAGACGTAGGCGTCCTCATAGATGGTGCGGTCTTGCACCACGACCCCGTTGGCCCACATGGCGCGCTGAGTGGCCTTGAACCTCTTGGTCAGAAAGTATATTTGCAGGTTGAGAGCCCACCGTTGCATGTCGGCATAGAAGTTTGCCAAGTATGGGTTGGTATCCTCAGGCTCATCGAACGTGTTGAACCCGAACTCGTTGCACAGGAGTTGGGCCATGGCGCTCTTGCCGCTGCCTATGTTGCCAGCTATGCCGATATACATGGTTTGTCCTTTCTTTTCTCGTTTTCTATTCTTGTCACATCATGGTCAGGAGTTCGTCCATGATGCCGCGGTCGTTCTTCAGGCGCGGCACTTTGTTTTGGCCTCCCATCTTGCCATGTCTGCTCAGCCATTGTGTGAAGAGTCCCGCTGGGGCCACGTGCAGTTTGAGGCGGGCCAATGTTATATCCTTGTACCTCTTGGCCTCGTAGTCCGAGTTGACCTCTTGCAAGGCTTTGTCGAGAGCTTCGGCGAAGGCCTCGGCGTCTGTGGGCGGTGTGTAGAATTCAACTATCCACTCGTGGCACCCTCGTGAGTTTTGGTCCATAAACACAGGCGCGGCGGTGTAGTCTTTCACCAAGGCCCCCGTCTGCTCGCAAGCCTTCGTCATGGCGGCCTCGGCATTGCTTATCATCAGCTCTTCGCCAAAGGCGTTGATGAAGAGTTTGGTGCGCCCGCTAATGGTGAACTTGTAGGGGTTGGTTGACGCGAAGCGTATCGTGTCGCCAATCATGTATCGCCAAAGTCCGTTGACGCTGCTGATGACCATGGCGTAGTCCACATCAGGCTGGACACCCCACAGTGGCACTATGCCCTGCGGATGCTCTTGCCCCAACTCGTCTAATGGCAGGAACTCATAGAAGTTTCCATAGTCGAGCATCAACAGCATGTTGACGTCCTCAGGGTCGTCTTGCAAACCGAAGAACCCCTCGCTGGCGTTGTACGTCTCCATGAAGTTCATCTGCCCGGGACACAGGGCTTTATACTGCTCACGGTAGGGCTTGAAACTTATACCGCCATGTATAAACAACTCCAGGTTAGGCCATACATCTCTCAGGGTCTTAGCCCCTTGACGCTCCATGATATACTTGATGAGGACGAGGAACCAGCTTGGCACGCCAGCCAACGACGTGACGTTCTGCCCGACAGTGGCGGCTGTTATCTTCTCTAATTTCTCCTCCCACTTGGAAAGCAGAGCAATCTCTTTTCGCGGGGTCTTGAAGAACTCGCTCCAAAAGGGCGCATTGCCGATCATGATGGCTGAGAGGTCGCCCGTCTGGCTGCCAGCGCCTGTGGCTGTCAGCTGTTTGCTGCCGCCCAACGTCAGGCATTTGCCGCGGTAGATGCGCGTGTCTGGGTGGAGGCGCATATATGTGGCCACGGCGTCGTTGGTGCCGCGCAAGTGGCAGTTCTTCAAGCCCTCTTCGGTCACGGGGATGAACTTGCTCTTGCTGCCAGACGTGCCGCTGCTCTTGGCGAACCACTTGACTTTGCCAGGCCATGCGACATCTGCCTCGCCAGCCACCATTCGCTCCACGATGGGTCTGTAGCCCTCGTAGTCGACGACGGGGACGGCCTCGGCGAACTGCTCGTAGGTCATGTCCGGGCGCATGCCTGTGGCGTGACCATAGCTTGTGCGCGAGCCTTGGCCGAGGATGGCTGCTAACTGCTGGCGTTGCATCTCCGCTCCCCCGGTCTGCATCTTGTCTATTTGCCGGTACCGGCCTGCGTAGTAGGCTGCGGCAATGCGGTTGATTAAAGCCATGATGATGTGGTCTCTGTGGGAGTTTGGCTTTTTAGAAGTATTTCTCGGGAGCCTCTTTGCCCTTTATCTTGAGAATCTGCTTCAGCAGGTTGTTGGCCAAGCCGCTCGCGCCGATGCGGAAGAGGGTGTTGACTGTGTGGGCGTCGCCAAGGGTTGAGCGCACAATCTCGTAGTAGAGGCAAGCGTCCTCGGGGGTGCGGACTCCGCCTGCGGGCTTGAAGCCCACCTCGCGACCTGTCTTGGCTGTGTAGGCCTTGATAGCCTTGGTCATGACGATGGCAGCCTCGGGGCTCGCTCCGTCGCAGTTCTTGCCGGTGCTGGTCTTGATGAAGTCGGCGCCAGCCTCCATGGCTATGACGCTCGCCTCCCAGATCTGCTTGTGGGTCTTGAGTGCGCCAGTCTCAAGGATGACTTTGAGCCTTGCGTCGGCGCACGCCTCGCGGATGGCCACGAGCTCCTCAAACACAAACTGGTAGTTGCCGTCAAGGAACTCGCCGACTGAGATAACCACGTCCACCTCGGTTGCTCCGGCCTCGACGCTCTTGCGGACCTCGGCGGCCTTGATGTCGGTGAAGGCCTGTGATGAGGGGAAGCATGCTGCCACGACGGCGCGGTGCACGCCCTCAACCTTGAGGGTGGCTTTCATGACGGGTGCGAAGACTGAGTATACGCATATGCCACCCACGTTTTTGAGTTCGGGGTAGTCTGTGGCGAATTGGTTGACGCGGCCTACGAACTTCTTGACGCTCTCGGCCGAGTCTGTGTGGCTGAGGGTGGTCAGGTCGATGGCGTTGAACATGGTCTGAAGTGCGTCAACGTCTGTAAGATATTTAGCGGCTGCCGTTTTGTGGTTGTCAATCTCCTGGGTCAGGTTATCCAATGCAGCATCATACTCATATGAGCCGAGAATTTCGTCAATGTTCTTCATTTACTTGTTAGTTGTTCTTTGTCAGTTTCTGGTTGTTCTTATGTCGCTCGCTGTCTCGCGAGGTCTTTTTGTCAAAACTTTTGTTCAATGCGTATGTCAGGTCCACGCCAGTCTGGTTGGCAAGGCAGATGAGAACCCACAGGACGTCGGCCATCTCCTCGCCCAGGTCTTGGCTCTCGCCGGGCTTGAAACTCTGGTCGCCATATTTGCGGGCCACCAGGCGCGCCAGTTCGCCCACCTCCTCGGTGAGGCACGCCATGTTGGTCAGCTCGCTGAAATATCTGACGCCATATCTCTTTATCCAGTCGTCCACACGTGCCTGAGCCTCGCGCAGCGTCATCTCTTCGCTCTCCATGCCTTGTGCTTATGCCTTGTTCCGCGTGTCCACTATAATTGTGACTGGCCCATCGGCTTCCATGTCGATCTTCATGTCAGCTCCAAAGACCCCGGTGGGAATGTCGCGCCCTGTCAACCGTCTCAACTCGGAGGTGAAGGCCTCGTAGTAAGGAACGGCCAAGTCCGGTCTGGCAGCCTCGATGAATGAGGGGCGGTTGCCTTTCTTGGTCATGGCGAAGAGTGTGAATTGGCTCACCACTAAGATGTCGCCGCCCGCGTCGGCCACTGAGAGGTTCATGAGCCCAGCCTCGTCTGAGAATATTCTCATCTGGGCTATTTTCTGCGCTAACCATGTGACCTCGGCCATGTTGATGTCCGGCCCGTCGGCCACCTCGACGCCGAAGAGGACCATGAGGCCTTTACCAATCCGCCCGGCCTGGACGCCGTCCGCCACCACTGAGGCGCGGCTCACGCGCTGTATGACTGCTTTCATCTTCTTCTTCGCTCTGGGCCAAAGTGAATTTTGGTAATGCCCACTTTATGAGTGTGAATTTACGCGATATATTTGCGTTCTCAAAATATAATTTGACGGGGAGGCCTTTTGCCTGCCCAAAACATAGTCTATGATTAGCCCGATGTCTGACGCCTTTCTCTCGCGTCGCCTCACAGGCGCCGAGTCACGATATGTCTTTGCTCATCTTGCAGCCTTTGCGGAGACTGACGCGCGGATTGATGAGGTTGTCGCGTGGCCGCGTTCCGAGGGCGGGCTGCGGACAGATTATCAGATTGACGGCATACCGGTGCTTTTCCCTGATGCCGAGGCCTCAGCGTCTCCCTATGAGTTGGATGCCGAGGGCAATGTCGTTGTGCGTCACGACTTGGTCAAGAGCGCCTTCTTCCTCCTCTCTGCCTATCAGGAGTGGGCGACTGATGAGCGAGACGAGTGGGGACGCTACCCCTACGAGGCTTCCATCCAATGTAAGCTCGGAGTTATGCATCGCCCCATTGTGAACTATTACTTTAGTTGGATGCTCGATGCCATTGAGACCCAATGCCGTGCTAAAGGAATAAGTTTTGAGAAAAAGCAGCCTCTTGGAGGTCCGAGTCTGCACTTGTCCCACGATTTGGACACGCTTCGCTATTTCGCCCCACGCCGATCTCTCTACCGTTGCGCACAAGTTTTGGGGCTTAGACCTTGCGACACAGACAGGCGGCGGCTCGCTAAGGCGGCTGTCAAGTCATTGGCCAACCTTGCGAGGCTGCGTCATGACCACAATCCCTATTGGAGTTTTGACGTTATTCAGGATAATGAGGCCTTCCTCGGTTATAAGTCAGACTGGTTTGTCCTGCCCAATGATGGCGGTCCATTCCCACCCGACTATGATTTTGCCCGAGATGAGGATGTTCTCAGCCTCTTGCGGCAACTCTCTGATAGGGGGAATAAAGTAGGTCTTCATGCCCCAATAAATTGCAAAGCCACAGAAGATTATATCAAATGGTCTAAAGCTTTGCGTGATGTGCTGCCCAATCTATCCGATGGCTGCCGACAGCATTTCCTCGCCATCGATATGCGCTCATCCTACAGAGCCATGGATGATGCTGGGATAAAGTTCGATTACTCCTACGGCTTTTCGCATCATGAGGGATTCAGGAACAGCTATTGCTTCCCTTTTCACCCATTTGACCATGACAGGCAGCAGATGATGGGCATAACGTGCGTGCCATTGGCCTTTATGGATGTGACGTGCCTCTCCCATCGCAAGATGAGCTATGATGACATATTTCTCGCTGTGGGTGAGATGCTTGATGAGGTTAGACGCTTTGGCGGCGTGTTCTCACTCCTCTGGCATAATTCAACTTTCGATGAGGTGTACCATCCCGGCGTCAATCAGTTCTATCAGGACCTACACCTCTTTTTCTCGCAATATCAGCTTAGGCAATTCGAGGTTTGATCGTTTGGCTCTATTTGCCAAACATCAAGTACCTCCACCTTTTAAGGGTGTTGACTATGCGCCTGAAAGTTGATGTGGAGTAGAACCTGTGGAACTCGCTGACGATTGCGGGGACAGGTGCAACGCCTTGGCAGAAACTATTGGGACTTACGGATGTAGCCATTGGTGTCTCATATTTCACTGTAGGTGCCACGTGGGTGCCTGTGCCGTCATTGCCCACGTTGCGCACGAGGCTCTTGCGGGGGTAGACGTGCGGTTCACCCGCGCAGAAGGCTGCGTAGGAGAAGACAATGTCCCACATCTCGCGGGCGCCGGTTTTCCATCTGAGCAGGAAGGGCGTCATGTCGTTGCCCGGCTCGTTGAACTGACGCCTTTTTTGTGCCGAGCGGATGAAGGTGTCGAAACTCTTCACTTCCCAGTCTATTTTGTCCCACTCGCTTTTCCAAGTGGCCCAACCCCATGAGCAGTTCCTGTGCATCACGAAAGTGGAGTAGGGGTAGTCTTGCGGGATGGCTATGTCTGGCGTGTAGCCGCCAATGGAGAATACGCCTCGGCCGCGGTAGAATTCAAGGGCCGAGTTCATGTAAGTCAGAAACCCGCGGGCCACGCACACGTCGTCTTCAATAACAATGACGCGTCCATACTTTTCGAGGACATCAGTCACTCCTCCTGTTATATTAGCGGCGAGCCCCACGTTTTTCTCACGCTCCACGATTGTGACGCTCGCAAACCCCGTCGCGGTGTGGCAGACATCCCGTGTCTCTTGCACCGCCGCTTGTCCTGCCGCGTCTTTCGCACCGTCTGCGAAAATGTAGAGGTCTGATTGTGCGGCTCCGCCGGCGGCCGCGAGACAGGCGAGGGTTTGCTCGGCGTGGTCTGGGCGGTTATATACGAAGAGAGCTATTGGTGACATATTATATAAGTGAAAAGGGAGGGTTAGGTGTATTGAAATCGGAAGGCGTCTTTCTTGCCCGCCGTGTCCCAAAGATACGTAAAAATGTTTTTTGTGTATTCTGAGCTTTGATTGCTTAATCTGTTAGGTGGATGTAGCCACTGGCTCGATGTCTGTGAGATAACCGACTGCCAAGCCCACTCTTTTCGTAAGTCATCTGCGCCATGTGGCGTTGCCATCTTTTCTCAAAAAGAAATATCAAACAGAGGGTCACCAATCCTTGCAATTTGAATTTTTTTCCCTACCTTTGCGCTCGCAATGCCCTGATGGCGGAATTGGTAGACGCGTTGGTCTCAAACACCAATGGAGCAATCCGTCCCGGTTCGATCCCGGGTCAGGGTACAGCACTACGGCTGTCAATCTTATGATTGGCGGCCGTTTTTTATTGACCGTGAACCCATACGTGTTAATCCACCCCGCCCACTTTTAGGCAAGATTATTTTCTCATTTGAGCGATTACAGACAGATGTAGGCTATTATTCGAGCCTCACGAATACACTATTCCGACTGATGCCAACGGTCGGTATATTTGGATTGAGATTACAGGGGTTGAAATCGTTGAAATTGTTAACTATCACGGCAAATGACGACTATGGCAACATTTAAAAATTTCGTTCCGCCTGTGGAGTTCCACCCTGGTGTAATTCTTGCGGAAAAACTTGAAGAGCTCGGGATGAGTGTTTGTAAGTTTGCCGTGCGCTCGGGAAAACCCGAAAAGACAATATCTGCTATCCTTAGCGGAAAAGACAGCGTAACCACTGACATGGCAGCCGCCTTTGAGAGCGTCACTAAGATACCAGCGCATTTTGGGATGAGTGTCCAACGTGGATATGATGACTATGCCGCACGGCAAAAAGCGAACGGAAAAAAAGGAGAATGAGGCTTTACTCAACGCATTGAGTAATCTATCTTGGTGGAACGTGTTAAGCGGAAAGAGCGTTTGTTTTCCTTTCCCAAATCTACTAAACAGGGCGAAGCGCATCTCATGCTCGCCGGGATATTGGCTATAGATGCTAATTCGTTGTTCATGCCTAAATGAAGTCATTTCTCGAACAATAAACGAAGTTTTTATTCCTTTTCTGTTCCAATTATGACTGTTTTTGCCCTGTCTCCGCTATTATCCCAGTAAATGAGACCCCAACGGCAAAACGCATAATTGCTGTGAGAAAGAATATTTAGCCCAATCCTATGCTTAGGATTTTCAGTTCCACACGCCACATTGTTAAATTATATTTCTGCATAAATACTGCTATGTGATGAATATGTATGTATAAAATCCAGGTATTTCATTAGCTTTTTGTGCGAATAGATGGGATTTTGAATGCATCATAATCTCTTCGTAAAAGGCGAACAAAGTCGAACACCATTGCAATACAGCGGAGTTGAGTCAGAGTTATTGACAGCATACCCTCAAAAATGTTAATAATACATATATATCCGTTTGCTAACTTGTTAAATTAAATGGGGGGGGGGTAAATTTGGTCCTTAAATGCAATACTTGGTACAAATTGTTTAATATCTCAACAATTTTCGCCCTGGTGTTGTTTTTCCAGTACAATCTTTTTACAACGACAGTGAAAACCTTATCTAACCAAAACCTCCATTCACTCAGTGTGCGAACTCTGGCTGTGCGTTTGGCTGTCATCCTGATGTTGGCATTGATGCCAGTGACCGCCTGGGCGCAGAGCGAAGTAACGGCTTCGGGCGTGGTCATTGCCAAAGATGACGGGCTGCCCATCATCGGCGCCGCAGTCATAGTCGAAGGCACAACGACGGGAACAGTTACCGATTTCGACGGCCTTTTCACTCTCAAAGTGCCGGCAGGGCACAAGATTCAGATTTCATATCTCGGCATGGACACGCAGACGCTCGACCCGGCTGCGGACATGAAGGTGGTGATGACCGCCGGTGTGGCCATTGAGGAGGTCGTGGTGACCGGTCTGCAAAAGACGGACCGCCGACTCTTCACTGGCGCGACGAGCAAGCTGGAGGGCGATGACGCCAAACTCAATGGCGTGGCGGACATAAGCCGCTCGCTTGAGGGCAAGGCCGCCGGTGTCTCCGTCCAGAATGTGAGTGGCACTTTTGGCTCTGCTCCCAAGATCCGCGTGCGCGGCGCCACTTCCATCTACGGCAGCTCTAAGCCGCTGTGGGTTGTGGATGGCGTCATAATGGAAGATGTATCCGATGTCTCGGCCGACGATCTCAGTTCGGGTGACGCTGAGACTCTTATCAGTTCGGCCATTGCAGGCCTTAACTCTGACGATATTGAGAGTTTCCAGATTCTGAAGGACGGCTCGGCAACCTCCATCTATGGCGCGCGAGCCATGGCTGGCGTCATTGTCGTCACAACTAAGAAAGGTAAGGCTGGTCAGGCGCACTTCAGCTACAACGGCGAGTTCACAACCCGCCTTATCCCCTCTTACCGCAATTTCGACATTCTCAACTCTCAGGAGCAGATGGGCATATATAAGGAGATGGAGCAGAAAGGCTGGCTCAATCTCTCAGATGTCCTCAACGGCTCGGACTATGGCGTCTATGGCAAGATGTATGAGCTCATCAACACCTACGACTCCAAGACCGGACTCTTCGCCCTCCAAAACACTCAGGAGGCGCGCAACGCCTATCTGCAACAGGCTGAGAGGCGCAACACCAACTGGTTCAAGGAGCTCTTCTCACTCGCCGTCATGCAAAACCACTCTATCTCGATGAGTGGCGGCACAGACAAGAGCAACTACTACGCGTCTCTCTCTGCGATGGTTGACCCGGGCTGGTATATTGACAGCGAGGTGAAGCGTTTCACCGCCAACTTCAATGTCTCACACCACATCCTCGAAGGCCTTACGGTCAATGCCATAGGCGGAGCGGCCTATCGCAAGCAGTCCGCCCCCGGCACCATAGGTCAGGATGTCGATGTCGTCTCAGGCGAGGTCAAGCGCGACTTCGACATTAACCCCTACTCCTATGCGCTGAACACCAGCCGAACCCTCGACCCCGACACCTACTACCACGCCAACTACGCCAAGTTCAACATCTTCAACGAGCTCTCAAATAACTACATCGACCTCAACGTGGCCGATGTGAAGTTCCAGGCCGAGGTGCGCTACAAGCCCATCAAGCCCCTTGAGTTCGCAGTCCTCGGCGCTCTTAAGTATAGCGCGACGACGCAGGAGCATAAGATTAAGGACAACAGCAACCAGGCGTTGGCCTACCGCGCCATGGACAACCTCCTCATCCGCGACGCCAATGTGCTGCTCTACACTGACCCGGACGACGCCTATGCGCTCCCCATCTCAGTCCTCCCCGAGGGCGGCATCTACCAGCGTACCGACAACCGCATGACGGACACGGACTTCCGCGCAACGGTCCAGTATAACAACACTTTCGCCAACACGCACATCGTCAATCTCTTCGCCGGTCTTGAGACTACTGACATCAAGCGCACCCGCACTTGGTTCAACGGCTGGGGCATGCAGTATGAGAGTGGCGAGATCCCATATTTCGAGTACACCTATTTCAAGAAGATTGTCGAGGAGAACTCGGACTACTACACGCTCTCCAACACCGACTCGCGCTCTGTGGCTTTCTATGCCAACGCGACCTACTCTTTCAAGGGCAAGTATGTGGTCAACGGCACCTACCGCTACGAGGGCTCTAACCAGCTTGGCAAGAACTCAGACGCGCGCTGGATGCCCACTTGGAACATCTCGGCAAGCTGGAACGCCCACGAGGAGGAGTTCTTTGAGCGCCTCGCCCCGCTCTCACACCTCACACTCCGAGCTTCTTATAGCTTGACGGGCACCCCCCCAAGCGCCGACTACTCCAGCTCGACGGCCATCCTCCGCAGCTATAACCCCTACCGACCCTTCTCGTCAGACCGCGAGCCGGGAATCCAGGTGGAGAGCCTTGCGGACGCTGGTCTCACCTACGAGAAGAAGAATGAGTTCAACTTCGGTTTCGACGCAGGTATTCTCAATGATCGTGTGAATGTCACTTTCGATGTCTATACCCGAAACAACTTCGACGAGATTGTGCCGGTGGCGACGCAGGGTGTCGGCGGTCAGATTATCCGCTACGCCAATCAGGGTAAGATGAAGAGCTGGGGTCAAGAGGTCTCCGTCTCTTCCACCAACATCAAGAGGGGTGATTTCACATGGGGCACCAACCTCGTCTTCTCGCACAACGAGACTGAGATTACCGACCTCTACAATCAGGGTCGCGTCATTGACATGGTCTCTGGCTCTGGTTTCGCCATGAAGGGCTACCCTGTCCGCGCCCTCTTCTCTATTCCTTTTGTCGGTCTCACTGAGGACGGCATGCCGCGTTTCATCAACGAGAGCAATGTCGAGACTGTCTATGACATCAACTTCCAGGAGCGTGACAAGACGGCCTACCTCAAATATGAGGGTCCGACCGACCCCACCATCAATGGCTCTCTGACCAACACGTTCTCTTATAAGGGCTTTAGCCTCAACGTGTTCCTCACCTACGCCTTCGGCAATGTGGTTCGCCTCGACCCTGTCTTCGCGGCTTCTTATACTGACATGACTTCCATGACGGGTGTCTTCCGCAACCGCTGGGTCAACCCCGGTGACGAGAAGAAGACCAATGTCCCCGCCATTGTCAGCTACCGCCAATATAAGGACAACAGCCAGATCCGCTACGCCTACAACGCCTACAACTACTCCACCGAGCGCATAGCCAAGGGCGACTTCATCCGCATGAAGGAGATCTCGCTCGCCTACGACTGCCCCAAGCGCTGGTTTGAGGATACGCCAGTGGAGAAGATCCAGCTCAAGCTCCAGGCCACCAACATCTGTCTGCTCTATGCCGACAAGAAGCTCAACGGACAGGACCCTGAGTTCATGAACGCCGGCGGTGTCGCATCGCCTATGCCCAAGCAGTTCACTCTGACCCTCAAGGTCGGACTTTAATCTGGACATTATCAGACGGTGACATAATCAATTGCCAATAATGAAACAACATATATCACATCTCCTCTTGGCGGCTGCAGCCGCCACTGCGCTGTCAGCTTGCAACGACTATCTCGATGAGCTGCCGGACAACCGCATGGAGCTTAAGAACCCGTCCGAGGTCAGCCGACTGCTCGTCTCGGCCTATCCGCAGATTCACCCGGCCTATCTCCTTGAGATGTATTCCGACAATACGGACGACGTGGTCGGCACTGGCTGGACTGAGTACACCAAGTTCCAAGGTCAGGCCTACCGGTGGGAGGACATAACCGAGACCAGTGACAATGAGACGCCTCAGCGCATCTGGCAGGCCGGCTATTCGGCTGTAGGCACAGCCAACGAGGCCCTCAAGTACATCAACAGCCTCGATGAGGAGACTCAGGAGGAGTATGCCGAGCAAAAGGGTGAGGCCCTTCTCTGCCGAGCCTATGCCATGTTCCAGATGGCCAATGTCTTCTGCATGGCCTATGACGAGAGCACTGCCTCTTCTGACCTTGGACTGCCTTACCCCGAGTATCCCGAGGAGAATGTGGGTGAGCAGTATGATCGCGGCACCCTTGCAGACCTTTACGCCCACATTGATGCTGACATAACAGAGGCCGTCGGACTCGTAGGCAGTTCATACGACCACCCCAAGTTCCACTTCACTCCCTCATCTGCCGCCGCTTTCGCAGCCCGTTTCTACCTCTATTATGGCAAGAATGACAAGGCGGTGACCTACGCCACCAAGGTGCTCGGCTCTCAGCCCGAGGCAATGCTCCGCGACTGGGCTGCCATGAATGAGCTTTCGGCCAATGGCAATGTCCAGCCTAACGCCTATATCAACTCAGGTGTCAAGGCCAACCTCCTCCTCACCACTGTCTACTCGCAGTGGGGTGCCATTGGTGGACCTTACAATGTCGGCTCCAAGTATGCGCACGGTCAGCTTATCTCTAAGCTTGAGACCCTCCAGTCACCTGGCCCTTGGGGTACATCAGACGAGGTGTTCAACTACACCGTCTGGTTCAACTCGGCTCTCTCTAAATACATCTTCCGCAAGATTCCACACGCATTCGAGTACACTGACATTCAGGCCGGTATAGGCTATGCGCACTCCGAGTACGCTGTCTTCACCACCGACTTGCTCCTCCTTGAGCGCGCCGAGGCTTATGCCCTTCAGGGTAAATATGACGAGGCTGTGGCCGACATTAATGCCGAGCTTTCCGCCTTCTCGTCAACAGGCGTGCAACTCACGCTCGATAAGATTGTGCAGTTCTACTCACAGAGCGTACCCTACTACACCGCCACTTCCGGCTCTCCCAAGAAGCGTTTCAATGCGCCTTTTGCCATCGAGTCTGAGACTCAGGAGCCGCTCCTCCAGTGCATTCTCCACCTGCGCCGCATCCTCGGTCTCCATGAGGGTTTCCGTCTTCAGGATGTCAAGCGCTACGGCATCACGATGTACCGCCGCACCTTGGCCAACGAGACCTCCGTCAGTGAGGTCACCGACACCATGGAGCCGCGTGACCCCCGCCTCGCCATCCAGCTCCCGCAAGACGTTCTCGCCGCCGGCATGACGCCCAACCCGCGTTAATCAACTGGGGCGGTATTTACAACACCTGACGGTTAACTAACTAAGCCAAAAATGACAAACAAGATAATAAGCTCCATCCTGGCTGCGGCCATCGCGGCCCTCTCGCTCGCCGCCTGTGACGACGACAAGCCAGACGACGCTACAATCTTCCCCACTGATGTCCCCGAGCGTGACGCTTTTGACCAGTGGCTCCTCGAAAATTACACCTACCCGTATAATATCGAGGTCAAGTATAAGATGGAGGACATCGAGAGCGACATGAGCTACAACCTCACGCCTGCCGATTCCGCCAAGAGCGCCAAACTCTCCATCATCATTAAATACCTCTGGCTTGACGCCTACGCCGAGGTCGTGGGCCCCGACTTCGTCAAGAGCAATGTCCCGCGAGTCATCCACCTCATCGGCTCGCCTGCCTATAACACCACCGGTACTTTCGTCCTCGGAACTGCCGAGGGCGGATATAAGGTGACGCTCTATATGGTCAACTCGCTCACCGACGCCATGCTTCAGGATTATGATATGCTGAACACGTACTACTTCCACACGATGCACCACGAGTTCACGCACATCCTCAACCAGAAGAAGCCCTATGATAGTCAGTTCGACAAGATTACGACATCCGAGTATGTCTCTGGCGACTGGTATGACATTGAGGACTCTGACGCCCACAAGCAGGGCTTTGTCTCTGGCTACGCCATGAGCGAGGCGCGTGAGGACTTTGCCGAGATGATGGCATATTATGTCACTGAGACCCCCGAGGCTTGGCAGGCCATCCTTGATGAGGCGGGCGACAATATGCTCTCTGAGAATATAACGGCACGTCAGGCCATTGAGCAGAAGCTCTCTATCATCCGCAACTATATGCAGGATTATTGGGATCTCGACATTGACTCGCTCCGCGACGCGGTGCTCCATAGGGCCGACGAGCTCTCACGCCTCGACCTCGAGACTCTCAAGTAATATTGCCGGGACGATAAGACAACTTCTCTTTAACAGTTTATTATGCGATATCTCAATCATATAGGAGCGGCGATTCTTTCGCTCTCTTCTTTGGCTCTCTCTTCGTGCCTCCATGATGACACCGACTACTTCGACGGTGTGTCGGCTGCCGAGAGGGCTGAGCAGGCCGAGGCCGATGTCCGTGAGATTCTCACTTCAGCACCAAACGGCTGGAGGCTCTCATACTACTATGGCGAGGACTACGCCGGCGGTTTCACTTTCCTCTGCAGTTTCAATGACAAGGGCAAAGTCTCTGTCTCTGCTGACATTTTCTCGCCCTATGTCTCCATCTCGACCCCGGAGACTGTCTGCTCATCGTCTTATGACATTGTGCATGACATGGGCCCAGTCCTCACTTTCAACACGGGCAACGACCTCATCCACTATTTCGCCAAGCCTTACCAGGGCGATGTGGATGGCGACCAGGGCGACTATGAGTTCATCATCCTCAGCTACTCGGCCGAGGAGATTACTCTCAAGGGTAAGAAATGGGGCAACAAGATGACCATGGTGCCTATGACCGAGGGCGTCAAGTGGTCCGACTACCTCTCTTCCATTCAGGAGATAACCAACTCGATGCCTTATGCCTACACTATCACGGCTGCCGGGGCTGAGATCGGCACTGCCGAGGTTGATGTCCAGACGCGTCGCCTCGCCGTCCAGACCGACTCGACTGTCGAGAGCGCATATATCATCACACCCGAGGGTATTGAGCTTCAGAGCCCTATGACCATAGGAGGTCAAGAGGTGACCAAGTTCACCTATTCTGCCGCCACCCAGTCGCTGACCTCGGGTAGTGTGACCCTCGCTGGTTACACCCCGTCTAACATGATGACCTATGAGGCGTGGACTGGCCAATGGCTTGGCACTGTCAACTACTCTGGCACCGAGATTACCATTCTTCTTGAAATGAGCAAGGCTCAGGCCGAGAGGATGACGGCCGCTGTCCGTGACAGTTGCGTCATCTCGCTCTCCACGACGGCTGGCGTCCTTGAGTATCACCTCTATTGCGAGTATGACAAGACCTCGGGTCAGATGTCTTTCCCTGCCCAGTATTGTCAGGACCCCAGTGGCGAGTACAACTACCTTATGATGATTCCCGCCGCACTTGTCGACGGCTATTACTACTTCAACATCTCGGGCGCGCTCACCATGGTCATGCAAGATGACAAGAAGGGTTCTTTCGGCTGGGATGGCAATGGCAAGTATGAGGTCAACTCGATGCTCTTCATGGCGTGCGACAACAGCGGAAACCTCATTGTGCAGGATGATAGCTACGTCCTCATGAACCAGATTCCCAGTTTCAAGACTTTCGAGAGATACGAATAGAGAAGCCACGGCTCACAAGAGAATATGAATATGAAAAAGACATACATTGCGCTTATGGCCGCCGCGGCCGCACCTCTCTTCTTCACAGCTTGCGATGAGGATTGCTCGGACATGGCTGCCCCCGAGACGACCATAAAAGTCTCTAAGGCGCAGACTAACCTTGAGGCGACTAATGGCGAGGGCTACGTCACTATCGATGCCCCAATCGCCTCTGCCTACACCAACCATTCTGAGTGGCTCTCACTCTCTGTCAGCGGCTCGACTGTCAATCTCTCTGCAGCAGACAATGACGACCCGCAGAGCCGAAACGCCATGCTCGTGGTCAAGAAGGCCGAGAGCGACTCTATCGTTGTGAACATCTCGCAGCTCGGTCTCATCTTCGTCGTTGAGAATGATGACATTATCCTCACGAGCGATGCCGCTGCCGAGGTCTCTTTCTCCGTCTCTTCTACCCGCGAAGTGACTATAGCTGATGCCCCTGACTGGGCCGAGGCTGTGGTTGAGAGTGGCAAGGTCAAGGTCTCAGTCTCTGAGAACACGACTGGTTCACGCCGACTTGGCTATGTCACTGTGGCTGCCGGGACTTATACCGACAAGGTGCTCATCTCGCAGTTCGAGTTCGCCAAGGATGTGGCTGGTTCTTACACTCTCGAGTATTATGACATAGACCTTGAGGATAACACTACGACGGGAGCCAAGCTCACCACCGATGGCCTCTACATCGCCGAGATCGGTCTGACCCTCCCTGTCAAGTTCGACGCCTCGTCTTTCGCTCTGAAGCTCGTTAGCGGTTCGCAGATAGGTACTTATGGTGGCAAGACGGCATTCCTCGTCTTCACTGACGCCTCCTACAATGTTTCTATCTCTGGAGCCGCCACTGGTTCTGTCTCAGCCCCGATTGTCACAGCCGCTGATGGCAAGACGACAGCCACTTTCTCCGGCACGGCTTTCACTTCAGGCTCCAAGTCTGTGGCATTCTCCGCTTTCGCCATCGCAACCTCGACATCCGGCACGTTGGACCGCTCTGCCCAGTTCCCTGTCATAATGCAGTCGCCCAAGCTTGTGCGTAAATAGTCTGCGGCTCTTAATTGTCTTCGATCATGAAAAAAGCAATCATAACCATCATCATCGCAATGGCTGCCTCTTTCGCCGCCTATGCGCAAGTTCCCTCGGTCTCACTCAAGAGCATCGACGGCAAGACTGTCAACACGGCCAATCTTGCCGAGGGCGGCAAGCCCGTCATCATCGATTTCTTCGCCACTTGGTGCAAGCCCTGCATCCGCGAGCTGTCGGCCATTGCCGAGGTCTATGAGGATTGGCAGGCCGAGACGGGGGTTACTCTCATTGCCGTCTCAATTGACCAGGCGCAGAACATCAATAAGGTCAAGCCACTCGTTGATAACCACGCATGGCCCTATGAGGTGCTGCTCGACCCTAATGGCGACTTCAAGCGCGCCCTTGGCGCTCAGATGGTGCCGTTCACTGTCATTGTTGATGGCAATGGAGCTATCGTCTACAAGCACAATGGTTACATTGACGGTGACGAGGATGAACTTATTGAGAAAGTAAGGGAATTGACCAAATGATAAGACACGCCGTTACAGCCACCCCCCGTGTGGCCTCCGCCATCATTGGCCTCGCCTGCTCCGCGACTTTTGCCGTGGCGCAAGACGAGGCTATGTCTGTCATGCCAGAGAACTATCTCAATGTGACGGGCAGCGTCATGAGCGACATTCTCATCCCGCAGGACGATGAGAAGATTGGCACGACTAAGACTGACGACTGGGCGCTGACTAACACCTATGCCGACGTCAACCTGATGTCTAAAAGGGTCGATGCCGGTTTCCGCTTCTCTTTCCTTGAGCATCCGCTGCCTGGTTATGAGGCGGCTTTCAAGGGCTGGGGCGTGCCCTATTACTATGCCAAGCTCCATTTTGACAAGTGGGATCTCACTGGCGGTCATTTCTATGACCAGTTTGGCTCGGGCTTCATTTTCAGGACTTATGAGGAGCGAAGCCTTGGCGTGGACAACCCTCTGCTCGGTGGCCGTTTCACAGCAAAACCTCTGCCCGGCGTCTCGATTAAAGTTCTCTCGGGCCGTCAGCGCAGATATTGGAGCCTCAACCGTGGCCTCGTCTCGGGTGCTGACGTTGAGTTCGGCCTTGAGGAGTGGATCTCGTCACTCGGCGAGGGTGGGGGAGTCCTCAACATTGGCTTCTCGTGGGTCAATAAGTATGAGAAGGAGGATGTCGTCATGGCCGATGCCACACACCGCCTCCGTATGCCTGAGTTTGTCAACGCTTTCGATGTCCGCGCAAATTTTCACCGCGGTCCGCTCGGAATTCTTGCCGAGTATGCGTGGAAAGGTGAGGACCCGTCGGCCGACAACGGATATATCTATCGTCGCGGAACGGTAGGCATGATCTCCGCCACCTATTCGCAGAGCGGCATGAGCATCCTTCTTCAGGCCAAGCGCAGCGATTATATGAGTTTCCGTAGCCGACGTGGGCAGACTGGCACCAGCTCGTTCATCAACCACCTCCCGGCCTTCTCCATGGACCACACCTATGCCCTCGCGGCCCTCTATCCCTATGCCACTCACCCCGACGGCGAATGGGCGTTCCAGCTTGAGGCGGGTTATAATTTCCGCCGCGGAACGGCTCTCGGTGGCAAGTATGGCACCAATCTCAAACTCAACGCTTCGCACATCCGCTCGCTTGACCGCGATGAGACTGCGCCTGCCATCGGGTCTAATGGCAATGGCAGCGCATTCTGGAAAATGGGCGACACGAAGTATTATCAGGACATAAACATCCAACTCAGCAAACGACTCTCTAAGATTTGGACTCTCAACGCCATGTATATGAACCAATATTACAACAAGACTGTTGTTGAGGGTCATGGCGGCATGATTCACTCCAACATCTTCGTTGTCGACGCCAAGGCGCGCGCTACTAAGAAGCTGACCATCCGTGCTGAGCTGCAATATCTCGCTACGGCTGATGATGAGGGCGACTGGGCGCAGGGCCTCATTGAGGTCTCGCTCCTCCCGCACTGGATGTTCACTGTGTCCGACATGTATAACGCCGGCGAGACTGACCTCCATTATTACAATGGCGCGGTGACGTTTAACACTGGTGCGCATCGCATTCAGGCCGGCTACGGTCGCACCCGTGCTGGCTACAACTGCTCGGGCGGCGTCTGCCGCTATGTCCCGGCAAGCCGTGGCGTCTCCATCTCTTACAACTATAACTTCTAACACACAAGGCGCGATATGACAAGCCAGAATAATAACAATCGGCTCTTAGGCAAAGCCCTCGGAATGGCTCTCGTGGCCTCGGCTGCCTGGTCTCTCTCCTCGTGCGACAAGGTGGATGAGGACGACCGCCTCATTTATGTGGCTCCCGCAGAGGTCTCGGCCCATGTCCTCATTGAGGATTTCACGGGTCAGAGTTGCATCAACTGCCCGGCTGCGTCTGATTTAATAGCAGAGCTTCAGGAGACTTATGGTCATGACAATGTCATTGCCGTCGGTCTTTACAGTGGTCCGTTTGGCAAGAGCTCTAAGGGCATCTTTTACCCCCTCACCACTGAGACTGGAGACTATTACTATGAGCAGCGCGGCATCGAGGCGCAGCCTTGTGGAAGCATCAACCGTGGCGCGGCCTCTTACAACACGGCCGAGTGGGCTACTGTGGTGCGTGACGCTTTGCAGCAGACGAGTCCTGTCTCAATCGAGTGCGAGGCTGCGCTCAACTCTGAGACGAATAATATTGCTGTGAGTGTAACCATAGGCTCTTCGCAAGAATATGTGGATGCGAAAGTCAATGTTTGGCTCATTGAGGACAATGTGACAAGTTGGCAGCTGATGCCAGGGAACAAGTTGGAGAATGACTACACGCATAACCACGTTTTCCGCACAGCCTTGTCTGCCATTGATGGCGACGCCATAGCCCTCTCTCCTGACTATGAGTGCAAACTCTCTTACTCACTGTCGCTCTCTGAGGCAGATGTTAATGGCGAATGGAATGCCAAAAACATTTCAATGGTTGTGTTCGCCTCAAATAGCAATGGAGTCCTTCAGGTAATCAACGAAAAAATCAATATCCAATGAAATATAATTTACTGCCTTTTATCTCACTTATCGCCGGAGTAGTATCTGTCGGCGCTAATGCACAAGGTCAGGCTCTGCCAACTCAGGTAATCCGCCAAAACTCTGTCACCACGACCACCATGGCCCGCCCTGTCGTTGGCAACCGTATGGTGGATGGTTTCGAGGCCGAGCAGGGGCTCGAAAACATTGGGATGCTCAGTTCTGCCATCTCAAAGACTTCTTCCGCCAATCTTGTCTCAAAAGCCGTCAAGGCTTCGCAAACTTCACTTGAGGCCAATCAGGTCATCATGGGCAACTATCGCACTGATGATGTCTGCGCCACAAACGAGGGTCTCGGCTTCGACAGCGGCACATGGAAAGTTGCAAGCCTTATCTCTACGTCTGACGCCGTCAAGTATAATGGCGGCAAGATTGTGGCCATCCGCTACGCCCTTTGCACCACCGAGGCGTCTAACATTAAGCCATTCATTTACGAGGTCTCTGGTCAGGGCGTCATCGCTTCCGAGCCTGTCGTCAGTCTCACTGGCACCAACAATGTGGGATGGAATGTAATCTCCCTCCCCGAGCCTTATGAGATTAACATCGACCGCTCTAACGCGTCTGGCGTGGCAGCTTTCATGATTGGCATCCAGTGCGATGTCACAGAGGGAACCTATCCCATTGGCAAGTACATCTCTCTGCCATATAGCGACCTCTATGTCTATGGCTCTTTCGATGGCAGCACGGCCGCATGGAATGACCTTGGCGACAGCTATGGCAACCTTGCCGTGCAGTGCATTGTCGAGATTGACGGTGGTCTGACCGCTGCCGACCTCAAACTCTATGACATCTCGGCTCCGCGCTACATTCAGCTTGGCGGCGAGGCTAATGTCTCTTTCTATTGCGAGCCTTATTCCGGCACCATCAGCAGCGCCAAATTCGGTGTGCGCTTTGGTGAGTCGGGCGAGGATTTCATGGAAATCAACTGCCCTCAGCCCATTGAGGAGACTGGTGTCTTCTCTCAGAAGATTCAAATCCCCGCAGATCTGGCTGCGGCTGGTGAATCTGACGCTCTCTATGTCTATGTCAAGGAGATCAATGGCGCCGAGCCGGACGATGCTAACCTCCGCTTAGACGATGCCGTAGGTCAGACCGTGGTCACCTACACAGAGTCTCTCAAGCGTCAGAAGCAGCTCTATGAGTTCTACACCTCATCCTACGCCACCTATGGCACCTATGGCGACCAGGTGTGCGAGGCTGTCATGTCTCTCCGCAATGACGTAGCCCCAGCAGGTTTCCACTGCAACCTCTCCTCTGGCGATGACGATTTCTATCTCTCTGAAGCCCAGAACATCATGGCTTTCTCGCTCTATGGTATCCCTGCCGCATCTGTCAACCGCTATTACTACAGCGATGATGTCAATTCAAATGGAGTATTGGCATTCACCACTGCCTACCCGGAGCAGTATCAATCCATCGTTGCCCAGAATTTCAGCACGATTATGGACGCCTCTAATGCCGACTATCCTGCTTTCGCGACTGTCAATATTGAGACAAGCTCTGAGGTAACAGACACCCTTGACAATGGAACTCTCACGGTCAAGGTCTCTGGCGAGGCGGTCAGCAACATCGACGCTGTCATGGGCGACGCCGTCCTTACTGTCTACTTGACCCGCAGTAGAATGCGTCTCTCTCAGCTTGAGGTGAGCGGCAGTACAAACACAGGTTACCGTCATAACTATGTGGTGCGCCAGATTCTCACAGCTCCCCTCGGTGACGCCCTTACTTTCGATGGTGGCAAGTATGAGAAGACCTATACGGTCACCGATCTCGAGAAGATAACGACCTATGCCCCGTACTATGACGTGGTCGCGTTCATCAGCCGTCCCATCACCTACGCCTACAGCGAGTCACTCAGCCAATATGTCTTCACCACCTCGGTGCGCGACGCTTGGGTGACCAACTGCAACAGTGTCAACCTCGCTGGTAAAACGACAGCCATCAACGATGTCAATGCCGATGCTGATGCTGTCGAGGCGCGCTACTCGCTTGACGGCCGTCTGCTCTCCGCCCCCACCCGCGGCATCAACATCATGAGGCTCAAGAGTGGCAAGTCGGTCAAGGCTCTTGTCCGCTAAGTCTGGATCTCACTAACTTCTCCCCACATTAATCTATTCAGATAAATAGATGATATCTATCTCAAACATAATGCTCTCGCGCAAAGCTTTGGCTGCGGCTGCCGTACTCTCTTTGAGTCCGATGGCTGTGGCTCAGGCCCCTGCGCAGCCTTTTGAGGGTGAGCACCGCGGACTTATCATTCTCGTTGAGTTTGGCGCGAAGTCATCTGAGGGAATTCCTGAGGTTCTGTTCTCCGACCCCACTGGTGCTGCCACCGATGATGATACACGCAGGGCCAATGTCCGCAATTTCTATGACCGCGTGGCGAATGAGGAGGGCTTCTCCGACGAGGCTACGGGCTTCACCCAAAGCGTCTGTGACTATTTCTTGGCGCAGAGCCGTGGCGCGTTCAAGTTCAAGTTCGACGTCATGGGCCCTTATAAGTTGCGTAACCCCTACACGTATTATGGATCTGATAGCGGATCGACTATCGATTCCAACCTCTGTGCACTCATTCAAGACGCATGTGTCAAAGCGCATAGGACGGATACTATTACCAATCCCTCTGCCTATGATTGGGATGGCGACGGATATGCCGATCAGGTCTTCGTCCTCTATGCCGGTCAGGGTCAGAACACCAATGGCGACAACACGAGTCTCATCTGGCCTCAGGAGGGTAACCTGAGTGGTGTAGGCTCTACCGTCTCTCCATTCTCGCTTGGTGAAGATAGCTTTGGGGTAAAGGTGGACACCTACGCTTGTAGTTGTGAACTTGGCGAGGGTGGCAAGATTGACGGTATTGGCACTATTTGCCATGAGTTCTCTCATTGCCTCGGCCTGCCAGACACCTATGACAAGGGAACGAGTTTCGGCGCGACAAGTCTTAACTACGGCACTTATGTCTGGGACCCGATGAACATGGGCAACTACCTTGGTGACAGTTTCTCGCCGGCTGGATATACCGCCCTTGAGAGATGGCTCTGCGGATGGTTGACCCCCATTGAACTTTCAACAACCACAGAGACCGCTGTTCTCAACCTCAAGCCCCTCTCTGAGGGTGGTGACGCTTACGTAATCCGTAACCCGGCCTACACCGATGAGTTCTATATGATTGAGAACCGCGCCCAGACGGGTACTGACGCAGCTCTCTATGCCTCCGGGCTTCTCATCACTCACGTTGATTACTCAGATGAGGCATGGCAAGCCAATAATGTAAACACCACTAAGGAGCGTTGCGCCGTTGTCCCTGCCGATAACTCGCTGCTCCGCACTGTCGATGATGTCGTTGGCGACCTCTACCCCTACGTTAAGGACGGTGAGGTAGTCAACAACACCCTCTCCAATGTCTCGTCCCCCGCTTGCGCCACCATTCATCCCAACACTGACGGCTCTTACCTCCTCAATGTGAAAATTGAGAACATCGAGATCAACGCAGACGGCTCTGCCAATTTCGTCTGCAAGGAGGATACGACTAAGCCAACTGCCATTTCAGAGCCGAAGAGCAATACCGACCAATCAGCTGACATCTATTCGCTCGATGGAAGAAAGATTATCACCAGTGGTTCGTCACTTCCCCGCGGTCTCTACATTGTTGGCGGCAAACTCAAAATGATAAAGTAGTAACCTAAAGACATTATATATATGAAAAGAATTTTACTCGCTCTTTCCTCTCTCTTCTGCGCAGCACAGCTCTTTGCGCAGTCTGCCTCTGATGTCATCTTCACCAAGATTGATGAGAATGGCAATGAGGTGGCCGTTGAGAATGGCGCTGAGGTTAGCTCCTCCACCATAAAGGTTAGGCAGCTACCTGGCGAAGACCCAGAAAGTTATGTCGAGTCTGGCCTTAGGGTTAAATGTGTCAATGAGGATGGTGCTTGGATAAGCATCAAATATGAGGTTCTCTCTATTGATAACGGTAAATTCCAGTGCTGCTATAGCACATGCGATTTTACAGATGTGCCAGGTGTCTTCTATTCACCTGCCGATGGTTCTGCAACAGGTGCTGTTGACAAGTCGCTCGACGATGAGTGGTTCTTCACAGCCAAGGGTGAGGCAAAGGTCAAGTTCACCATCCTTATCTTTGATGACAACAAGGCCAACCCCATTGAGGGTAACTCGGTCACTGTGAACTGCTCGTCTAAGTCCGCAGCCCTTTCAACCATTTCTGCGGCCAACGTGGTCAGCTCAGAGTATTACTCTCTCACTGGCGTCAAGGCTGCTGCCGATGCCCGCGGCATCCTTATCCGCATTGACTGTCTCGCTGATGGCACTAAGAGCGCTCATCGCGTCATCGTGAAGTAAAATCATTATGTGTCAAAACTTCCCCATGAAGAAGTATATTTTTTCAACCTTAGCTCTCGTTTGCGCCACTGCGCTCTCGGCTCAGACCATTGACACGAAGCCGACGTTCCTCAAGGTGATTCAGAGCGACCAGAGCATTGTGGCCAATATCTCGGACAATGGCAAGTGGCTCCTCGCGCAGCCGGCGTCTAATGAGACTTGCGCCGAGGCCAATGTCTATCTCTATAATGTCGAGTCTGGCAAAAGTGTCGTCATCTATGGCGAAGAGGCTCTCGATGAGGAGGATGCCATTGGCATCTATCACGTCAGTGATGTGACTGACGACGGCAATATTGTTGTCGGCAGCTATTCAGGTGAGTTCTCCACGGAGGCTGGCGAATATGCCGGCACCCCAGGCTACTGGGTCAAGTCTGAGAAGAAATGGCACGCCTTTGAGACGCCCTCTTCTACTCTGACCAAGGAGATGACAGGCTCAGACCTCACCTTTTCTTATGGTGTGGTCTCTTGTGTCACCCCAGATGGCAAATACGCCTGCGGCTCCGTAACCTACGAGGGTGAGAGCGTCTACAGCTCACCATCTTATGGCATTTTGTGGGATCTCTCCTCTGGCAAGATTATCACGCTCAGCAATCTCCCGACCATGACGACTGAGAGCGGATGCCATTTCGAGGCCTACACCTCTATGTCGGCCGACGCCCGCTACATCTCGATCTATGGCGACCAGTCTGTCCAGCCCACCTGTTTCATCTATGACAGGCAGAAGTCCACTTGGTTCAAGTTCGGCAAGGGGCTTGACAATTTCCTCCAGTTGGAGGGTGGGGCGGTCATCAGCCCCAATGGCAAGTATGCGGCCGCAACAATCCGCACCGAGGATGATGAGCTATTCCCCGTGCTCTATGACCTCACCAAGGAGGAGTACGTCTACTACGGCAACACGGACGAGGAGAATGACCTGATGGTTACCTCTGTGGACAATGACGGCAATGTCTATGCCTGCAGCCCGTTCACTTCACCATCACGCGAGTTCCAGATTCTCCATAATAACATCTGGTATCCCTTCACCTCCATCTGTGAGCTCCGCTATGGCATCGACTTCAGCGAGTATACCGACTACCAGAACACTGGCACGCCATACAATGTCTCAACCGACGGCCGTGTCATCGCGTCTATGGTCTATCCCTATGCTGACAGCTATGTGGTGACTCTCCCCGAGGACGCCTCTACGGCTTGCGAGGGTGTCAACCTCCTCTCGTCCTACACTGTATCTCCTGTTGACGGCAGCGAGTTCGCCAATGTGGGAACTGTCTCTTTCACTTTCCAGTATGACATTACGGTTCTTGCCGCCAAGACTGCCGCCCAGCTGATTGACGAGGATGGCAATGCTGTGCGCAGCTCTATGAACATAGCTGTCTCGTCTGCCAACTCCAAGACTCTCATCGTCACTTTCCGTAGCACTGAGATGTCTGCCGGCAAGACCTATTCCGTTGTTCTCCCTGCTGGCGCTGTCGCTCTCGCTAAGGATAACACTAAGACGAACGACAAGATTACTGTCTCTTACAAGGGTCGCGCATCCTCTCCTGTCACTGTCTCAAGCGTCTATCCCGAGGACGGTTCTTCAATTGCCCGCCTTGACAATGGCACGGTCTACACCATTTTGACCATGGACACCAAGGTGAATGTCACCTCGGACGCCAAGGCTAACCTCTATCAGGTCGATGGTGAGAGCCTCAAGCTCATCTCTGCACTCAATGTGGTGGTCAGCCACAACAAGGTGGCTCTCTATCCATCCTCTACCCAATATCTCTATGATGGCGCTGAGTATAAGGTGATTCTCTCGGCTGGCGCGCTGACCAATGCAGCTGGCGAGGCCTCAAGTGCCAATGAGGAGTTCGCCATCTCTTACAGCGGCACCTACGAGCGCCAGATCTCAACCGACGACGCCACTCTCTTCTCGGAGGATTTCTCTGACATCTCCAACGCCCTCAACAACCTCATGCGCTATGAGGGCGACCACAACACTCCTACCTCGGCCATGCAAAGCTGGGAGTTCGATGCCGACAATCAGCCTTGGAATTTCTCCATCCGCGAGTCAAGCTCAAGCACAGATTATTGCGCAGCCTCCACATCTATGTATAGTCCTTCTGGCCAGAGCGATGACTGGATGGTAATCCCTCAACTCGCCATCCCCGACGAGAGCTGTTACCTCACTTTCAAGGCGCAAAGCTATAAGGATGATGAGATCTACACTGATGTGCTCAATATTGTCATCTGGGAGTGCGACCAGAATATCAATACTCTCGACTCTGCCACTATTGCCAAGATGAAGGCCGAGGGTGAGATTAAGTCTTACACTCTTACTATTGGCGAGACTGAGGAAGGTCTCGATGGCGAGTGGACCTCTTACTCTGTAGACCTCGCTGCCTACTCTGGCAAGAACATCTACATTGGCTTCTGGAACAACAACACGAATCAGAGTGTCCTCTTTGTTGATGACATTGTCGTCAAGCGTAACCTCAAGTATCTCATCTCACTCACCAACCCATCGTCGGTTGTCAATGAGGAGTCAATCAACATTGCGGGCTCTATAACCATCAATGCCGATGAGACTACCTACTCGTCTGTCAAACTGACTCTTCTTGACTCCGAGTCTAACGAGATTTCCACCTATGCGCAAGATGGTCTCAGCCTCACAAAGGGCGACAAGTTCGCATTCTCTTTCCCCGACGCACTGCCTCTGACTACTGGCATCTCTAACGCATTCTCTATCAAGGTTCAACTCGACGGATACACCGATGTGACCAAGAGTGCCATCAAGTGTCTCGCCTTCGAGCCGGTCAAGCGGGTCGTGCTTGAGGAGATGACAGGCACCACCTGCTCCAACTGTCCGCTCGGCATCCTTGCCATTGAGAATCTTGAGAAGCTCTATGGTGAGAATTTCATCCCCATCTCCATCCACGCCTACACGGGCGACCAGATTGGCGGTAGCATATCATCGTCCTACGCTCAGGCTCTTGGTTTGAGCGCCGCGCCCACAGGTATTGTCCAGAGGTCCGGCACCATAACGTCGCCCATGGTCTCAAACAAGAAGGGCGTCTACAGTTTCAATAAGTACAACGAGACTGATGCTGACACTTGGGCCGATTGCGTCCAGTCCGAGATGGAGATTCCTGCCGACATTGATGTGAGCGTGGATAACTTCACCTACTCCGAGAGTGACAATAAGCTCAATCTCGTGGTCAACGTCCGCAGCGCTATCAACCTGACCAACCAGTATCTCAGTACTCTTGTCGTTATTCTTGAGGACAGCATCCGCTCTTATCAGGTCAGCAATGTCTACACCCAGACCCAAGACATCTTTGGCGAGTGGGGTAGTGGTGGCAAGTATGGCATTGCGCAAGCCTCTGGTGTCTACCACAGCGATGTCGTCAAGGCTGCCGTCGGTAGCTCATATACCGGCACCACGGGTCTCGGCTTCCCCTCTACTCTCAAGGCTGGTGAGGATAACACCATCGACATCAGTTTCTCTTATCCCGACCAGGTGTCTCGCTCTCGTCAGGGCAAGATTGTCGTCATGATTTTTGATGGCAACACCGAGGCTCTCATCAACTCTGTCGTGGCCAAGTTCCCGACCAACTGCCCCGGCTATGATGACAAGGACACTGACGCCCTCCCCGAGATTGACGCTGACGAGGCTTTCGCCAACTCTGATGTCTACTCTCTCTCCGGCACTATGATTTTCCGCAATGCGTCTGCAGAGCAAATTGCCTCTCTGCCACGCGGCCTCTATGTCATTGGCGGCCGCCTCTACTCTGCCAAGTAGCCCCTTTGGACAAATTTTTGAAAAAGGCTGTCAACCCGCGGAACACGACCGTCCGCGCTCCGCGGGTTGATTTCCCAAATACAATTTCATTATTCACCTAACTCAAATCAATTATGACAAAAGCATCTACATCTTTTGCCGCGCTTGCCACTCGACTGTGGGTCGCGTTGATGCTCATTGTCTCGTCGGTCACGGTCGCTAAGGCCGCTGACCTGGAGGCTATGGAGCTGGACAAAGTGTATTCGGTCTCGGGGGTATTCGCCTCTAAGACGATGACTTTCACTCCCGAGAAGGACATGACGTTTAAGGTCTTTAGCGTTGGTAGTGGAAATGTTCGTATCTATGACTCTGCGGAAACAACCGACCTCAGCTCTTTTGCTTATGAGAGCTATACCGATGCTGATGGCAATGAGTACGGCAGCCGTGTGCAGGTCTCGGCCAAGGCTGGCACTACTTATCATGTCTGGGCTGAATGCTCTTCAAGCGTTAATGCACTCAAATTTATCGCAGTATCTCAAGCCGCTGGTTTCTCTATAACAAAAATGGAGATTGACGGAGTGACTGTCAAAGAGGGTGCTGCCCTCTCTGCGGCCAAGCAACTCAACATCAGTTTCACTCTTGAGCCTGAGGTTGACGAGAAGAGCGCAACCCTCACTTGCGGCTCTCTCTCTGCCGAGGTCGAGCTTCACACTTCGTCTACTGCCATCATCGCCATGACGAATGTTGTGGTAAAGGCATGGAAAGAGGCAGGCTCTGTAAAGAGTGGCGACAAGGCCACCCTCACCATCACTGGCGTTAAGGATGTGGACGGCAACCTCTACAATGGCGATGGCAATATCACCCTCAGTTTCATCATTCCTCAGGACGCAGCCAAGTTGGTAAACGAGGATGAGGTCAACGAATGGCTCGCTGCTGGTTTCCTCAGCTATTGGAAGGCAAGTGACGAGAGCGGCATCCTCACTCTCGAGTTCGACCGCGAGCTTATGACCATTGCGGATGGCAACCCTGTGGCCGTAACACTTGTCTTTGGTTATAAGGGTGGTGCCGAGGGCAATGTCAATGAGCAAGTTGACGCGAGCAAGATTACCATTGACGGCACCAAGCTGATGGTTGATTTCACAGGCAAGCTCCGCACTGTCACTTTCACCAACACCAACATCTCCTTCTACAATATCGCCATGGCCGACGGCTCCAAGCCCGAGTTCAATGGCAAGAACTACCTCACTCTCACCACCGAGTTTGAGGACATGACGACCGATGTCAGCTACGAGTTCACTCCCGCCGACGGCTCATCCCTCACAAGCAATGAGATTGAGCTCTATCTCTCAAACAAGGACGCCATCTCGTTCACCTCTTTCGAGGTCTCTTATCAGACTCAGGATGATGTGAAGAAGAGCGAGTCAATCACCTCGTTCACATCTAAGGAGGAGGGTGCCGGTGCCATAGCCTACACTTTCTCTATCTCTGACGCCGCTCTCGCTGGCAAGAACATCCGCATCTCTCTCGGTGGTCAGGAGACCATCGACGGCCGCGAGCACTCAGTCTCTGCCAAGTTTAACCCTGGCGAGGAGCTGACTGACGACCTGAAGCTCACCTATTTCTACCCCTCTGAGGGCATGGTCTATGCCATTCCCACAGATAATAACATCTCTTTCTTCTTCAGTGAGGATGCTACTCTTGCTGTCTATCGTGACCTCATCATCAAGGATCTCACCACTGGCAGGACATACTATGAGGAGAACAACGATTTCTATGTCCTCTCTTCTGACGAGAATGCAAAGCTCCTCAACTTCAACTTCGAGTATGAGGATGGTCACCAATACACCATTGTCATCCCAAGCAAGGCTGTCGTAACGCCCAAGTACAATGAGACTGAGGGCCAGTATGGCAAGTACTACACCGGTGGCGAGTTCACCTTCACGTTCTGCTCCGCTTGCAAAGGCTACGACTTCATCACCAATCCTCTCGTCGGCTCGTCGGTAGCCCAGATTGAGAGTGTTGAGTTCCTGCCCAAGAGCGACAAGAGTTCTGACGCTCTTAGCGCAAACGAGGGCTTCACTTTCTCTGACGGCACGACTCCCTCTGTCTATGCCATTCTGAAGTCAGAGTATGATGCTGCAGCGACAGGCTCTAAGACCGACGACGGCACAACATTCAGCACCAAGGCTGGCGCTGAGGCTGTAATTGCCGCCAAAGCCGCCCACACCGCCACTGTCAAGAGCAAGGATGGCAACGGCGTTGGCTTCGATGTCACTTTCGCAAACCCCGTCACTGAGGCTGGCGACTACTACATCGTCTTCGAGTACGGCACCTATAACTATGGTGATGGTCAGGATTCAGGCTTCAATGACACAGAGACTGTTGTCCCCTTCACTGTCGTTGCAGGCCCAACGGCTACCGACTTCGCCTACACTACCGACCCCTCTGAGGACGATGAGCAGGAGAGCCTCTCCCAGTTCTCTGTCATCTTCGATGATGAGGTCTATATGAACGAGAGCGAGGATGTCACCATCCACGGTTACTCTATGCTCGGCCGCACTGAGGTTGAGGGTACTCTCTCTTTCAACGCCGAGACTCACACAGCTACTGTAACACTCTCTGAGGAGATTGCCGACGAGGGTGCTTATAACTTCGAGTTCCCAGAGGGTCTCTTCGGTGACAAGACTTGGTATGACGGCGGCTACCTCGCCGGCAAGACCAATAACGCTTTCACTGTCTCCTTCTATGTCGCTCCCGTTGTCGAGTACAGCATCGTCGCCTCACCTGCCAATGGCAGCACTGTGGCTTCTCTCAGCGAGATTATGTTCTACTTCACTGCCAATGATGAGGCTATTGGAGATGTGATGCCGGCCTCTGGCAAGGTAGCTGTCTATAAGGATGGTGAAAAGGTAGGTGAGGTTCAGCCATCTATTAACTGGGATGACGAGGACTACTCTCACCTTTACCTCTACTTTGAGTCAACAGGTGATGGCATCTATTCATTCGTATTCCCTGAGGGCGTAATTTCCATTGAGGGTAACGATAGCCCCGAGCTCACTCTCTCATACGTCGTCTCAGCTTTCGGCTACACAACCGATCCCTCTGAGGAGGACGAGCAGGAGAGCCTCAGCGTTGTCAATGTCACATTCAGCAACGCTGTCACTTTCAACTCCGACAAGGCTACCGCTAATGTCAGCAGCAACCTCCCTGGCTCTCAAACGACGGGCGCTATCACCTTCGACGCTGCCTCTAACACCGCCACCATCACTCTCGCCAACGAGATTACCGATGAGGGCCGTTGGACCATCCAAATCCCCGAGGGTGCCTTCTCTCTCGCCTCTGGTGAGACAAGCGACGCCATCTACCTCGTCTACTTCGTTGAGGCGTCTTCAAGCGACGTCACGCTCACTACCAATCCCGAGGACGGTAGCACTGTCGAGTCTCTCAGCTCTATCGCAATCACGGTCAATGGCGTTGAGTTCCCTGGTCTCGGTAGCGGAATGGTAACTGTCAAGAAGGATGGTGCGGAAGTCGCTACAGTCGAGCTTGCTTTCAATCCTGATGATTGGGACGACCTGAATCTCTACATCACCTACTCTGCGACCGAGGCTGGCGTCTACACCTTTGAGATCCCCGAGGGCGCAATTCTTGATGACAATGGCGACTCAGTCGGTCAGGCTTTCACCCTCACCTATACTATCGCAGCCAAGACTGCCATCTGCAACATCTCTGTCGACAAGGCTGACAATGCCGTCTACGACCTCTCTGGCCGCCGCATGACTCAGCCCGCACGTGGTCTCTACATCAGCGGTGGCAAGCTCCACCTCAAGAAGTAGTCTTCTTCTCAATGCAAAAATTGGTTGATTACAATTCTCTGCCATAAGTCATCCGGCAGGGCGACCTACGCCCTGCCGAGGCTTTGGCACTGATTGGGTTCAGCCTTCTCACAAACAACAAACCCCGACAGGGCTCATCGCCTTGCCGGGGTTTGTTGTTTGTATGTTTTTCCTCTTAGGAGTTCTTTGAAATAGCCTATGCGTCACATTCTGATGTCCCAGTTGAGAAAATCTTCGGGAGTGATTTCACCGGCAGGACCTACCACAATTGATTTCTGAGGATGGAATTTATCATCAAATGCCTTAAGTCCCGTGTTCCCTCTCTCGCCATTACTTTTCACCTCTATGGCCATGACATTCCGCCCATGCCTCAAGATGAAGTCCACCTCATCGTTCCCTTCGCGCCAGTAGTAGACTTCAAAATGGTTGGTGAAAGCGCAGTTTATGATATGCGCTCCTAATGCCGATTCGAGCGCATGCCCCCATTCCCTTGGGTCGGTGGTCAATTCACAGTATGATTTTTCCGCATACGCATTGCACAAGGCGTTGTTGTAAACTTGGAATTTCGGGATGCTTGCGCGGCGTCTTGCCAAGTCAATTGAATATTTCTGCAAAGCGCGGACCATGCAATTGTCTCCCAGCAAGTTTAGATATGATGCCAATGTTGTCGTATTGCCCGCATCCTGAAGTTGCCCAGTCATTTTTGTCAATGACAGTATCTTGCCCGAGTAGGCTGCCGAAAGTTCAAATGTCTGTCGGAGAAGGGCTGGTTTGCTGACCGGGCTATCCATAAGGATGTCTTTGTTTATCGTGGCGTCTATTATTGACCCGAGGATATAAGCACGCCATCGGTCTTCGTCCTCAATGAGGGTCGCAGCCCCAGGATATCCTCCGAAATAAACATATTGGCTAAGGGAGAACCCGAAGGCCTCTCGCATCTCAGCATAGCTCCAGTGACCCATTCTTATCTCCTCATATCGCCCCATGAGTGACTCCGAGAGTCCCTTGTCTATCATGACGCGAGATGAGCCGAGCAGCACCACTTTGATGTTTAATCCCGAGGCTGTGTCATTGTCCCACTCTCGTTTGATTTGCTCACTCCAGTTCTGTATTTTCTGTATCTCGTCAATCACGAGTACGACGCATGAGTCTGCCCCACTTGATAATTTCATGCGGGCTGCGTTCCAGCACCTTGAAACCCACCCCCAGTCGGATGCAGGGACGGCATCGGCTGAGAAGAATAAATTTGGGAGTGGTATGTTTCCTAAAACCTCGCGCACGGCAGTCGTCTTGCCCACTTGGCGCGGACCCATCACAACCTGTATGAATCGCCTTGGCTCTGCAAGTCGCCTCTCTATTGTTTTCGTTACACTCCTAACATACATATTTTCACCTCTTTATAATCACTATGGCAAAATTACTCAATCCATTGAGTAATTTTACTCAATGGATTGAGTAAAATTTGCTGATTTGCTATAAGTCGCTGAAAACGAGATGGTAGAGTGTAAACAAAAAATGTGCGGCACACCTGTTTGTTCAAGATGCCGCACATTGTGTGAAGTGACTGGTAGGGTTTGTCAGCCGTTTAAGATTGAGTCCAATATGTTCTCGCAAGCCGTATGGCCACCGGGCGGCACGAGATGCTCAGAGTAAAACTGGTATCTCTCCTCTCGCATGGTGTCCTCGCCGCCAATGACCACGTCCTCCACAAATCGCTCTATCTCGGCCTCTGTTTTAGCCTTATAGTGCATGTCAAAGGCTATCTTGTAGAGGCTGAAGCAATTGGGTATCTCATTGTCGCGCGTCTCTTTGATCAGATAGAGGGCTGGGTTTCGCGTGTAGTGGTACTCTATGGTGAAGGAGCTGCAATCGTGTATCATGGCGTCGGAGTGGGCGAAGAGGCCGTCATATTTGCCATTCTCAAACTGGCAGTTGGGTAAGGTTTGCCACTCGTTGTAATATGCGTCTGTGCGCTCTTTGCCCCAGATATCCTCTAATTTGGAGCGCAGAAGAGGGTGGGGCTTGAATGCGAACTGGACTCGGTCGGCATATCGTTTGGCAATGCGCAGCATAGGTTCGCCAAGTGTCATGAATGTCGAGAAGTGCAGACCTCCGTCATTCTCAATGCTGTGATGCGGGGCGTAGATTATCCGCTTGGCGGGGTGGGGGAGTCGTTTCCACGGGTCAGGCAGCGATTCCGCGGGTGTCATAAGTTGGTCTTGGATGGGCATGCCTGTCACGCACAGGTTGCTGCCTCCATTTCGCATAATCTCCCCTGCCTCGGCGGCGCTCATCTGGTTCTCGAAGAATATTTTCCATGCGTCGCGGAAAAGAGGCGCATCTAAGCTCCAGCCGACTAAGGCTGTGTTGAACGCATATGGCACGTAACACGGCAAGGCCTCAGGGTTGCGCCAATAGGCGAAGCATCCGCGGTCTACGAAATAGGCGTACGGCTTTTGGTATATTATAATGTCCGCCTTGAGTGAACGCCACGCCTTGTCGTCGTTGAACCCTAATTCGGAGTAGCCATACCCTTTCTCTTTGACATATTGCAGAAGTGCCGACCTGTCCTTCTCGTCCAACCCCGGTGTGATGACAATGTGGGGGGCGAAGCGCGGATGCCTTTTCATGGCATTGTAGAGCATCTCGGACTTCCATGCCGTCAAACCATTAAGTAGAAACGCCACGCTGATCACCTCTTTTGAGCGAATGTTCTTGGCAAGGGCTTCGTTATCTCGACTTCGCATATAGCGAGGGTATAAAACGGCATGATTTATGGCTCTTGTTATCTTATTGTCTGTTATGCGGCTCAAGATGCTCATTGCCTATGTAATATTTTTTTGATGCGAGGCTCTATGAATTCCATGTACACAGAGTCCCTCTTCATTTTCAAGATGGCTAAAAGCAGCCCGACGGCCACTAAACCGCCCACCGCGATGTCAAGAAGCCAAATGTCGCAAAGCTCCGCCATGGCGAAAGCCGGCGCGCAGCAGACTAACGATATGCCAAGATAGGGCAGTATGTCGGCCAACTGATCGCGGTAGCCCAACCCGTAGTAACGACCCGTGACGTTGGTGTTGATGGCCACGGCCACTTGGGCATAGAGGACTCTCGACACGCATATGGCCATGACGCCAAAGGGGATGGCCGCGGCAAGCATGCCGAATGATATTATCTTTTTGATGACCTCGGTGCGCAGGAAAACATCTGTCCGCCCACTTATCTGCAACAGGTTCATGTTAATCTGGTTGACGTGGTCGAACATGATGCCGAAGGCGAAGACTTGCAGAAAGGGTATCGCCCCCACCCATTTGTCGCCAAGCAGTAGGATGACTACGGGTTTTGCGAGTGCCGCAAGGATGACTGTCAGGAACATGATGGCGAGCGACGATGTGCGGATGTATTTGCGATACGCTCCGATGAGGGCGGGTCGGTCATCCTGAAGTCTCGCCAAGATGGGGAACGTGACGCGTTGCAAGACGGACACGATCTGGTAGTTTGGCAGTGTGGCGAATTGCTGGCCGCGGGTGTAGTTGCCAAGGTCGGCTGGCGTGTAGCATTTGCCTATGGCGAGTGTTGTCAGCTGTCCGTGGATGGTGTTGATGATGGAGGCGGTGAGCAGTTTGCTGCCATATCCGAACAAGTTTCGGAATGACGCCCACGAGAAGTGCGCCCTTGGGCGCCAATGCGCCACTCGCCAGATGACTACTGTGTTGATTACTGATTTAGCCACGCTCTGCCACGCCAATGCCCACACGCCGAAGCCTGCATAGGCGAGCCCCACGCCCACAATGCCCGAGATGAAGGCTGCCGATGCTGATGCCTTGGCTTGGCTCTTGAAGTCAACAGCCACGGTCAGTTTGGCAACTTGCACTACCGACAGTGAGTTGACGAAGAGGCAGAGGGCCATCACTTTGGCAAGGTCCTCAAGAACTGGCGTGTTGAAAAAAGATGCTATGAGCGGCGAGGCAGCGAACAGGGCGGCGTAGCAGACAAGGCCAACAACTATGTTGAAGTAGAAGGCTGTGGAGAAGTCCGTCTCCGTCCTGTCCAATTTGCGGATGAGAGCCTTCGAGAAACCGCTGTCTATTATGTTCTCGGACACGGCTATGAAGATGGACATCATGCCCACGATGCCATAGTCCGACGGGGTGAGCAGTCGTGCCAAGATGAAGCCCAGGACAAACTGTATGCCCTGGACTGTCACTCGCTCCACAAGGCTCCATTTGACGCCCCGTGCTGTGTCCTCTTTTATACTGCCCAAGAAATAATGCGAATGTTTGTGTTTATTCTGTCTTCTTTGTCTCTTCGCGCCAATAGAAGTGGTGGTCTGAGTGACATGGCTTACGTTTATCTACAGGCGGCGGGGTCATGTAGTCGCCATAATATTTGGTCAGTATGGTGTCATATCCGCTCACTGCCTTGAGTTTATATCCCTCGAAGTCAACGTCTATGTACTCCTCGGTCGCCTCTATGGGGATGTGCTCCTTGGCAAGGTTGACAAGGCAGCTGATGACGCCCACATGCCTCATCTCCGCCCACTTGGGATTGCGGCAGAACTCATCGCCGCGTCTTATGATGTCGAGCATGTCTGTGCAAGCCGTGGTTAGCTTGGCCCATGCCAACTGGACGTGGCTGCCCGGGTGGCGCAGGCTGTAGTCAGAGAAATGCCCCATGGCGAACCGTTTGCTGTGGGCAAGATTGTGCAGTTTGCGCATCTCGGCTGCGGCTGAGTTAAACTCTGCCTGATCGTCTGGCACGCGGTCAAGCGGGAATACGTCCACCCATACGCCGATGTCGTCTGACGTGCCCATGGGCCTCCACGATTTGGCCCATGTCCGCCTCTTCTCCACCACGCGGCCAAAGAAGAGGTAGCTGTTGCCGAGCGATGGGCACACCACGTCATACTTGTCGCTCCTGAAGGTCTTGAAAAACCTCTCGTAGTCTTCGCGCGGCATGTCGATGTCTATGTCGTCATCCCATGGGATGAAGCCCTTGTGGCGTATGGCGCCAAGCAGGGTGCCGCCCGTCAACGTGTAGCGTATGTTGTTCTTGACGCAGAAGTCGTGGATGTCAAGCAATATGGACAGGCTCTCCTGCTGTAGCTCTTTGAGTGTCAGTTCTTTCATCTTGTTTTTTTGAGTGCAGCCATGGTCGCATGTAGTCCCTCTGCCAATGTGTGCGTCGGAGTCCAGCCTAAGCTGCGTAGCTTGGTGGTGTCAAAGACGGCGCGCGTTATGACGCTGAAGCCCCTCTTCTCGTCATCCGACGGCAGGTCGAATGTCAGTCGAACGCCGCTCTCGTCGGCAATGGTCTGGGCAAAGTCGTGAATGGTCACGCACTGTGTCTCGTCCGCCACGTTGTACGCCTCGCCGCTCACTCCTCTCTCCATGATGGTGATGATGGCGCGTGCGCAGTCCTCCACATAGAGCCATGAGCGGTATTGCTCTCCGCGGCTTTTGAGGACTATGTCCTCGCCCCGAGCCGCCTTGGCTATGAACTGGGCGAAGGCGCGGTTGTCGCGCGGTGAGAAGTGTGGCCCATAGGTGTGGCAAGGCCTGGCCACGACGACGTCTATCCCATATTGGGCGGCGTATGATGCGCAAAGGGTTTCGGCAGCCCTCTTGGCGGAAGGGTAGCAAGAACGGGGCGACATGGGGTCCACAAACCCGCTCTCGTCCTCTCGCCACATGGTGTCTGCACTCTTGTCGTGTCGCTCGCCATAGACCTCGCCGCTCGATATATAGACGAATCGGCGCATTGAGTGCGTCCGCCCGTAGTCCATCAACAGTTTGACGCCTTCGATGTTAGCCATCATGACGCCAATAGGGTCGGATGCGAAGGCTCCGGGGCAAGCTCCACCTGCGCAGTGGATTATGTAGTCGAAGTCTATGTCGCCCTCAAGCGGCTCGCGCACGTCATATTTGATGAAGTGGAACAGGCTGTTCCCCCACGACGATGCGAACCGCTCACGCGCATGCGCCACGTTGCGCCCGGCTGCGAAGACTTCGCTCCTCCCTTCTGCGAGCAGTTGCTCCACCACGCTTGAGCCTATCAGACCCGTTGCTCCTGTGACGAGTATGCGTCTTTTTATTTCAGCCATGAATCTTTCTTGGTGTGCATCAAGGCTTTGAGGATTTCGATATCCTCTGTCGTGGTGACTTTTATATTCTTCTCTGATCCCGGGGATAGGTACAGCTCTGCGAAGTTGAGCTCGACGGCGAGTGTGCATGTGGCCACGCTGTTCTTCACGCCGCGGCGTCCCGCCTCCTCATGCAACTTCAGCATGTCGCCAAGCGAGAATGATTGCGGCGTCTGAGTCCTTATCAGGTTGTCGCGGGGGATGCTGCTGTGGCTTGACAGCCCGTCACCGCTCTCCAATATGGCCTCGCGGCAGACGATGCCCGTTATGGCGTTACCCTTGGCCTTATATGTGGCTATGTTGTTTGATATGACCTCCTGCTCAAGCAGAGGGCGCACGCTGTCATGAATCATCACCATGTCGGTGTCGGCGCACCCCGCCTCATGGAGGCCCACTATGCCGTTGTGAATGCTCTCCTGTCCACACTCGCCGCCTGGGAATATCCACTTGAACTTTGTGATGTTGAACTGGTTGGCGTATGATTGCAGGACGGTCTCCCATCCCTTCAGGCACACGACAGCTATGGCGTCTATGTCCGGATGACGCTGGAAGCATAGCATGGTGTGGATTATTATGGGGCGGTCGTCCACATGCATGAACTGTTTGGGTATGTCCTGCCCCATGCGGTTGCCAGATCCGCCGGCAATGAGAAGAGCGATATTCATCGGTCTGTATTTTTGTGTCGTCAGTCCTTCCGTTCAGGCTACGCTGATGAGTTCAATCTCAAACACGAGAGTGGACCCTGCCGGTATGCCCGGCTGTGAGTATTGTCCATATCCCGCCTCGGCGGCAATGTAGAGCTCCCATTTGTCGCCGCGCCTCATCTGTGTGAGGGCCATTTGCCAACCGTCAATAAGGTCGCGGACGCGGAAGGCCGGAGGGGTGGCGCCCTCTGCACGGCTGTCGTCAAAGGTCTTGCCGTCTATTGTCCGCCCTGTGTAGTGGGCTGTCACTATGCTTGCCAAGTTTGGCTGGGGGGCGTTCTCATCTCCGCTTGCTATGACTTTGCGGTAGACTCCGGGGCCTATTTTGCCCACACCTTCCTCTTTGGCTTTCTCCGCCAACCACTGATGGTTGGCCTTTATATATTCTTTGCGTGTCATTCTATATAGGTCTCCTGTTTCTCCTCATCTATGCTCTCTTGCGAATCGCTTTTCTCTTTCAGTGTCCGTACGAGCGTCTGTTTAAGCAAGATTGCAATGATTGCTATTGTCACGAGCAGTATTACTGCCGATCGGCACAACATCCCATTGGCTGTCTCTGTGAGTGACTTCTCTGAAACTCCGCACAGCATCGACCACCCCGGGGTGCCGCTTATTGGGTGGCATGCCACGAAATACCTTTCTCCACCGTCCATTGTCACGTAGCCTGTGGAGTAGGTGTGGCTGCCCATGGTGTCTGTCAATTTGTCCATTCCGTTGCCGGAGACTCCTTGATGCAAGTTGTACTTGAGAATCAGTTTCTTGTCAGCTGCGCCGATTACGTTGCAACTCTCGTCGACCACCCATGCGAATTTCTCTCCGCTTTCTGTGAGCATTGAGACCATGTCGGACAAGATGTCAACGCTTATGTTGGCTGCTATGCACCCCTTGACGTCACCCTCCCCACCATGGACCGGCACGGCCAACGTGTATTTCATTTTGCCTGTGTACCTCGAGTAGTCGGGGCTTGTCATGGCAAAGCCGCAGCCTTCGGCCATCACCTCCTCGAAATATTTGCGGTCGCTCAGGTTGTGCCCGTCTATTTTGCCATGCCCCGCGAAATAGTAGTCGCCCGACGGCTCAATGAACATGAGGTTCATGAAGTTGTCTGACATGTCACGGGTCTTGCTCGTCAAATAGCCGTCCATCCTGGACCAGTCGCCTGTCTGAACCTCTGGCTGCTGCGCTATCCAGGTCAGCTCTTTGCGAATGGCCGTCAGGCTGCCCGTTATCTGTTTGGCGGTCAGCTCTGTCACGCAGCTCATCTGCGTCTCGACCTGTTTTTGGCGGTTGCGCGTGATTATGACGTAGTCGGCAATGGTGGCTACCATCGCGGCTATCGTTATTGTCGGAATGACTATGGCGAGGATTTTTGAGCTGGTTTTCATCGCAGTGGTGTGTCAGGTTTGTCCGGGGATGCTGCTCTCTTGCTTTGAATATAAAGTGCAAAGGCAAAGTTAAGAAAAAATGCCGCGCTACGGACATCGGCGACTGCCACTAAATGCCCATTCGACTCTGTTAAAACAAGGGCCGGCCGACCTTAGTATTAGAACAACTTTAAATAAAGAAATATTTCTTTAATTCGTCTCCGCCTTTTGAGAGCCTTTCTTATTTTTGTGTGCGAAATCCGGTCAGAAGAAGACCTCCGGCCCTGAGCCGGCATCCTTTCACTACGTAAACCATATAAATTACACATATAATTACAAACAATTTTTTATGAGCTGTATCTTCCAAACGTCCATTGGGAAGAAGTTGATCATGAGCGTCTCGGGCATCTTGCTCGTGCTCTTCCTCCTCTTCCACATGAGCATGAACCTTGTGGCTGCGTTCTCCGCTTCGGCCTACAATGCCGTCTGCGAGTTCCTCGGCACGAACTGGTATGCCCTCGCTGGCACTGCGGTCCTCGCCGTCGGCTTCCTCATCCACATCGTCTATGCTTTCATCCTCACTGTCCAGAACCGCCGCGCGCGTGGCAATGACCGCTACGCCGTAGTCGACGCTCCTAAGGGTGTCGAGTGGTCCAGCCAGAACATGCTCGTCCTCGGCATCATTGTCGTCGTCGGCATCCTCCTCCACCTCCACCACTTCTGGAGCAACATGATGCTCGCCGAGCTCGCAGGCACTAAGGGGCAGTTCGGACCCGCTGACGGAGCAGCCTGGGTAGGCTATTACCTTGGCCAGTGGCCCGTCGCTATCGGCTACATCGTCTGGATTGTCGCCATCTGGTTTCACCTCACCCACGGTTTCTGGAGCATGCTCCAGACCATCGGCTGGAGCAATGAGATCTGGCTCTCACGCTGGAAGACCGTCGCCGTCTGGTACGCTACCATCGTATGCCTCGGCTTCGCTATTGTTGTCCTCGGCTTCGCTTGCGGCATCTTCCCAATCTGCGGCGCTGAGTGCTGCAAGGCTGCTGCTGGCGCATGCTGCGGCGGCTGTGGCATGTAATCCTGCCACTTTCATCAGGTTAAACCTTTCTTCAGGTAACATCAACCATTTGACTTTTCCTAACAGAACATCATGGCAAACACTATAGATTCCAAGATCCCTCAGGGTCCGTTGGCGCAGAAGTGGACCAACTACAAGGCTCACCAGAAACTCGTCAACCCCGCCAACAAGCGCAAGCTTGACATCATCGTCGTAGGTACCGGCCTCGCTGGCGCTTCTGCTGCGTCTACCCTCGGCGAGATGGGCTTCAATGTCCTCAACTTCTGCATTCAGGACAGCCCACGCCGCGCTCACTCTATCGCAGCGCAGGGTGGCATCAACGCCGCCAAGAACTATCAGAATGACGGCGACTCGATCTACCGACTCTACTATGACACAATCAAGGGCGGTGACTACCGCGCTCGCGAGGCTAACGTCTATCGTCTCGCTGAGGTGTCTAACAATATTATCGACCAGTGCGTCGCTCAGGGTGTGCCCTTCGCACGTGAGTACGGCGGTCTCCTCGCTAACCGTTCTTTCGGTGGCGCTCAGGTAAGCCGTACGTTCTACGCCCGCGGTCAGACCGGTCAGCAGCTCCTTCTTGGCGCCTACTCTTCTCTCTGCAAGGAGATTAAGAACGGCACCGTCAAGATGTACTCTCGTCGTGAGATGCTCGACGTCGTCATCATCGACGGACGCGCACGTGGCATCATTGTCCGCAACCTCATCACGGGCGAGATTGAGCGTTACTTCGGCCATGCTGTCGTTATCGCTACTGGCGGCTATGGCAACACCTATTTCCTCTCGACCAACGCGATGGGTTCAAACGGCTCTGCCGCCATGCAGATTTATCGCAAGGGCGCATATTTCGCTAACCCCTGCTACTGCCAGATCCACCCGACTTGTATCCCTGTCCATGGTGACATCCAGTCTAAGCTGACCCTCATGTCGGAGTCTCTCCGTAACGACGGCCGCATCTGGGTCCCCAAGAAGAAGGAGGACGCTGAGGCTATCCGCGCCGGCAAGAAGACCGCCAATGACATCCCCGATGAGGATCGCGACTTCTACCTCGAGCGCCGCTACCCGGCATTCGGCAACCTCGTTCCCCGCGACGTGGCTTCACGCGCAGCCAAGGAGCGTTGCGACGCTGGCTTCGGTGTCAATGAGACCGGCCTCGCCGTATTCCTCGACTTCAAGTATGCTATCCAGCGTCTCGGCGAGGATCGTGTCCGCGAGCGTTACGGCAACCTCTTTGAGATGTACGAGAAGATCATGGCTCAGGATCCTTATAAGACCCCTATGATGATCTTCCCCGCCATCCACTACACCATGGGCGGCATCTGGGTCGACTATGAGCTCCAGACCTCAATCCCTGGTCTCTTCTGCCTCGGTGAGGCTAACTTCTCTGACCATGGTGCTAACCGCCTTGGCGCTTCCGCCCTCATGCAGGGTCTCGCCGATGGCTATTTCGTCCTCCCCTACACCATCCAGAACTACCTCGCTGACCAGATCCAGGTTCCGCGCATCCCCACAACCGCACCCGAGTTCGACGAGGCTGAGAAGGGCGTCAAGGAGAAGATTGCCAAGATTATGGGCATCCAGGGCAAGGAGAGTGTTGACACCATCCACAAGAAGCTCGGCCACGTCATGTGGGAGTATGTCGGCATGGGTCGCACCAAGGAGGGCCTCACCAAGGCTCTCGGCCTCATCAAGGAGATAAAGAAGGAGTTCTGGACCAATGTCTACGTCCCAGGCTCTGCTGACGACCTCAACACTGAGCTCGAGAAGGCTCTCCGTCTCTCTGACTTCATTGACATCGGCTACCTCATCGCCATCGATGCGCTCAACCGTGAGGAGAGCTGCGGCGGTCACTTCCGCGAGGAGCACCAGACTGAGGACGGCGAGGCTCTGCGTCATGACGACAAGTTCAGCTACGCAGCCTGCTGGCACTACCTCGGCGAGGATCAGGATCCCGAGATGCTCAAGGAGGACCTCACCTATGAGGAGACCGAGCGCAAGACCCGTAACTATAAGAACTAACCCCTTTACCGAACATCGATTCCAATGGATAAGACTATAAATATCACGCTCAAGGTCTGGCGTCAGAGAGGACCTAAGGAGAAGGGACACTTCGAGACCTACGACATGCCCGGCATCTCTGTCAACATGTCGTTCCTCGAGATGCTCGACACTCTCAACGAGAAGCTCGTGGCTAAGCACGAGGTGCCCGTCGTCTTCGACCACGACTGCCGTGAGGGCATCTGTGGCATGTGCTCGCTCTATATCAATGGCCACCCACACGGTGTCAATGCAAAGACGACTACTTGCCAGCTCCACATGCGCACTTTCAACGATGGTGACACCATCACCATCGAGCCGTGGCGCTCAGCTGGTTTCCCTGTCATCCGTGACCTCATGGTAGACCGCTCTGCCTATGACAAGATCATGCAGGCTGGTGGCTACACCTCCATCCGTTGCGGTGCCGCTCAGGATGCCAACGCCCTCCCCATCTCTAAGGAGGCTGCCGACAAGGCTATGGATGCCGCTCAGTGCATCGGCTGTGGCGCTTGCGCCGCCGCCTGCAAGAATGGCTCGGCCATGCTCTTCGTCTCTGCCAAGGTCAGCCAGTTCGCACTCCTCCCTCAGGGTCGTGTAGAGGCTGCTCGCCGTGCCAAGGCCATGGTCGCCAAGATGGACGAGCTCGGCTTCGGCAACTGCACCAACACTGGCGCCTGCGAGGCTGAGTGCCCCAAGGGTGTCTCTATCGCCAACATTGCTCGCCTCAATCGCGAGTTCCTCAAGGCTAAGCTCAAAGACTAAGACAGCGCTCGCTGCATAAGTCTGCGATAAATATCGCCTCCGTCCCGATGTCTCGGGGCGGAGGCTTTCTTTTTATTGTTTGTTGCCAATCGCGGTTGTCAACTTGCTCATATAATATCATAAAGAGATAAGATAGTACCGCTGTCAGTTAAAAACACCGTAAAAGCTACTAATCATTTGCCCAATATTGGTGCAACCTTTATATTTGCCCCGTCTAAAGGAAGAGCAACACTGAATTCTCAAATTGCGCAAGGTATCACCGTTACCTTCCCTTGGCAAAACATTGACGTTTAAACTACCATCTAAAAAGTGAAAAATGTTTTTTGTGCCCTGTTGGGGTTGCTATGTTTTCTTGTTTCTTGCACAGACGATAGCGTCAAGCCTGTTACAGTGCAATCTGTTTCTGACTCTTCAACGAATATCTCCGCAGATAAGGCAAAAGAGGAATGCATGGTCTCTTTTGCGCAGATTCTGTCCGCCGCAACATTCGATAATAAGGATGTGAGGGAGTTCCTGAAGACTGAGGCTTTGAAGAAGTTCGACAAGAACTACGACATCCTCTATTTGGCGGTAAAGGATGAGATGATTGGCGACTTAACATTCCGACAGACGCTTGCGTCTTACTCTTCTGAGGAAGCAATAGATAGCATAGAAGCCAATGTTCCCTTGCTGAACATATATCTAACTTGTACTGCTTTCCTTGAAATCTATCCCGAAGATCTTGATACGGAAGACAAATTCACGCCAATTGCGGTGTCTGTCAAGGACAGCGTGGATTTTTTCTGCGGAGGTGAAAAGGAATTAAGTCTGCCCAAAGGCGAGATTCCCGACTGTCACGTATTTGTTGTGGGTGAAAACTCCCGTGTTGTAGTCAATGAGGTGACAGCAAGTAACAAATCTTTGTCTGCGAGAGGGTTTAGATTCATTGACGAGGCTTTTGACGGGACTATTGAAAATAGTGCTAATAAGTCGGTGGTCGCATCTGGTAATATAATAGGCGCACGGGCTGTACAAGCTTTTGGCTATTTCTATGCGGATGACAACAGTGTAAATAGAAAGGAATTTCAACGTGATTATATTTATTATGGTCTGACACCTGATAAACGAACGGGAAGTTTGATTCGTTCTGTTTCAGAGTACTTGGCGTATGTCAAAATTTCGCCTTCTGCAATGAATACGATGGCAGATCAAGAAGAGGACCCTCAAATAATAAATCTAACACCGGAGAAGAAAAAGGGGGATCCTTGGACTTATTCTGAACTTTTGGATCAAGTTTGGACTCGTGGTGCGTTTAACATTAGATTCGATGTAATAACATCGAACCACAATGAGCCACAGACAGTTTACATACCACTAACCCCAGATCAGTTGTGGCAAATGTCGTATAGCTACAGGAAACAGCATAAGACATGGTTCCGTCGCACTCGTTATTTTTATTCGGTTTTCCCCGACAAATTCACGGCAAAAGACATCTATTTAGGTTGCCCAATCAGTTTAGGCAGATGGGATATATCTCAAGAATCTTTATGCCGTTATATAAATATATTCGAGGAAGATAAAAGTTCAGAAGTCACGAAAACTGTAACATACGAAATGGAGGAGACCAAATCGGATGTGGTGAAGGACGGAGTGAAAATCAATCTGGGGACTGATACCGCTTCTGTAACAGTCGAAGTAGGTGGGTCGAATAGTTCCTCTGACCAAAAGAAATCTTATGTGACGGTGACGGAGAAGTGGAGCGAAGGTGCGGATAAGTTGGGTAGCGTTAGAATCGAGTACTATGATCCTGTTATTGATGCCCGCATCGCCCCTAACCGTTTCATTATGCATACTTACAGCACTGGAACTGTCGAATTCGGTATAGTTGTCAAATAAATAATTCATATGCGCTTTTTGGTAATTACTTTAATCGCATTCCTTGTTTTGGGAGTGCGGGCTGCGGCTCAGGAAATGGAGACTACTCGATGGTATTCTCGCGCCGCGTTCGGCTATGAGGCAATGCACATGGCTTTCTATATGAATGAGGATAGCCGGAACTTCAATGGTCTCTCCCTTTCTTATACCCGTGGGCTATTCTTCAGCAAGAATATGACTGCGGGACTTGAGACTGGGGCTAAATTGGCATGGTGCCACAAGGCTGACCGTTCTCCGAGAATGACAGAGAAGATGGACTTTTTGAGTTTGTCCCTGCCTGTTGATTTCATGTATAGGTTTAGGCTGTTCAATCGGAATCTTGGCGTCGCCCCCTTCACTGGGCCTAATTTCAGGTTCAATATTATCGGTCGCCGTAGGGTGTCTACCGACGCAAATCATATGTATTACAAGTCTATCAATCTTCTAAGCGATTATGCGGAGTATCCTGCGAACATCTTTCAGTTTGGTTGGCGGGCAGGCCTGAATTTCTACCATAAGCGTTTCTTTTGGGGCTATGCGTTCACCTACGACCTTAATTACTACGTTAGTGAAACCAAGCGCGACTATGGTGTTGTGCAAGGGGGAGAGGCGATGACGAGCAGTCATACTGTCGCATTGGGATTTTCCTTTTAAGCAATAGCCCTTGTTGGCTTCTCCTGTTGTGTCTCCATCTCAAACATAACCTGTCTTTGGGGCAATCCTCCAAGATTAAGAGGGATGCAATAGATAGCTCTAATACAAAAAATACCGCCCCTCGTCAGGCTTAAAATGACGAGGGGCGGTATTTTTTATGCTTGTCAAACCGCGTGTGCGACGCAATTAATCCTTTGTAATCCCAAGGCAGCAGACGTAATAGATTGGCATATATACTACCCCGCCTTTTTGCTCCACATTCCCTGAGTTTGACAGGACTATACCGCGTGATATGCCATAGTCAGATGTCGCAAGAAAAGAGTCGAGCGCACTATGAATCTTGTAGTCCTTGCCGCTTTTGACCTCTATCGGGAGAACAGTCATGTTGTCTGTGTCGTCTATAAGGTAGTCTACTTCGCCTTTTTTCTTGTTGTCATAGTAAAACAACCGCGAACCATGTGACGCAAGTTCTTGTGCGACTGCCGTCTCATATACAGAACCCAGGTTAATGCTTGAGTCGTCATCCATAACGGGCTTTATGTTGTTCCCGTAGAAAATTGAGGTGAGCAGGCCTACATCATTCATGTAAAGTTTCAGCAGGTTCTTGCCGCAACTTTCCATAAGAGGATAGGCTGGTTTGCTTATCGCGCGGACTTCTAATGCTATCCCGCTTGAAATGAGGTATTCAAACTCGTCGGCATAGTCGTCCATGCGCTTCCCGATTTTGTACTCTACCTCTTTGGCTACAATGCGTTTTTTCTTATTTTCCATGTTTGACGCGATCATGTCGTATATGCGTCTTATCTTGAGTCGGGAGTTCGTTGACTCGTAGCGCGATGCGTCGACACCATAAAGAAATCTGATATTCTGGTGTATCTTGCGAACCTCCACGATGTTTTTCTTGTCTAAAAATGTGACAACTGCATCTGGCAGCCCACCCACCAGCAAATATTTTTTAAAGAGGTCAAATACGAGCCTATGTAGGTTCTCTGGTAAAGATTGGAGTTGCCTGTATTTCTCGTGAATCGAGTCAATTAACATTTGCCCAATACCATTGGCGAGCATGAACTCCTCAAAGTCAAGAGGGTGCATATGCATAATCTCAATGCTCCCTAATGGAATGGACGATGTGGTTTTTAAGGCTATGCCAAGCATTGAGCCACTCGCCACATATGTGAACTTGCCATCTTCGCGAAGGAATTTGAGGAGAGTGAGCATATGGTCGTATGCCTGTATCTCATCAATAAAGACTATGGTGTCTTTTCTGCTCCCCATTTTGTCTCCCGCAATGGAACTCAGTGACAGATAGAAGTCGTTCACGGTGCGGGCGTTCTCGAAAATGCGCTGCGAGATCTTGTCCGCTTCCATGTTTATCTCGATATAATTTTTGAACAAGGATTTCGCAGTTCGTCTAATAACATGCGTTTTCCCTATCTGCCTCGCCCCGTCAATCACAAGTATTTTGTCATTGCCGCTTTTGAGATGATTTTCAATCTCTTGGCTTATTTTTCTGTATAGCTCCATACACTTTTCCTATGTTTTATGGTCTTCAAAAATACACTTTTCCGCAGTTTTGACCCCTCTAAAAATACACTTTTCCGTAATTTTGACCCCCTGAAAAATACACTTTTCCGAAAAAGGCCCTTCCGTTTGCTTTCTCTATCCCTGAAATTCCAGACTGCGTCTCATGATAAATGCGCATGCCGGTGACTGGTCCAGTCGCCGGCATGCGCATCTTCACAATATATGTGTCTGTGTCTCTATTCCGCTTTCCTCCCAATGGCTATGGCCACCGAGCCATACATGTCCGGCAGTGGCACTATGCCCTCGGGGATGCTTGCTGTGAAGGTGTCGACGGCCTTGCGGACGCCGTCCCACGAGTGGTTATAGCTGTGGATGATGATGATTCCGCCGCGGCTCATGAGAGGGTAGAGGGTGCGGAGCGACAGCAGTACGGCGTCATGCTCCACGCAGTCAATCAAGGCCAACGCCACCGCGCCCTCCACTTGACCAATCAGGTCGGCCACCCGCCCTTTGGCCACGTGGTTGCGACCATCTTCCGGCATCAGGCGGCGCACCTCCTCCTCGGCGACGAAGTCAACGGCTACGGGCTCTGTGCTTATTTCTCCCTGGCAATTCTCATGCTCAAGGGTCACCTCCGTGGCCTCCATCGGGCCAATGGCCCACATCTCGCGCTCGGGGCACTGCCTGCGCAGCAAGGTCACTAAGTCGGCCTCCTCGACGCCCGCCATGACGAATGATCCAGGGACTTCTGTGCGCTCCACTTGCTCCATGGCGAAGAAGTATGAGTAGTAGCGGACGCGGTCTTTGAACACTCGCTCGCGCTTCATCACCTCCTCGTCTATCATTTTGCGCTTTTTCAACTCAAGCCATGACCAAGGCTTGAATACCTTGTGGGTCCAAAAGCTCCAGAAATAGCTGAGCGCCACCCAGATGATGACGTTGATTATTATCAGGTTGACGTATATCATGTCAGTTCTTTATTTTGACTAAGGTCTTGCGCTTGTCCACCACGGCGGGTATCTCCTCCTCGTAGTGGGTGACGTATATGAGGGTCACTGACGGGTCGTCGCAATAGCTCTCAATGAGAAGTTTGGCCAAGTTTTTCTTCCCTGCGTCTAATCCGTGCAGTGGTTCGTCGAGGATGACGAGGCTGGGGCGTTTGACGAAGACGCGTGTCAGCATGACTATCCTCTGCTCTCCATAAGATGTCTTGAGGAATGACCTGTCTGCAAGGCTCTCGCAATGGAACGTTTTCATCCACTCCATGGCCAAGGCGCGCTGCTCGTCGTTCGGTTTGCGGTAAAGTCCAACGGTGTCAAAGAAGCCGGACGCCACGACGTCTAAGCACGGGATGTCGGCCTGATAAAAGGTGTGCATGTCTGGCGATATGTAGCCTATGTGGCTCTTGATGTCCCAGATGCTCTCACCCGACCCGCGCTTGCGACCGAAGAGGGTTATGTCGTTGGCGTAGCCCTGTGGGTTGTCACCGCACACGAGGCTGAGCAAGGTGCTCTTGCCACACCCGTTCTTGCCGAGGAGCGCCCACTTCTCGCCGCGCTTGACTGTCCAATCCACGTCGCGCAGGATGGTGATGGGCGGGTACTCGACTTTGACTTTGCTCATCACTATGGCGTCGGTATATTCGCCATCATCCACGGCGCGCATGTTGGCTGGCAGGGTGGGGAGGCTGTCGGCTGTCAACCCCTCTTCCGCAAAGAGGCTGCTGCGCAACTCTGTGTCTGACAGGAACTGCTGGCGTGTGGTGCGGACGGCGACACGGTTATCTTTCATGCCAATGATGGTGTCCACCCACTCTGGCAGGTCTTTAGGGTGCGATATGAGGAGCAGCACTTTGATGCCGAGTTTCTGCGCCACGTCAGACAGGACTTCATTGATTGTCACACGGCTCGCCGCGTCGAGTCCAATGTATGGGTTGTCCACAATCAGCAGCTCAGGCTGGCTCATCAGGCTGCGGACTATCATCAGTTTGCGAAGTTCGCCCGAGGAGAGGAATATGACTCTCTTCTCAAGCAAGGGTGTTACTCCCACTGCGTCAAGGAGGTCACGATGATACTCCAATTTGGCGCGTCCCAATGCGTCGCCCACCACGGGGCTCTCCTCGTTTTCTGTGGCCTGCCACCGCTTTTGGTAGTAGTTGTCTTGCGAGGCTCCGCCCATGCGGTATATGTCTCGGAATGAGAGTGAGGCTATCTTCATGCGGGGGACCTCGGTGCCGTCCGGGCGCAGCACCTTGACCGTGCCTGATTTGAGGCTGATGCCGCCATTGATATAAGTGGCCAAGAGTGATTTGCCAGAGCCGTTGGGTCCAACTATGACTGCGTTCTCTCCCTCGCCTATGGTCAAGGCTATTTCACCATTCAGGCGCTGGTTGTCATATCTCGCCTCGGGCTTGTCTATTATGATGTGGCTCATGTCTCGCTATTTTTTCTCTTTTGTGTTGTCTGCTGTTTGGTCATTTATGCCGCATGGCGTGGCGGCGTGGGCTTTCTTCAAACTTATTCTGAAAGTTGTGCCGACGCCTACTTTGCTGCTTAGCACCCACACGCGGCCGTGGTGATACTCCTCTATGATACGCCGGACGAGGGCGAGGCCTATTCCCCAACCTGTCGTCTTGGTGGTGTAGCCAGTGCGGAATATATTCCTTATCGTGGCTGGGCTCATGCCCTTGCCGGTGTCGGATATGTCAATGATAGCCTTGCCACCCTCTGCGTTCAGGCTGATGGTTATCTCGCCCTCTTTGGCGATGGCATCCGCCGCATTTTTGCAGATGTTCTCCACAGCCCATCTCAAGAGGGCGGGGTTGTGGGGGGCGCATATGTTTTCGCAGCTCTTTGCACTCAGGCTTACGTTCACCCGCCCGCCTGTCCGCGCTTGCATATAGTCCACCACTTTCTTCAGGTCGGGCGCTATGGGACTGTCTGTCAACTCGGGTGTCGCCCCCACTCTGGCGAAACGCTCAGCTACGCCGGCCAGCCTCTCAATGTCGCTCGCCATTCCCTCGGCCACAACCTTGCTGTCGTTATATCCGCCCTCCAACAGTTGCTGCCATCCGCGTAGGCCCTGTATTGGTGTGCCAAGCTGGTGGGCTGTCTCTTTAGCCAACCCCATCCATATGGTGTCGCGCTCCCGCCGGCGTGCGCTGGTCAGGATGAGGAGGACAAGGAGTACGATGAGGATGATGACTATAACCTCTATGATGACTAAGTAGCGTGCGTCGCCAATGATGTGGGACTCTCCATAGAGCAGCGTCTGTTTGAATGTCTCACTCTGCCCGTCTATATCCACATCGACGGTTATCTCGATGGAGTCGCCATTGTTTCTCAGGTCGTCAACCATGCGGGCTACTTCGGCCTCTGTGAGCAGTGAGTCGGGCGTCCCCATTTTCAGATTGCGGTGTTCCATGGCCGTGCCATCTGGTCCGAGCAGGATGACAGGAATGTATTCGTTCCTCTCCAGCACCTTGACAGCCATGTCTATGTCCTCTCCCTGGGCTATCTTGTCATATGCGTCATGGACCACGCTCACAAAGTTTCGTCCCTCAGATTTGACCTCGTCACCCACCTTGCCGGTCAGCCACACCACTGTCACCAATGCGCCAATGGCAGCCACGAGTGTCACCACTGTCAGCCACTGCCGCGCAATGACGCCTATAGCCCTCTTTATCATAGTTTTTTTTATCAGAATCTGCCGCGTGTGGCCCAAAACCACAGGAATTTAACACCTATGGGGATGTGTTTCATGACTGTGCCTGCCGTGCCGAAATGTCGGCGCATGATGGCGAACCGCTCTTTCAGACCATCTACAATGTGGCTGCTGGTGACCCCTCCGTCAAGGAAACGCACGAGTGTCTCATGAGTGTTGACTATTTTCCGTGCAGACTTGAGTATTCTGACGCACCAGTCATAGTCGGCTGAGTATTTGTAGCGCGTGTCATATTGTGGGCATAGGCTGCGACGGGCTATGAAGGCCTGATGGCACACCAGCATGCCGTCTCGGAAACTCTCTGCCGTGAGGTTCTCGGGCGGGGCGAGCCTCCGCTTGCCTATGACGCTGCCGTCCATGGCGGTTATCACCGTGTCGCCATAATAGACGTCTGCCCCAGCCGCCGATTTCATCACTCGGCTAACTGTGTCTGGGCTGTTCAGCTCGTCGCCCGCGTTCAGAAACCACACATATTCGCCAGTGGCCACTTTGAGGCCTTTGTTCATGGCGTAATACAGTCCGTCGTCTGGCTCCGATATGCATCGGCTCACCGTCGGGGCGTGGTGCCCGACCACTTGCATGGTGCCGTCGGTCGACCCGCCGTCCACCACGATGTACTCAATTGCGCGGTAGTCCTGAGCCTCGACCGACTTAATGGTGCGCTCGAGCGTCTCTACCGCGTTATATGTTATGGTTATTATGCTCACTATGGACTGAGCTGGGCTTGGGCTATCTTCCATTGTTGCCGCTTAAGGCTTTCTCGTAAGCGTCTATGTATTGTTTCACCACTACGTCCTCGCCAAACAGGCTGCGGGCGTGATTCACGACGTCCTGCCGGTGGTGGGCGTTGTCAAAGAACATGGTGGCGTAGATGCCGTTGGCAAGTGAGAAGGAGTTTTTAGCCTCGGCCAAGTAGCCCGTCTTCTCGTGCAGCACCATCTCTGGCACTCCGCCAATGCGGAATCCCACTACGGGCGTGCCGCAGGCCAAACTCTCCACCACTGTGTTGGGCAGGTTGTCCTGGAGCGAGGGCAAGACAAAGGCATCGGCGGCGTTGTACAGCCAAACGAGTTTCTCCGTGCTGTTGATGAAGTTCATGTAGTGGATGGCGAAGTCGTCGCCAATCATGCTGCTCTCTTTGTCGGACTTGCCAAAGACGGCAAGCTCAATCTGTTTGGCTACGGTAGGGAAACTGCCACCGATTATTCGGAGTGCCTCGACCAGATACCGGTAGCCCTTGCGGATGTCGCTAACCTTGGCTGCGCCAAAGAGCAGCAGCTTTTTGTCAGTCGGCAGGCCAAGACGCTTGCGGCACTCCATTTTGTCAAGCGGTTTGAACACGTCGGTGTCTATCGGGTTCGGAATCGATATGCACCTTTTGCGGTGGAAGAGGCTTGAGCTGCTCGCCATTGTGTTGAGCCACTGTGAGCAAGACACGACGGTGAGGTTCATGTTGGCGTAAATGTCTTTCTTCTCCTTGAACAGCTGGGCCGAGAGGTCGTCTCGCCCACCGTCTTTCAAGAATGGGCAATATCCGCAGTGCTCGTTGAATTCGAGGCACGTGCCGCCATAATGGCACCCTCCCGTGAATGGCCACATGTCATGCAGTGTCCAAACCATAGGCTTGCCCAACGCCGCCAATTTCCTCAGGCTCTCCATTGACAGGAAGCCCTGGTTTATCCAGTGCAGGTGGATGATGTCGGCCTCCTGCACAAGCGGATGGTTTGACACGTCCCGCCCGTCAGATGCTATGGAGAAGTTGTAGCGCATGGACGCGTGCTTCTCGTGAGGCAGGATCCTGAGCCGCTCCTCAACGAAGTGGGCAAAATCCACGCCGTGGGCGAACATATTGCGGCTGGCCGAGACAATGTCCGGGTCTTTTGTCCTCTTGTTGATGACGAGGACGGAGGAGTCGACCCCGGCACGGCGCAATGCGGAGTGTATGCGGTTCACCGCTACAGATGCCCCGCCACCCGCGTCGCTATGGTTAATGTGTACTATTTTCATTTATCGTCATGGTAGGCCTAAGCTGTCGCCTCCGCCCCATTTGTGTGAGTAACAAAGTTAAGCAATCTCTACGAATCTCTTGACCCTTTTCTGATTCTACTCCGGAGCGTGGGTCACGGTGACTGTTACTTTGCCAAACCGCTCCCGCCCCGTCGTGTCCCATGCGCTGACCACGGCTATGTATGTCCCCGGTCGTACAACTGTGCCATCCTCTCCTCGCCCGTTCCAGACGAGGGTGTCCTCTGCCGAAGAGAGTGGCCTGTTGTTCTCTGGTGTTGCTATTCGCCTGCCATAAGCATCGAAAACCCTCATTGTGGCGTAGGCGTCGCCAGTGCCGCAGTCTATTTCCAGTCTTAATTCCTCGGGCGCATATCTGTCTCCACCTTCTGGGATTATGACTCGGCTGTTTGCGCTTAGCTTGAGTTTTGTCATTGGTGTGGCGCCTGTCTCTTCTTCTTCCTCTTTGTCCGTGTCGTCTTCGTCATCGGGTGGGGTGGGGGTGTCGTCGTCGCCTTCTGCGCTTTGGGTTATTATCAGGTCAGAGAGGTAATGATGTCCTGTCCGGTCTACCGTCTTGTGGCGACTCTCTATTATGGTATATGGTCCTGAAGGCATGTTGCTGCCCGCAACGGCGAATTTCTTAGTCCACTCGCCATTTGCCTCTTCGTCGGCATAGAGTGTCACTCGCCCGTTGTCGCTAATCTCTACTTTTGCGCTTACAGTCGGGTAGCCGTTGATGTCTGTAGTCTGCACGATGACTGAGTTTATCATCTTGCGTTTGCCCTCTGACAGCCTCTGCAACCCGAGTCTCTTGTCCCCGTCCGATGCGTAATATTTCAAAATCAGAGCATCGGCCCCACTCTCGGTCAGTGTGGTGGCGGTGGCACCCATGGCTATGGCTATATAATTATATGTGTCAAGTTGGGCGGATGGGTCTATTGTGAACGTGATTTGCCACGCTGTCCCCTCGCTCGGCTCGCCAGTTATGGCGTAGATGCTGCACGTGGGCATGACGTCGTCATCGTCACACACGCACATGTGCGTCTCGTCCATGCAGAAGTAGTCGGTGTCACCGCGCCATTTCCATGTCTTGGATTCGCTACCGAAGAGGTCTTGAGACAAGCAGACGGCCGAATTACACAAAAAAGCGATAAAAATAACAAATGCGGCAGAGTTCATCTCCTTAACTCGTTTCTTTTTCATATTTTTGCGCAGCATTCAAAGCGGGCGGTCACTTGCCTCTCCGCTCCGTGCCGATGGGGGCAAAGGTAAGCTTTAATGGCGATAACCATGCGGCTCTTTGTCTTTATCCGTCAATGTTCCTTTTTAATTCAACCAGCTCGAGGCTTAATCTTCTGATGGGCCGACTGCCTTTAACAATCCGCATCTCTTCAAAATGAAAGTTGCTATCGTTGGCACCAGTGGTGCCGTTGGACAGGAATTTCTCCGCATCCTCGACCAGAGGAATTTCCCTCTTGACGAACTCGTCCTCTTCGGCTCTCAGCGCAGCGCCGGAACCAAGTACACTTTCCGTGGCAAGGAGTTGACCGTCAAGGAGCTCAAGCACGGCGACGATTTCAAGGATGTCGACATAGTACTGGCTTCGGCTGGCGCAGGCGTCTCCAAAGAGTTTGCCGAGGATATCACTAAGTATGGCGCTGTGATGATAGACAACTCGTCGGCTTTCCGCATGGATGACGACGTGCCCCTGGTTGTCCCTGAGTGCAATGCAGAGGATGCCCTCAACCGCCCGCGTGGCATCATTGCCAACCCTAACTGCACCACCATCATGATGGTTGTCGTGCTCCAGCCCATCGAGAAGCTCTCGCACATCAAGCGTATCCACATCTCCAGCTACCAGTCTGCCTCTGGCGCGGGCGCTGCAGCTATGGCCGAGCTCCAGCAGCAGTACAAGGAGCTTGTCGAGACTGGCGAGGCCAAGACTATCAGCAAGTTCCCCCATCAGTTGGCATACAATGTCATCCCGCAGATTGACAAGATGACTGAGAATGACTACACCAAGGAGGAGATGAAGATGTATAACGAGACGCGCAAGATCATGCACTCTGATGTCCGCACATCTGCCACATGCGTCCGCGTCTCAAGCCTCCGCAGCCATTCCGAGAGTGTCTGGGTCGAGACTGAGGCGCCGCTCACCGTGGCTCAGGTCCGCGAGGCTCTCACTGGCGCTCCCGGTGTCACGCTTGTGGATGACCCGCAGAACTATGTCTACCCAATGCCACTTGAGAGTGCTGGCAAGGATGATGTCTATGTCGGCCGCGTCCGTAAGGATCTTGCCAATGACAATGGCATCACTCTCTGGCTCACTGGTGACCAGATCCGCAAGGGCGCTGCTCTCAATGCGGTTCAGATCGCAGAGTACCTCATCGAGAAGGGCAGCGTGAAGAAATAAAGAGGGGGAGTGCTTCCCCCTTGATGGCCGTGCGCCGTCTCCCATCAGCCGTGGTTTTCCGCAGGCTCGACAGGGAACGGCGCACGGCCTTTTTTCGTCTTATTCCGTCAAATGTGAAAATATCTAAACGAAACCGCAGGGGTGCCACGTTAGCTGAAGACTATAATTCTCTCCCTTAGCGTTCTCTGAGCCTATATTTATTCAACAGTAATTGTATGTTCCTTAGCTTTTCCTGACGTCTTGTGCCCTTGTCCCACACATTTTTCATTTGCTGGCTAAGCACCCATCTGTCCGACGCTCCTTTTACCCTGTTACATTTATGTCCACCCGTTGTCTGTTCGCTTGCGAATACCTCTTTCCGTGTTCGTTGAAATTAAGACGAATTGTCAAATGGTTGATTATTAGTTGCTTTTAGATTAGGTTTGGAAGTTTGCTAATCTCTGAGGTTCTCTGTCGCCAATAATCGCCCATTTTTGTTTTTTTACGTTTTTGTCCACCGCCGTTCTAAGTGAACTCAGCCTCTGTTATGCCCCGTTGGCTAAAAACGGTAAAATACATCGTTTGAATTGTTAATATGTAAAAAAACTACTTCTTCTTGTTAAAATAGTATCGATGGTTCTCGTAATCTCGATTTACCTTTGTGTTGTAGTTGATAACGAGAATTAACATTTGCGCTTTCAGCTTCTCAACACCAATAAATGATCTTATGATAAACAAACAGAGAATTTCAACAGGCAACAGGCACATGCTCGTGGCGTGGCTGTTCGCTTTGCTGCTATGCGTGCAAGGCATGGCGGCCTCTGACTGCTTCGCTCAGGCTCAGACGGCCTCGGGCACGGTCATCTCACACTCCGACGGCCAACCGCTGCCCGGAGTGGCAGTTGTGGTCAAAGGGTCCACAATAGGAACCGTCACCGATTTTGACGGCAAGTATTCGCTTCAGGCCGAGAATGGCAGCACGCTTGTCTTCTCGTTCCTCGGCTTCAAGACTCAGGAGGCGGTTTTCTCAGGAGCCCCCATCAACATTACTCTTGAGGATGAGGCTTCTGACCTCGACGAGGTTGTCGTCGTCGGTTACGGTGTTCAGAAAAAGAAGCTTGTCACAGGTGCTACTGTACAGGTGGCTGGCGATGACATCGCTAAGATGAACACCACCAATGCGCTCACCGCCATGCAGTCTGTCTCTCCGGGTGTCAGCATCACCCAGAGCTCGGCTCAGCCTGGCAAGGGCTTCAAGGTCAACATCCGCGGCGCCGGCACCATTGGCACTTCTTCTCCTCTCCTTATTATTGACGGTGTTCAGAGCGGTACGGCCAATGACGGTCTCAACGGCCTCAACCCCAATGACATTGAGAGCATCGATGTCCTCAAGGATGCTGCCTCGGCTGCCATCTACGGCGCACGTGCCGCAAACGGTGTTATCCTCGTCACCACCAAGCAAGGCAAGGAGGGCAAGGTCACTGCGCAGTATGACGGCTACGTCGGCGTCTCAAACGCCCTCAAGCGTCCTGCCACCCTCGGTGCGCAAGACTACATGAAGGTTGTCAATGAGGCAGTCTTCAACGAGACCGGCAACATTGTCGACTGGGCTTCGCTTGTCCCCGCCTCAATCCTTGAGAAGGTCAACAACGGATGGGATGGCACTGACTGGTTCAAGGAGTTCCAAAATGAGGACGCCATCCAGCAGAGCCACTCGTTCAGCCTCACTGGCGGCTCTGACCGCTCTAAGTTCGCCATGTCTATCAACTATACTGATCAGGATGGCATCATGGGCGGCAGCAACGCCTCCAACTATCGCCGCTATGGCGGACGCATCAACTCCGATCACGTCCTCTACCGCAGTGCCAAGGACAACCGCGATGTCATTAAGATTGGCGAGAACCTCTCTTTCTGGTATCACAGGAGCCACGACCTCGCCGAGGGCAACGGCTACTGGAATGTCATGCATGACGCCTATGCCGCCTCTCCTCTCACCCCGGCTTATAACGAGGACGGCTCTCTCACCAGCTACGAGAAGAACGGCTCGGGCTTCTCTACCCAGATTTTCTCTAACCCGCTCCAGACTCTCTACAACGGTGGCCGCAACTCCATCAACCGCAACCGCGATTTCGGCGTCGGCGCCACTTTCTTCCTTGAGGTTGAGTTCATCAAGAACCTTAAGTACCGTGGCCAGTTCAACACAGGCTACTCTGCCTACGCCAACAAGCGCGTCGGAATGCCCTACAGCACCAGCTCTACTGAGTCAGGCTCTAACTACAGTGTCTATCAGGCTGCGGGCGCAAGCTCAAGCATCAATGTTGAGAACACTCTCTCATATGTTGTCCCCGAGTTCGCTGGCAACCACTTCGATGTCCTCGTAGGTCAGTCCATCGAGAAGTCTCTCTGGAGCGCAGACCTCAGCGGCACCGCACAGTCTGGCGTTGACAAGCTCAACTCGCTCATCCTTAATGGTTACAAGTATAACCTCCTCTCTAACTATGACCTGAGCCAGGTGACTGGTATAACAGGTACGGCAACTGAGGGTCAGGGTACCATCGCCTCTGTCTTCGGCCGTATCAATTACAACTACAACGAGAAGTATCTCGCGACTCTCATTGTCCGTGGTGACGCGTCTAACAACTTCTCACGTGGCAACCGCTGGGGCTTCTTCCCCTCTGCCTCACTCGGCTGGGTCATGACAAGCGAGGATTTCATGCAGAGCACGAGCAATGTTCTCAACTTCCTTAAGGTCCGCGCCTCTTGGGGTCAGAACGGTAACTGCAACATCGACAATTACGTCTACCTCTCTAACATCGGTTTCTCTCCCTCCGACTATGCCGACTACGGCTATAAGTTTAGCTCAGACAATGCCTACACCACCGGTGCCGGCAACTATGTCACTGGCGCTTACGCCCGTAACCAGCCTAACCCCGATGTCACTTGGGAGACCTCTGAGCAGATCAACGTCGGCTTTGACGCTCGCTTGCTCGACAGCCGTCTCGGCGTAAACTTCGATTGGTACAAGAAGACCACTAAGGACTGGCTCGTCCAGGCTCCTACTCAGGATGTCTTCGGTTATGAGGAGGCTGCCTATATCAATGGTGGCGATGTCGAGAACAAGGGTATCGAGGTCGCTCTCTCTTGGAATGACACAAAGGGCGACATCCACTACAATGTCGGTGTCAATGTGGCTTATAACAAGAATGAGGTTACCAAGCTCGGCACTGCTTCTGGCCGCATCGGCGACAGCACCGGCTCGGCTCTCTTCCAGAACTCGTCTTATGTCTCTCTCGTTGAGAAGGGCCACGCCATTGGCTATTTCAGTGGCATGAGCTACAGCGGCATCTGGCAGAACCAGGCTCAGATTGATCAGGCTCGAGCAGATGGCAAGGCTGTTCTCGACGGTGCTCGCCCTGGTGACTGCATCTGGGATGACTGGAACGGCGACGGCAAGATCGACCTCGACAATGACCGCCATGAGATTGGCGACCCGAACCCCGATGTGACTCTTGGTGTCACCCTCGGTCTCGACTGGAAGGGTCTCGATTTCAGCATCAGCGGCAGCGGCGCTTTTGGTCAGCAGGTCATGCAGTGCTACCGCACCGCTCTCCTCGCCAACCCATATAGCAACTACACCCGCGATGTCTTCGACCGTTGGCACGGTGAGGGCACCAGCAACTCGAAGCCACGCCTCGGCTACGGCAACGAGAACTACAGCTGGGTCTCTACCAACTATATGCAGGATGCCGACTTCTTCAAGATTCAGAACATCACGCTCGGCTACGACTTCACCAAGAACCTCTGGAAGTCTTCTCCGTTCGGCATGCTCCGCATCTATGTCCAGGCGCAGAATGTCGCTTGCTTCACCAAGTACACCGGTGTAGATCCTGAGGTGGGCGCTTCTGGCGGAACCAATGACTGGGCTAAGGGTGTCGATCTCGGCCTCTACCCCTCAGCGCGCACCTACATCGCAGGTGTCAACATCAAGTTCTAAGTGTCTCCAACCCTTTAGATGCTAATTATGAAAAAATTTATAGCACTGGCTGCCGCCGCGTCGCTCGCGCTCTCTTTCTCGGCGTGTGACGACTTCCTCGACAGCGAAAACTATACGGAGGCTAACTCGGGCAACTACCCGGGCTCCGCAGCCGACCTCAATAAGGAGCTGGCTGCACTCTATGGCTGCCTCAACCAGATCTCTAACAACCCTCTCAACGCCCCGTTCTTTATCAACATTCTCGCGAGTGATGACTGCAACGGAGCCGGCGGCACGGGCGATACGGAGTGCCACGCCATTGGTCACCTCATGGTCACCAATACTGACTATTTCGGCACCTCGACCAGCTCAAGCAACAACACGTGGCACGTCATCTACGTTGCCATAGCACGCGCTAACGCCATCCTCAACACCGATGAGGCCATCATGAGCAGTATTGACGAGAAGACTCGCAACCAGCTCATTGGCGAGGCTTATTTCCTCCGCGGCCTCTTCTACCTCTGGGGCACTCAGATGTGGGGTGACATCCCGGCCTACTATACGGCCGCAGCTCCCGACCCATGCCCACAGCAGAGCGCCGAGGAGGTTGTCTACCCGCATATTTTGGCCGACTTCATGAGCGCATATAACCTCATGACCTACGGCGCAACCACTCAGGGTGATGGTCATGCCACCAAGGGTGCCGCCGGCGGCTATCTCGCCCGCGCCTATATGTTCTACGAGGGCTTCTATAAGAAGGTCTCCGAACTCGCCACCGCAACCCCCGATGCCGTTTCGCTCCCGTCTCAGTCGGGCATCGAGAATGCGTCTCTTACTAAGGCCGATGTCGTCAAGGTGCTTGAGGATGTTGAGGCCAGTGGCCAATACTCGCTCATTGATGACTATCGTCGCCTCTGGGACTACTCTAACAAGTACACTGCCGAGTCTTACGATTTCGTGAAGGATCTCTATGAGGCTGGCAAGACTTGGGCCGGCAACGGCAATGAGGAGCAGCTCTTCCAAATCCAGTACGGCAACACCGCCTCTTGGAACGGCACAACGGGCATGGGCTTCTGTAACATGTCTTCACTCTATGTCTCTCTCCGTTGCGATGATGATGGCAATGGCAACTCAAACGGTGGCGAGGCTACTTTCCCCTACGCTCAAGGCTGGGGACAGGGCACTGTCAACGCTCAGCTCTGGGATGACTGGAATGACTCCGACCCACGTAAGTCGGCCACCATCATCGACTGCCAGAACGAGCTCACCAAGTTCGCCTTCACCACCTCTTGCACCGAGGACGCTGGTTACTATAACAAGAAGCTCTGCGCCGTCACTGTCAAGGATCTCACGACGCCTATCAATGGCAACACCTCTTCCAACTGGGACAGCTTCACCGACGGCCCATACACTTTCTGGGACTTCTACAGGCTTGAGACGGGTGGCAGCCAGTCTCCAACCACGGGTAACTCTATGCAGGGCTCGCACTACACCGATTTCGTCCTCATGCGCTATGCCGACGTGCTCCTCATGCACACCGAGCTCACGGGCGACGCTACCGGCATGAACAAGGTTCGCGAGCGCGCAGGCCTTGCTTCACAAGGCTATTCACTCATCAACATCCAGAACGAGCGTCGCTTCGAGTTCGCTTGTGAGGGTCTCCGCTTCAATGACCTCCGCCGCTGGTCTGGCAAGGATGGTGGCGTCAATTGCCTCGCCGCCAAGACTCTCCAACGCAAGGAGAACACGCGTGTCAACTACACAGGCAAGTGGACAACCATGCACCACGCATCCTCTTCTTGGGCGCAGCGCTATGCTGACACCGATGGCTTCTGGCCCATCCCGTCATCTCAGATCAATATTGTCGATGACGAGTCTGTCCTCAAGCAGAACCCGGGTTGGAGTGGATCCGACTGCATCATGACCTCTGCCCCCGTCTACAATTAATAGGGTGGCTCTGGTCCACAAAGCAATTCATTAGGTGGGTATGTGTGGGCTGGCGGATTTCCGCCGCTGGCCCATATCCCCACTAACAATCGAAAAGAGTATCAAAATGAAGAATCGTTATATCTTACTGGCCGCCGCTTGCCTGCTCTGCGCTTGCGACCCTGTGGAGGATGACGCCACTTTCGATCCTATCGTGACTACGCAGGAGGCTCTCTCGGAGGCCTTCTCGTTCACCCAGACCGATAAGGATGGCAACCCTGCGGCCGATGGCAACTACTTCACCTACACCACATCGCCCGCCCAGATTGTCAAGGTCTACAACCTTAAGGCTGACGGCTCACAAAACATTCTCGCCACTGGCGCATCCGGGTCTTTCTCCATCGCTCCCTCACGTGGCTCTGACCCCAATCAGAAGTTCTATGTCGTCTGCTACAACTCGGATGGGACGGAGATCGTCTCTGAGAAGACGGCCAATGTCTATGTCAAGCAAGACCTCTCTCTCGCCGAGAAGCTCTTCTGCTCCAGCACAGGCCGCAAGGTCTACAAGTGGAACACGTCGGCTAATGAGGCCGGCACTGTCTGGGGCAATGATGGTTGGATTAATACTTCCGAAGCCTTAGGTTCAGATTTCGCAAAATCCAACCACTGGTGGGGTGTAACCTCCGAGGATGATTGGGATGGTCAGCTCAAGCACTCTGTCACTGGTCAGCTCACCGGCGAGGAAAGTTTCGACGCCTATATGGTCTTCACAGAGGATGGCACCATTGAGAAGTACGATGCCAATGGCACTAAGCTCAATGAGACAACCTATGAGATAATTGAGCTTACTGAGAACACTCAGTGGGCCAAGTATCGCATCAAGACTGGCGAGAACTCTATCCTCTGGCCTTTCGAGATGAATGCCTGCTCGAATTTCGGCACTCCACGCTATGTCACTGAGTTCGATGTTGTTCAGATAACAGCCTCAAGCATGGTTCTCGTAGCTCCCGATGGCGGTGACTACAACAGTGATGCCTGCAATCATGAGGTCGCCTACTGGAACTTCAAGGCTGTTGACGCCCTCGGCTCTCTCGCTGGCTTGGACGGCACTGGCTCTAAGAAGTGGACATGGAATACGTCGGCAAATAAGGCCGGCACTGTCTGGGGCAATGATGGTTGGATTAATACTTCCGAAGCCTTAGGTTCAGATTTTGCAAAATCCAACCATTGGTGGGGCGTAACCTCCGAGGCTGATTGGGAGGGCCAGCTCAAGCACTCTGTCTCTGGTGCACTCACCGGCGAGGAGAGTTTCGACGCCTATATGGAGTTCACTGAGGACGGACGTCTCATCAAGTATGACGCCAATGGCAACAAGCTCAATGAGACTGAGTTTGAACTCGTCGAGCAGACTGAGAACACCAACTGGTCTCAATACAAACTCAAGACTGGCGAGAACTCTATTCTCTGGCCTTTCGAGATGAATGCCTGCTCGAATTTCGGCGTTCCACGCTATGTCACTGAGTATGACATTGTCTTCCTTGACGACAACACGATGACGCTCGTAGCCCCCGATGGCGGTGACTACAACAGTGATGCCTGCAATCATGAGGTCGCCTACTGGAATTTCAAGGCTAAATAAATTTAAGCCTGCCCAAACAACTTTGTAAGACAGAAGTTGACTTGAGAGTTCTGGCGCCATTGCCGTTTGGGCAATGACGCCAGGCTTTTTTGTGTGAAAGCCACATTTCCCCCAAAACAGTGCTCCTCACTCACCCTTTCCGTCCTCTCTCCGTCTAAACGCAAAGCTCCCTAAACTCCTTCCACATCGGTACTCTCATCTCGTTGTGTATGGTCTTTCCTCCTTCCCAATGTCATCCCATTTCTCACCTTTTTCCCCCACACATTGTTCTTTGTCCGCAATTCGCAGCAAAAATATCTACAGCAGAAAGCCCATCCCGTCGCACTCTTGCGACAAGATGGGCTTATTCGTTATCTTGTAATAATACTCCTACTCCACGCCTACCTGCTCTTTGCCTCCGCGTTGCGCTATGCGGCCAACTTGCTTGCCAACGTTCTCAACTTTCCCTGTGCTGAAGTCGGGTACGTTATACGAGTACATCATCTCGCTGTAATAACGCTTGGGGTCTATCTGCGGCAGCAAGAATGGTTTTGAGGCTTTTCCGTCTGCCGATATGTGTGCTAAGTAAAGCCTTGTGAATAACCCGTCTCCACGCCTGCTTGAGAACACCACCCATCGAGAGTCTGGGCTCCAGTTGTGAAAACTATCGGACTCCCCGCTGTTCAGTTCCTCAACAGGTCGAGCCTCGCCTGTGTTCATATCCATCATCCATAAGTCCGCCTCGCTGTGCCAAATGGGGAATGTGCCATAATTGCACGTGGTGAACATGAGGAACCGTCCGTCTGCTGATGTTCGTGGGAGCGATATGCTGAGCCCCCTGTCCTTGAGGTCCAACACGGTGTCCGACTTGGCTGCAAATCGACCAGTGCTGGCGTCAAAACCTACGCTCGATAATATATAGCGTGACTTCTGCACGTCCGATGGCACTTGCCTCGGCTTTGCCGAACAGTAGAACAATGTGTCTCCGTCTGCGCTGAAACATGGGAATGTCTCCCAGCAACTGTCTGTCTTGTTGAGCAGAGGAGTGGTTATTATCTTGTTCTCGTCTATGTCGTACGTCACAATGTCGCTTGCCACGTCAAAGACTTCAAGTCTTTTCTCTTTTGTCTGATGAAATGATTGTCTCGTGGTGTTGACTGAGAATGCGACATAACGCCCGTCAGGATGCCATGCCGGATAGGTTGTGGCACCAATTGTTTTGGCTGTCGGTGTGTTGAGCAGTTTTATCTTGCCACCATGGGAGAGTACGGTCCCGCCCCCTTCTCCGCGGACGTGGAACAAGTAGTCATCCGTGCTGCCTCGTCTCGCCGTGTGGCAATTCACACAGCTGTTGGGAATTTCGGTGTTCTCCATTATGACTGTCTCGTCAAATGATGATAGGCATCGCTCGTAAATCCCCATACGGCTATACACTTCATACCCAGGTGCTATCCGCCTATATGTCAATCCATATGCGGCAAGTGTGTCGGCTGAGACGTAAACTGCGAATGGCTTATATCCCTTCCACCCGTCGGCGTACTTCGCAGAGACTGACACCATTATGCTGTCTCCGTCTCCGCAGCACGTCAGCAATCTTCTCCACTCCTCAATGTCGAAGTTGGCCTCCTCTCCATTGGCTGTGATGGATTTGCCGTCCGGCCCCGTGATTGTGGCAAAGACGGTTGTCGCCTTGTCATCAGCCATGGCGAAGTTGAGCGGGGCGATTGTCCTCGGAATTGTTACGCCTGTGTAGTCGGGCCATATTTTGGGCAATGTGTCCAACGGGCGTACATCTTTAGGCATCTCTGTGCACGATGTCACGGCTATTACTATGGCTGCTGGTGCTATGTGTCTATATCTCATTTCTCTTGTCTCCTCTTTGGTTTTACCTGACGTGTCCTTCTCTCCCTATTGTTGGCTGACAAAGTAGGTCCAATAGCTGCTTTCTAACCATCCCTCGCTCAGCCGCGGGTCTCTGTTGTTCGCTGAGTGTATGCGCGCGAAGTCAACAAATGAGCTCTTCACCTGTGGGTCTATCCTCCACGGAATACCATCAAAACTTGTGTGCTTTTGCGCCCACGCCATGCACAGTGCCTCCTGATATGCGCGGGGAATTCGCATTCCGCCTCCATTGGGCAATTGACTAAGCAGCGGCACGTAGCGCACGAAGGCTGGCAAGTTTCTCGTCAAAAGCTCACATGCCAGCAGATACTCTACCGCAAGTCTGTTTGTCTTGTCATGGTTGAACAAAAGGCCAAGCATCTGGTCAAGTTCGCGGTCACTGTAAAAGAAGTCCTCTTTTACCCTCTGCCGCCTGAGTTTTCCATAGAGTGGGTGGCTGTTGACTTTGGACTCGTCTGCTATCAATTCTCTTGTCTCTTTTGCCCACTGCCTGTATGCGAAGGTCTTCTCCAGCACACCGAGGTAACGCTTGGCTAACTCATATTTGCCGTCAACAATGGCAACCTCGGCCAATCTGCGTGTCAGTCGACCACTTTTCTGCTGGTTGGGTATGGATTCCTGTGCCTCAAAGGCGAACCGTTGCGCGGTGTTCACCATGCCAAGCTCAAAATAGATGTCCCCGGTCATCATTGTGGTGAACACTTCGCGGCTGAAGACGGGCAGTAGTCCCTCGCTGTTCACCTGTTTGAATTCAAACATCCGGTCGGCTAACTCCCCCCGCATGGCAAGCGCGAAGTTTATGGTGGCTAACTCTAAGGGCGACTTAGCCTCACTCTCTTCCGCCATTTTTATAGCCCGTTTCCAGTCTCGCATCCTCAGGCACATGTCATATTTCATCACTCTGTATTTGAACTCGTCATATGACAAATGTGTGCCAATGATGCAGGCGATAGCGGTAGTCGCCACAGCCACGACTTCGCCATGCTTTATGTTTGCGCCGCGCCACCCTGCAACGGCGACAATGAAGCCCAACAAGGCAATCATGGCTGTTGGCATGACGGGCGCCGCAGCCATTCTGTAGATGCCGATGCCCAGCGCCACTCTGTCCAATGGGAACGCTGACAACCTATAACCTAAGATAACTGCTAATACCGTCTCAATGGCGGCGACCGCAAAGACGAAGTCTGCCGTCTTCATAGGTTTACGCGATGTCACTCTCTGTGTCAAGGCGTATGTCAGAAGCATATATGAGGCCGGCCCTGCCAGGTAGAACAAAACAGGCAACCCGACGAGTAAGACAGTCGCGCGTGGCCATCTTCTCTTTTCTGCGACACCATAGCAGGCGCATGCGGCAACTCCTATCAATATCTCCACTGCGTATGTCAGCAGAATATTCTCGTCGCCCATTAAAATTAGGAGAACAGCTACTGGCAATAAGGACAACCCGTAGACAAGCCCCGCGCCCTTGCCCCCTTCGCTACCCAAACTCGTTTTCATTGCTCCCCACGTCATGACCTGGATGCCCATAAACAGAGCCGCCATGATGGTCGCGCCAAGTGTGAGCGGATTGAAAAACTGGGTCAGGAATTCGCCAATGTAAACACTCGGTCCACCGGGGTAGGCGAGCCGCTCGGCAAGATAACACTTGCTGAAAAGAAAGAGTTGCAGCTCCTCTGCGCATGACAGAGCCTCGGGATGCACAAATCTCCAAAAGGAAAAGATGGCAACGCCAAGTGCGATTGTCACTGTGGCATGCCAGCCCTTATTTGATGTGTTAAACCTCATTGGTATATAATATTTTCGTGAGCGATCTCAACATTTCGATACTTGGCTGTAAGCCCATCGCCTATTAATAGTCTATTAAAATATGTGCAAATATATAAAATAGCAGCGTGAGCACCTTGGTTAATATTGCTCATAAGTCCGCTTCTTTTGATAATTCAAGCCCTTGTCATATGCATATCTTGCTTTTAACTCTGATTAACACAAAAGCTAACACTTTGAAAGACAGAGCTAAGCGCAAATTGTAAATTCATATGCCGCATAATTATTCCACAATCTTTCCTCCCTCCCCTTGCAAATCCAAAAACTCTCCCTAACTTTGCATCCGCTTTCGG